>JAIKXO010000026.1 GCA_024684065.1 Lachnospiraceae bacterium
GCCTTCAGCAGGGAATCCATGAATTTCCCACACTCAAATAAGCGCAGGACGTTTTCGTTCTGCGCTTTATCTTCCACAGGATCGGCATTATCTTTTTTTATGACCGGTCTTTTCTTCCAGTATCCGAAAAGTCTGTTAAACAGTTTCTTAATCATTATCACACAGTTTTACTGCCGGAAGCGTTTTTTAATTTTTCCGCGGTCTCCTCCCGCTGTCTGCACAGATCAGCCCATGTCTGGCCTGTTCTGAGCATTTCGTTAAATTCCCTGAGCACCCCGGGAATATCGATATGCTGCGGACATACCGCCGCACACGCACCGCACCCGACGCATTTATCCGGCCATTTCTCGGCAGCAGTACCATCCATCTGCATTTTTACCGTAAGCGCCTGGGCAAATTTCATATCATTATATCCGGTTAAGAGCATCGGGATATCGAGTCCCATGGGACAGCCGCTGCAGCAGTATCTGCATGCCGTACACGGAACTCCCTTTTTCAGGGTCTCAGCGATATTTAACATTAATTTCCACTCCTCATCGCTGAGAGGATTCCCTTCGCTGAAGGTCTTTACGTTATCCTTCATCTGGTCAAGGTCTGACATACCGCTTAATATGGTAGCTACTTCCGGTATCTTCATAAGCCACCGAAACGACCATGATGCGATCGACTCATCCGGCCTCAGGGCTTTAAGTCTTCCATTGTTTTCTTCCCCGAGATCGGCAAGCTTTCCGCCCCTGACAGGTTCCATCACCATAACAGGGATCCCCCTGCTTCCGAGCAGTTCGATCTTCTTCTTTGCCTCCTGAAGAGTCCAGTCCACACAGTTAAGCTGGATCTGGCAAAACTCGATTCTGTCTCCGAGGAAATCAAGGATCTCTTCAAGGTTCTCTGCCCTGCAATGGGTTGAAAATCCGAGGTGCTTTATTCTTCCGAGTTCTTTCTGCTTTACAAAGTAATCAACAATGCCGTATTCTTCATTCATATACGTCGGAAGGCTGTTCTCATATATATTATGAAGCAGATAGAAATCAAAATAATCCACCCCGCATTTTGCAAGCTGATCCTCAAATATACCCTTGCAGTCATATTTCTTCATAAACTGATGGCCCGGGAATTTAGTGACCAGCCTGAAGCTTTCTCTCGGGTATTTCGCAAGGGCGTTTCCGATTACGATCTCCGATTTTCCGTCATGATAGGGATAGGCTGTATCAAAATAATTTACGCCATGCTCCATGGCATAATCAGTCATCTCGTTTACCTGCTCTTCGTCTATGCTTCCGTCTTCCTTAAGCGGCAGTCTCATGGCTCCGAATGCCAGTCTCGATATCTCTTCCCCGCAAGCTTTTACATACTGCATGATTTTCCTCCTTTATTGAAAGCGGTTTATGCCCCTGAAATATCTGACATACCCTCTGAAAAGTCGAGGGATCCTTTGATTTCCCTGAACATCTTAAGCTGATGATTAAAACAATGTTATAGTAAACGCACAAAATACGTGCGTTTACTATAAAGTGATGCGCGCGGCCTCACAGAGGAAACTGCCGCTATGAGCGGCGTTCGGCCGGCGCGAGGAAACAAATTAAATTTTCAAAAGGCAAAAATTTAATTCGTTTCCTATATTTATATCAGCATCCTGCATCACCCGGTTATGCTTTGTACCTTCTTTTCTTATAACATATCATCGGGTCGTTTGCATCCCATATTTTTTCAATCCTGTAAAGTTCTTCAAAATCATTTGCCAGGATCGTTTCATTGAAGTTTTTCATAAACGACTCCTGCGCGACCAGATATTTTGCTTTAATGTCCCTGAACATCTGTTCATATTTCCATTCGCTTTTAGGAGCAGTTCTGATTTCCGGATCCTTTATTACAACGGTCTCTACGGAAACATCCTCCTCCTCATTGCCATCAGGTCTGAACAGAACCTGATCATAAAACTCTCTGTTATCCGCAACGACATAAAGCAGGTCCTTTTCCCATTTATCCACAGCAGAAGACCTGCTTACTTCTATATTGAGCCTCATCCGGTATGCAAATCCACACCCTGTGTCGTACCTGACAGGTTCGTCGGTTTTTATGCTGTAGCGAATGCCAGGATCGATCACCTTTCCTCTGTCAAGGCCGTTAAGCAAAGAGCCTGTGGAAGAATCCAGTTTGCTTATGGCTCTCCACCCTCTCGGATTTGCATAATCTTTAAGCTTATCAATACATTCCTTTGCCTTATTTGCGTCTCCCTGCAGATTATCTGTACAGATAAAGCAGTCCGGGATTATAACCTGCTTATCTGCACTCTCAACAAATTTATAAGACGTATATGCCCATTTTGACAGAAGGAGAGGAGCGGCAAAATCTATACCGGCGGACGGATACCAGCAGATATGCTTTCTTTTATGCAGAAATTCCAATAGTTCGGAACGGGTACCGCTCTCCGGGTTATTATAGTTTTCCTCATATTCCCTGATAAAGGTCTCTGGATCATCAGCCGGTATGTCATTCTCCGGAGCATGATTCTCCCGGGCAGGCTGCCCATTCACCGTCGCCCGGTTACTCTGCGAGGCTGTCTGGTCTCCGCCGGCCGGCCGGTTACCCTGTACGGCTGTCTGAGTGTTTGCGGCCCCACGATTTGACGGCACAACAACTACAGGATTACCTCTTCGGGACCTGGCCGTCGCTGTCACGGCAGCTGTTCCTCTGCCTCCGGTCGTCCCGCCGTTATATGTGGCACCGAGGCTTTGAACAAAGGCCACCCTGCCCGGAGTCTCTTGTGCATACCAGTAGCGGTATCCCGGGTTCCATCGAAAACACCTGTATTTTAATCCTTCATGAATATCATATTCCTGATATGTGATCCCATATAACCGGATCACGCCGTTCACAATCCTATAATAACGCATCGCTGTCCTGCTCCCTTTTTTTGCTTCTCTTCCCGGCTTTTGTTTTGTTTTTTACGGATTCCGTTTTCGTTCCTGCTTTTTCTGAAGCTGATTCCGGAATACTGATAATAGACTTCATCTCCTTTGTATCAAGCCTGGAACGCTCTAAAAGCGCCTGAGCAAGAAGCTGTATCTTTTCAAAGTTTTCTCTGATTATATTCAGTGTACGTTCCATCTCCTGCGAGAGAATTTCATTGATCTTTCCGAGATATTTTTCCGCCAGGGGTGAATTCATGATCATGTTAAACGGAACAGAAGCCATGTATCCTTCCTCCATTCCGTATCTGCTTAAAATGTTGGAAGCTATCAGGGTGGATTTTTCAAGATCGTTTGATGCGCCGGTGGAAAGACCTCCATCAGCATTGCCGTTTTTCTCAGCCAGAACTATTTCAACCGCTCTTCCCGCAAGCGAAATGTCGATCATTTTAAGTAATTCCTCCCGGGTATATCCGGAAAGCGTTTCATCGTTTTTCTGATGAACAGCACCCAGATATCCTCCCCGTGCTATGATCGTAGCATATTCGGGTATGAAGCGATTGTTTTTTCCGTTATTATGATAAAACCCCATAAAGGCATGCCCGGATTCATGATAAGCGGTAATGCGGATATGTTCAGGATCATAGGCATGCTCTTCTCCGTAAACCGTTTCTTCAAAGCAGGCGGTAAGAAGGCTGAGCGTAACGGGAGTATCCGTCTCAGCTGCCCTGTTGATCGCAATAGCTATAACATTTTCCAGATCTGCCAGTGAATAGCCGGCTGTCAGATCTGCGAATTCCAGAATATCATTTTCCGACAGGCTCTCCAGATTGTACTCCAGATTTTTCTGCGCTCTCTGCCGGTTCTTAAGCCATTCGATCCTGTCCTTCCGTTCAGGGATCTTCATATATACTTTTTTTGTGAACCTTCTGAGCAGGGCAGGATCAAGGTATATGTTCTGACCGTCAAGGTCAGGAGCATCTCCGGCATTTGTCGCGGCTATTACGAAAACCGGTTTTTCTCTTCCCGAAAAGCCATCCATCTCCGTAAGCAGCTCTTTAACTATCGGATTGCCGGCCACTTTCGCTATAGACTCGATCTCATCAATAAAAACAACACTTGGCGCATACTTTCTCGCAAGCGCAAAAACTTCAGGGATCTTCTTGTAACCATTTAAAAACTGTGATCCGGTGACTGAAATAAACGGACAGTCCGCCTCACAGGCAAAAGATCTTGCAAGCTTGGTTTTTCCGGTTCCGGGAGGTCCGTAGAAAAGAATGCCCTTTGATATCTGCTGCCCGGATTTCCTGTATTTTCCGGGATCCTGTATGAATTTAAGGAAGTATCTCAGTTCTTCCTTGGCGGCTTCCTGCCCTATAACCGAGTCAAAACCTCCCTCTTTCCTCAGCTCGTCGGAAATAAATATCTCCTGTGCCTCGGGATCCATGCTCTGGGCATATCTAAGATTGTTTATTCTTATTTCAACCTCAGAAGAAGCGGTATTATCCTGTGTTATAAAGCCCACATCATATTCTACCGTTTTTCCTTTTGATATCAGACTGTTCATTTTTGAAGACAGAAAGAGGCTAAAGGTCAGATTTTCAATAATCTCTCTTTTTTCTTCCCTGCTTTCGGTCTTTGATAACCTTAAGACATCCCTGATCCCCTTATTCTGAAGCTCCTGCTCGTCTGTGAAATTTATCGGACGCTCCTCATTAAGCTCAAGGCAGTATATCGGAGGAAGCCCTTCCTGTTTTGACAGCCAGTCAAGCACCCGCATACCCATGGTATCCTTATGTGCAAGGCCCTCCATGGCGCCGGTCTGTTTGTCTTCTATTATCTCTTTTTGGACTGTTTTTTTCCTGCCTTTGGTCTTCCTGCCGGTTTTTGCTGTGTTATCGCTCTTATCCCCGTTAAGCTCCCTCATATATGGATCCACAAAAATCGCATCGATCTGTTCGCTTTGCAGTGTTTCGCTTATATAGTCCTGGAAATTTCGTTCCTCCTGCTCTGCATACACAATTTTCATCTGATAATTATTATCATTTTCGGGTTTCAGAAAGCGATTATAATCCTCCTGATTACATACCACCAGTATTTCCGATTTCCTTGACGGCAGAGTCAGCTCGGTCTCAAGCGGCTCACCTTCCGCAACGGTAAAGCGTGCCCTGGTTATGTCTGCATTTGCTGCGGATTTTGTTTTCTGTTCACCGTCACCCCAGATATGCTCCGACAGATTAAACATCATGTTCTTTACAAAACCCTCGCTTCTTGCAAGCGCGACCCTGGCATCCAGCTTTGAGCCCATATGAAAAAGGAAAATATAAGGAAATATATCTTCATCAAATTCACATTGAATATCAAGGGATTCCTTTACGGCTTCAACGCCTTTTCTCATTCCCTTCCTTATTATCGGGATAAGCTTGGCCGGGTTCATGTGGTCAAAGCCTATAATATTGCCCTTTGCCATACGGGAGAGTATTTCACCCGGAATGGCGGACTCCTCCTCATTATATTTCGGACTGCGGAGGGCATCGATCAGGGTTTCTTCAGACATCGTGGATATCGATGCATCTCTCTTTTCCTCATAGAACTTTCTTCCGGCATTGGTAGTAAATATGACAATGGTACCGGTAAAATCAACTTCCTCCTGAGTATAAAGATCTTCAAGAGTCCCCCCTTCCAATATGGAAAGGAAAAGATGGATAGTATTACGATGAGCTTTTTCTATTTCATCAAAAAGCAGGATAGCATTTTCATTTGCTTCCACATATGTTGTCAATGCCCCTCTTTGTGCATTGCTCCATGTTTTCTGATGGCCCACAAGATCATGGAAATCACTTGAATGAGCGTATTCACTCATCTGAAATATTTTCGACGGTCTGCCCAAAAGCTTTGCAACTGTTTTTGCGAGAAATGTTTTGCCTACACCGGGCGGTCCCACAAAAAGATAGCTGCTTTCCGGTCCGCTGCGTTTCTCCCTGTTGCTCAGTTCTCCCATAAAAAGACCCTGAACGAATTTTCTGATGGCATTATCCTGACTTATGACCTCCTGTGAGAGCTTCATCCTCAGATCCATATATTTTTTTGAAAGACTGCCAAGAGGAATATCCTGCATCTCCTGCTCTGTCTTCGTCTTCGTCACAGGTTTTCCTTTTTTATTTAAAAAGTTTACGCAGAAATCCAGAACCTCTCCTGCTCCGATCATCCCGGCAGAATACTCTGCCTGCTCATTTCCGGCAGGCTCGTTCCCTTTTTCAAACAGCTGCGCCAGTTCATCCTCAAATAAAGAGTTATTTCCTCTGGCAAGCCTTTTTTGCAAATAAAGATCATAGTATTCAGAAGCATTAAACAGATCATCCTCAAATGAAATCCTGTGTTCCCTGCTTAGATCGTTAAGCAGTTTCTTATGCCGTCTAGTCCCGACGTTTTCAGCAACTCTCATATAGCGCTGCCGGATTTTCTCCTGACTCCCGGTCCAGTTGCACTCCTCCAGCTCTGACATGATATCCAGATAACCGCAGATAAACAGTTCCGGGATCAGAATAATATCATCACCTGCTTTCTTTTTCCCCTTCTTTGCAGATGTAAGGCTTACAACCTGGGCATCCTGCTGCTCCATGGCTTTTGCCGCAAGCTCCCATACCGTGATATCCGTTACATTTTTAAATCTGTCCATCAATGAGTTAAGACTTGCCATATAAGCACCCCGTTTCAGTAATTTTTGCAGCTTATAACAGATCTCTTATAACCTGACCGTCAAAGACCTGAAATCTGTTCATTTTTTCATGATTTATAAACAAAAATCACATGTTAAATCAATTATATAGGCAGAAATCATGACACGCAAGAATTATCTTTTTTCGGAATTTTTATCTGTCCCGGACTGTAGCTGAACTTAGCTAAACCGGGTTCCTTGATTATTGACTTGCTTATTTTCTCATGATAACATTTTTTATAAATATTCCGAACCGAATTTTATGAAATGAGGGTTTATCAGCATGGCAAATATAAAAAAAATCAGCGAATTGTTTCCATATAAATATATAGATAATAACAAAGAGTTATGGATACAGCTACGAAGTTTCGATAAAATTCATGTTTCATTTATAGACAATCTCCCGGCAGATAAAAATGGCGATAAAGCAGGAGAATGGCTTAAAGGATCTCCGGATACAGATGCCTGTGACTTTATCAGGAATTGTTTTAAAGAATACGATATCAATTTATCTTCATTAGAAATCGGCAACGATATACATTTATCATTTTTTAATTATTATTACTGGGATATATTTACCCTCAATATTAAATCCAAAATTCATGATAAAAATGATATTGTTAATATCGATTTTCGTTTTAACAGAAAAACGACCATATTTGAAAGTGATAAGATAATAACAAAAGTAACTAACGAAAGCGGAAAGCCGATCAATACTTTTGGCAATAACGGCACTCTGGAGCTTTATTCCCCGGATCTTGATTTTAATGAAACATTCAAATCCCTACTCATGTATTTATCTTTTTATTATAATCACGACAGCAGGAATTCTGATATTTTTTATAAAGCGATCGAACAGGCAAAACCGGAAAGTCTGTTTAAAAATATACCGAAATGGCCTAAGACGTATTTCAGAAACTTTAACGGTTACGAGTTTATCATTGTCGGTAAAGGTTATAAAGGTATCAATAATAATGATGACACAAAAGAGTTTTGTATTCCGGGCATTGACGCCGTACCTGATTTGTTATTTGCCGTTAGCAAAAACCTGATAGTTTTAACAGGAAAAAAAATAAATTCGAAAAAAGAAAGCATATTATCATCAGTATATGATGATTGTATTCATAATATTCAAGACTGGGACTGGAGATTTCGAAATGCGATCACAAACGCGATGGTGATCCACGCCGTTAACTATAAACTGGGACTGAAAATTCAGAAATTGATCTATGTAAAATATTCCAGCGGAAATATAGCTTTCGTTAATTATTTATTAAATACCGACCGTATACATTCAATCAATTCCAGGATCGAAGGAAAACTGGATTTACCTAAGAAACTTTCACCATCAGATGATCTCCTGTCTTATCTGTCCAGAATACGACCTTCTAATTCTGACATTTACGGACATTACCATGCTCTTTATACGCAGGAGGGGGACAACACAAAATCTCCCGATTATCTGCCGACAGTTCTCTTTTCTTATCTGTTTGCCAAATCAAAAACAAATGACAGTTTCGAACAGTTTATATATTATTGGATGTCTATGGCTTCACTGATCAATTATTATGATGACAGTAAAAAGGGCGATATAACCATACACACATCAGATTTGATGGGCTTATACAATACTGTAGTTAAAATCGGATTACTTACCGATGATTCTCCGAAACGCAGGAAATTCTTTGCTCTGACTGAAACGGACTCATTTAAGTTAGAAGACACTTTATATGACTTTATAAAAAATAGACCCTACGTTTTTTTTAGATGCCAATTTTTTAAAGATTATATTTCATGTCTGAAAGAATCGGTCAGGAAACAACCTTTAAAATGGCTCAAAGAACTGAAAATTGATTTCATCAAAAATGCACTACATCTGATGAGTATCATAGACAGTATTGATCTGCCGGTCACTGAAGAATGGGACGATCTGGTTAAACATATATACGATTTTAACGAAACAATAAAAGAACTTAAACAAACAGCCTTTAAGAATGATAATAAGAATGCTGATTATATTAGAAACTTAGAGGACAACTACGGCAAAGACTGGGTGAGCCAATATTATAATCAAATAGACATTATCGGGAATAAGATCAGTGTTATGAGCAATACATATAAATCCAGCGAGACGATCCGGTGTTTATTTTACACGGGATATACCAAATCAAACAGCAGTTCTAAAAAAGAACAGATTTCCGCTCTTAATACATGGATCGATGAAATCAAACAGGCAGACATAAGTAGTAATCCTGAAAATTTAAAAAATATTAAATTACCTGGGATCTACAAAATAATACAAACTATAAAATTGTTTTACGGAGTTTCTGACAACGGTGATCAGGAAAAATTATATTTTATTAACTGCCTGAAAGAAGATATCGATTTTCTGACCAAAAACAAAAAAACACCTGAACTGTTCAATAACAATGAAGCAAATATATTGAACTGGTTAAAAAATCTGACCAAAGACAGGACAGATTGTATATTAAGGGTCTTGGCCAATTGTCTTTTTTATTTAAACAAAAATGAGGAAGACATTATTATAGAAGCCAGCAAATCAATTAATAAAGAGGATGAATACGATGAGACAGAAAAAACATTCCAGATAATCGAAGCATTCAATAATATCACCGAAAGAAAGAAAAGTTCAGGTACCGACACCGAAAGATATTACTATAATATGCTGCAATCATTTTATTTGTTCAGGTGGGCTCATGATATTGAATCCTGTAATTTTGGTAATTATTCATTTAAGATTCCTGATAAGAAAGAAAATGAAACAGCTGAAAAAAGGATATTCAGAACATTTTTACTACAATTACCATACATGTACAGAAACAAATATTTCCATACCTCAAGGCTTTTACCCATTATCAGGGTAGGCAGTGATCCCAACGAGGTAATATTAAAAATGTATTCCGCAGCCATGAGAGAATGGTTAGACAGTAATCTGTTTTCTTTATTGGAGAATGAAGCGGCAAAACAAAAAAACAAGACATATAAAAATCCGTATAAGTCAATAAAGCTTAAGGGATAATACGTCCCGCATGATCAGTCATACATGTACCTGAATTTTTCCCGGATATACCGCACCTTTTTCTCCTTGTCCGTAAATGTTTTCTCCGAATTCAGCTCTTTGAAAAACAAGGGGAAATGGTCGTTCAGCTTGTCTGTTATAATATCGAAAATTCTGTTTTCCTCTGATGTATTTTTCATTTCATGATATAGCCTGGCAAGGCTCATCAATGAAATGACATCGACCAGATTATCGCCGCACCCGGAGGATAATTCCGTGATCCGTTGACAGAACTCATCCGTTTTTTCGGAATCGTTTACTCTGTCTGCAAGAAGCCAGAGGTATTTATATATTATTTCCCAGGGATGGGCCTGCCTTTCCGTTTTATTAACGGCCTCTTCCCATGCTTTGATGTCCTCCCAGACACTCCTGACATCATTAGTGCTTCCGAAAAAACAGAGCCCCTTCAGAAAAAGATACATGGCATAGTTCCCGTTCACGGTTCCCTTTCCTGCCATTTCCAGGATTGCGTCTAAATGGTTTTTATAAGTCTTTACATCAGCGCTTCCGCAGTATAAAGCCATCTGTTTAAGATAGCCTATCCTATTTTCCGAATCTATCAGATGATGAAGATAATACGATTCTGTTCTCTTTCTGCTGTCGTCCTTACTGTCAAACAGGCTTAACGCCGATTGAAAATATATCTGAGCGCTGTCTTCCTCTCCCATAAATGAAGCACACTGTCCCGCAAGGCTGTATGTTTCAGCAAGCAGACGTTTTCCGAAAAACAGTTTATCACCGTCTTCAAACCCGGCTTTGAACACATCATATATTCTCTGAAGCAGGTCGATCGAAGTCCCCATGATACGGACTGCTTTTCCATAATCGAAAGCATCACATAAGGATGTTGCATACTGATTTCGCATCATGATGTAATCATCAATATTTACGGCATCCGCATATTTCACACATTCTTCATAATAAATTTCAGCTCTTTGGGGATCCCCTTTATGCGAATATGCTTTAAGACCGATATCGTTTATGTAAAACCTGAGAGCATTTACAAAATATGAATCTTTAAGCAGTGCACAGGATTTTTCCAATACGGTAAATATATAAAATGCTTCTTCGGGATTAAGCCGGTTAGTCAGATATGCATTTCTAAGCTCCTGAACCGCTGTATAAACCGCAGAGGTTTTTTCTCCGCTCCCCGGATTTTCCATAATACGGTCTGTAACAGCTTTTTCAATAAAGGGGATCCATTTCTCCCGGTAGAATTCTGACTCTTTGGTTTCACTTGCCATGATCTTAAATGCATAACGTAAAGAATCGTAAAACTCTTCCGTTTCCAAAGCACGGAGTGACTTTTTAAGAAGCTCATCGGCTTCATCATAGGAAAAGATAAGATTGTCTTCTCCTGTCAGCCTGAAAGCCCTGTTATTGATTTCTCTGATATCATTCTCGGTTATTTCGGAACGCTCATTCTCTTTCACATAAGATAACTGTGAACAGACAGAGTCAGCCAGATACAAAAAGATTTTTCCGGAGAACTTCGTTTCTTTTTTTCCGTAACCAACGGAAATCATATTCATAGAGTGTATCTGAATGCTCTTTTTACCGTCTGCGATCATCTGTTCAGATAATATCGTCCGAAATACATCCGCATTCAAAAGGCTGAAATGAACCCTGTCAATTTCCTTTGTAAATGCATTCTTATCCGTGCTTTTTTCAATAAATCCCTGCTCCAAATATACGTTCTTGGCATCCTCATCAATATCGGGACTTTCTCTTTTTGCTATATCCAGCTTAAATTTACCGGCCTCAGGGAAATAAGGATTATGAAAAATAAAGTGCTCAACAGCCTCGGAAACCATGTGAAAATAAATATTTGAAGCTATGCCGTCACGGAAAAAATCACCGATCTCGCTTTTAAGAAGAGCCTGTTTTCCTTTAGTACTTTTTACTATGGCACAGATATAATATTTTCCTTTCCTCACGGGAAGAGCGGCTCCTTTTTTATCGCACAGATCCCTGCTTTTGTATGTCCCCTTTTTTAAAAATTCCGGCAGAGTAGTACTGACCTCTTTCTTTACCTTCCCGACATTTTCATTATCTCTGTTCTTACCATAATGAAGATCCTCCGGAAAATTCCCGTTAACGGAATGAACAGCCGCTCTGTAATAAGCTTCTATACGCTTCCTTTCGGCATCTTCATCCCCGTCCGAATCCTGATCGTCGTATATCACACCGCCTATAAGTGTAAATTTACTTCTTCCGGACGGATCTTTAGGGAAGCGCTGATTAAAGCGCTTCCCTGCGCCGGACGCACAGGGCGAAACCCCTTCCTCTGTGCGTCCGTGCGCATCGTTTGCTAAGGAAACGCATTTTTTCAGCGTTTCCTTAGCTGTATTTTCAAAATCACCCGCTTCATCAAGTGCCAGTATCAACATCTCTGTTTTCCTTCGTCCTTCCGATTATCCAACTGCTCTGTATGCCGGCAGACACAGCTTTTCTGACAAATCAAAGCCGGCATAAACTGTTCATTATGTCGACTTTGATTTCAGTTATTACCGGTACAGCTTTTATTCTTATATAGTATTCTAATGCATTATCAGATCAAGTCAACTTTTTCCGGAATGTTTCCCGGCTTTTTCCCGGCCGGCCGGGCAGTTCACGGTTTTTGTTTATTCCCGGTCACTTTCCTGATTTTTTTGAGACCCTTCCGGTCAATGCCCTCTATAGCCAGTAATTCCTTGTCAGACATCGACTCAAGCTGCTCCTTTGAACTGATACCCGCATTATACAGGCAATTTGAGATTTTTTCAGGCATGTCTTTTAAAAATGCTGTGTCAGAGAACCTGTCAGTATCACAGTCGTCCTCGAACCATTCATCTTCGTAATCGCTGATCTCAATGGAATCATCATATTCATCTGCTGACAGTATATCTCCCGACATGTCTTCCTCATCTTCCGAAAGACCCTCCGTTTCCGGCAGAAGATCCGAACAGAGGATAAATCTTGTCATTCTTGACAACAGGAGAAACACATTCTCTTCTGCTTTTTTATCGTAGAACAAAGTGCTGACGGTTTTTATTCTATCAAGAAGAGCAGCATAGTCTTCATCAGACAGGTCATTAAAGTCCCCCTCTTTCGCGGCTGCAGCAAAATCATATCCTACATTTCTCACCTTAAGGCTCTGGGCATAGGTATACAGAACGTTATCATCCTCATTGCTCTCCTTGTCAAGAAAAGCATCTGTTATCCGCCCTTTTTCGTATGTAATGTCAAAATGCATTGCTCTTCTCCTCCTTTTTGATGTATTCCTCAAAGATTCTGTTGTCCATTATTTCCATCAGCCGTGACCTCGCGTTTCGGATCCCAAGCCCGGATTCATAGGCCTGTCTTGCTATGTCATCGAATTCGGCGTCAGACAGCTCCAGCTTATGCCCGTAACGCTCCTCCACCTGTCTTACGGGCGACCCTTCGTGTTCTTTTATAAGATATTTATAATCCTCAAGCGTAAGAGGGCGGATATTGGTGATACGCATTACGCGGGATGCAAGCTCCGGTATAAGGCCGAAATCTATAATGTCCTGCATTGTCAGCTCGTTTTCGAAGCTTTTCACCTCATATCTGGCGCTCCCGAATCCAAGCCCCGTACTGCTCTCCCTTCTTGCTATATTCCCGGCGCATTTGGCAAAGGAGCCGCACAGAACGAAAGTCATGCCATTAGTGTTTATCTGTATTTCCCCGGAGGATTTTTTCAGGCTGACATTCTCTCCTTCGATAAGCTTAAGGAACTCGCTCTGAATCTTTTCGGAATAATTCTCACCCTGGGAATTGTGAGACGGGGCTACACACTTGTCAAACTCATCGAATACGATGATATAGTCCGGAGAATTGGGATCGACCCTGTCAAGGAAGCTTGTGACTTTGTTTTCCCCCTTCCAGCCTTCCGCGGTAAGAGAAGATGAATTGACTATCAGGATCTTTTCGTATATCGACATCAGGTTCTGCCATACATAGGTTTTTCCGCACCCTGACGGTCCGCATACTATACTGCACGAATTACGGCCGGTCACATGATTGAAGAGTATCATAGACGCATCTCTGCAGTATTTATCCTGTTTATATACCTTCTTCAGCAAGTACCTGTATATCTCGGTTGGGTCAGAAAGGTTTATGTCCTGCTGTTTTCTGTAGCCCGGTACAAAGCCCTCCTCGTAGAAAAGGGGCGTCCTGTTCCGTAAACTCCTGTCCGATATGCTGCTGCCGTTATTATATTTTGCCATGTGCTTCCTCCTCTCTGAGAACATGGTCTTATTCTATAGCGGCGATAATGCCTTTTCAATCAACCGGCGGTTTACTTCATTCAGTCTTAAGCCGGCATAAAAAAACTGCGCCGACACTCGTCAGCACAGCTTTATATCAGACCGGAGCTGCTTTTTTTGTAAACATTCCGCAAAAATACGGAAGCCATGTTTTAAAAACCGTTTCCCATTCTCCACTGGTATCTGCTAAGATCCACAAGCCCGTCCGTTACCTCAACACCTTCCGAGACAAGCAGTTCGGCCTGCTTCCATGCGCCTCCGAAAGCATACTCCCCCGCGAGCTCTCCTTTGGCATTCACGACCCGGTGGCATGGAATCGTCGTCGGATCCGGATTCTTATGAAGCGCGTTTCCCACCGCTCTGGCCATCTTTCTGTCCCCTGCCATTTCCGCGACCTGAGCATAAGTCGCAACGCTTCCCCTTGGGATCTTCCTTACGGCTTCGTATATCCTCTTTGACGGGCTGTCTGAAACCAGGTCATAGCTTTCGGCTATCATCAGCTCTATATCCTTATCCGGGATGCTTCCGTCCAGGATTATCGTATTCCAGTGATCCTTATTCTGATGATATCCCGGTATGACAGATCCGTAAATATCCCTCCAGAAAAAAGCCTTCTCAGGATCCACCTTCACATTGAGATTGATGCATCCCTCTCTCTCATATGTCCAGAGAAACGCCTTCTTATTTCCCTTATAACGCACCAGCTGCCAGTTTTCGTCGTGAAACGGCGCATCTTTAAACGTATCGGGAAAAGACAGACCGTATTCCAATGCTTGTTCTCTTGTTGTTATCATGGTTATCAGACAGGCCTTTACTGTTATATTTAGCGGTAATATCCTTTTATATCCGACAGGCTTCCGTCAGTCTTATAACCGAAGATATCCCCGTCGTTCATGAGCAGTATCTTTAATTCACCCGCTTTCCCTGAGCTGTCCAGATGGTTGAATAAAGAACCCGATCTCCCGTCCGTGATTATCGCCTGTTCCAGAAAACGCAGTTCCCTTGTGCTGCAGCCGGTATAATCCGCCACCACCCTCTTTTGGTCCTCAAGGCTCATAACGCTTCCGTCATCCAGGATGAGCTCCATATATTTGACAGTATCCTTCGCAAGCTTCTCAGCTTCGGCGTTCCCCGCATCAGCGGCGGCCTGAAAGAATTCAAGCGCGCGTTCATAATCCGGTTCACCGTCTTCTCCGTTTCTAAGCTGCTTTCCGATGCTGACCATTTCTTCTATATAAGTATCGCTCTCTGACGGCTGCTCGTCTGTTATATCCAAAATATCAGCATTGTCTGACTGAAGACTGCCTGCTGTCTGACGGGTATGTTTTGTCTGATCGGCATTCTCTGTCTGGCGGCTCTGCTGCAGCTGTTCTTTATCAACTGTCTGGCGGCTCTGCTGTATCTGCCCATCATCAGCTGTCTGACGGCTCTGCTGTGTCTGTTCATCATCAGACGGCTTACGGTTCTGCTGCACCGGCCCAGTACTCTCTGTACTCAGGCTTTCCTGCAACGGTTCGTTATCTTTTGTCTCACGGCTCTGCTGTGTCTGTCCATCATACTTAGCCTGCAGATCTTCCCCTTCCTGTGCGGGATCACTGTATTGACCGGAATTTTCTTCATCCGGTGCTTCTTCGTCAGGCGATGTCTGATCATCAAACTCTTTATCGCTGTAAAACGTCTGCTCAAGCCGGCTTCTTGAATCCCCGGCTCCTGAATGTCTGACAAAATACACCAGCCCGAAAACCGCGGCAACGGCACAGGCAACTATAGCTATCCTGGAATAGTCTATATTTATATTTTTGACGGAATGAGCCTTCGGGGCATCACCCGGATCTTCCGCCGTGTCATCAATAAGATCCGGATTCTCGAGCTTTTCTTTGATCCCGTCGATCAGTCCGTCTATTTCAGATAATACCTCTGAAGAATTTACAAAATAATCCTTTAAATATTTTAAATAGTGATATGCCCTCTCATAGTCCTTTTTTCCTATCCTCTGTCTGGCGCTTACTATCCCGTTTTTAACGATCATGTCCATTTCGTTAGTAAGCGCATCCGCCTTCTCGATGATATCGGCATTGTCTTCGGAAATTGCTTTTGCTGTCTGTATGTCTGAATAAGCCGATTTATATTTTTTATTTTTGATCTCCGTCCGTGCCTGCTTAAGCAGATTATCAGATATCGCCCAAAGCTTTTTATCTATAAGATCATATTCCGGAATGGCAATAGAATTACTGTCCGCAAGCGTTTTCGCTTCCCTCAGTTTCCTCGCGCCCTCGGCAAATCCCTTGTTTTTTAGCAGGTTTACCGCTTCCGAAACAAGCGAGTTGACATTGGCGCGCGCAATTTCCATTTCTCTTTCCATAATAATCGTGCTGAATCTCCTTCATAGATAACAAGCCCCCATTAAGGCTTCCTTCCCAAAGCCTGGGGGCTTCACAGGCTCTATTGTATCAACAATCATAAAAAAAGGCAATGACCTGGAAATCAAAAACAACTTGATTTGCGTCAAGGGGTTGTCGTATAATTTCTATATGGTATTTTGCGGGTTTGTAAAGGAAAGTCGGAAAAAGCATGGGTAAAAGTGATGGTCTTAAAATGTCCAGGCAATTACAGATATACGATCTGCTGGCAGGCGTACAAAGAGGTGCTGTTTACAGTCCATCCGAAATAATGTCGTTATTCGGGATCTCACGCAGGATGCTGCAGCGGGATCTTAAGGATCTACGCGACTGCGGCCTGATCAATGTCCGATATGACAGGTCCAAAGACAGATATATCCTCGCTGATACAATCCCCTCTGATGAAAGCATTCCTATACGACGCAGACAGCATCTGCAAAGATTGTTCCGGATCGGCACATTGATCCATGGTCTTACACGTACATACACTAACGAGCTTGAGCGTTACGAATCCGGGCTACGAGAATTTGAAGAATATCTTGGGGATGTAAAGGATGATCCCGAAAACAACTCTCCCGAAGACATAGAAATGATGAGAGAATTCTATATCCCGCAAGACTTTGAATTCTATGATCTGAAAGCAGAGTACTATTCTCTTTTTCCGGATAGTAATGAAAGAACAAGACAGCGGGATTTTGAAGAGCTGAACCGTGCCGGATTCAACATCTATTACAGCCGCAAGTATAAATCTTTCATTTTCGAGTATGAGTGCGATCTACCTCATCGTAAACAACTCTGACCTCAATCTCTTTTATCAGATCAGCGTAAAACCTTCCGCTGCCTCAACATATCCCGAAAGAAAATGTCTCCTTCTGATTATGATCAGGGTCTGAAAGCATTTTTAGCAGTACCTGATCCATTCTGTAGTTATGGCCACAGTACAAACTTCTCAGTACTTCTATATGTGCCCTCATATTGTGTAAGTCCATATTCCAATAGGTCCTCCACTCAGCAACTCCTTTATCAAAATTTTTTTAAAAGTATTTTATAATCTCTTTCACATTTTTTGCCATTAAACACTCATCCGTAACATCTTTAAATCCGAATCCGTAGCTTACACCTATGAATTCAATCCCTGCTTTTTCCGCGCCGTTTTTGTCATGTATAGTATCTCCAATCATAACAGCCTTGCTTTTATCATCGCATCCCAGCCTGTCCAGACAGATGTTGATGATATCTGTCTTTGTCAGTTTATTATCCATATCCGAACCGCAGATACAATCAAAACGATCCATCATATCGAAATGTGCAAGAAGCTTTAAGGAAGTTACGGAAGAGGCGGTTCTTTATCTCACGGTCGCGACGAAGGACGCAATCGAGGCATCCCGGAACATCCGCAGATACGCGGAGGAGCACAAGTACCCGGAGAGGCTCGCCAACCGCGCCTCTCTTTGCCTGGAGGAGATGATCCACTACTCGGTCTCTGTCAACGGAGACAACAGAGTCCGCAATCAGATAATGATCAAATTCCTGCCGGACAGCTGTATCTTTACGATCCTGGACGACGGACGGTGTATCATGCTCGACGAGACCGAGGAGACGAATGAACTGATCACCAACTACAAGCTGATCAAGAAGGTGGCCGCCTCCGTCAGATATCAGTATCTCCTGAACCTCAACTATACCGTTATTACTTTCGCAGGAAACTGATCGTCCAAATCCATTTGCTCACCTTTCGGTTCATTGGGATCGGGATGATATTCTGAACTAAATCCTTCACGCAGACATAAAATAAGTGTTGATGAAGAAATACTCATTCCGCCCTCTATCCATTTGATAAGCATTGAGTTCATACCTCCAATACTGTAAGCAAGAAGATATGGAAGCTGATCTCTATAACGATCAGCGATATCTGCGGTTCTTACGGATCTGAACACTTCGAATGATCTGTCGTATGACTCTTCAAACAATTGCGGCAGAAGATTACTTCGTTTCATCAGATTCAGCGTTTCCGCATGCTTTTCCCAGAAATCGAAGAAGCATTGTACTACATCCCAGTAATGGTGTATTCCGCTTTCCTTTATTGAAGATAAACACTCCTGATAAAGCGAATCAAACAGATGCTTTAAGACTTCATCTTTATCGCGGAAATGCCGGTAGAAAGTCTTTCTTGATATCCGGGATTCCTGCGTGATCTGGGTTACCGTGATCTCTTTATAGTCATAAGTATTCATTACCTTGAGCATAGCCTCGGCAATTTTCTTCTTCGATTGTTCGGCAATAAGACCATTTGTATTGTTCATGAGTAACAGATCTCCTGAATGTGTGACACATTAGCTTTTTTGCTTGCTATCGTTTACAACGCAATTCTATAATAACCCCGAAGAGGTTACAAGTGTTACCTCTAAAGGAGGCAAATAATGAAAAATGTTATCTACTGCTTCAGCGGAACAGGAAATAGTTTGCGAACTGCAAGGATTATAGCAGATGTCCTGAAGAATACAGAGATAGTAAATGTCAGAAAGGATCCTTCAGAATACAGCGCAGAGGATGCAGAAGTCATCGGTTTTGTATGTCCGGTGTACGAATGGGATGTACCCGGCAGAATGAGTAAGTTTATCTCAGAGCTTTCCATAAACCCCAATGCCTATATCTTTATG
>JAIKXO010000049.1 GCA_024684065.1 Lachnospiraceae bacterium
TAGCAACGACCGGAGCGAAGCGGAGACAAGCCCCTTCCTCTGCGTGTATATTCGACATTTGCAAAGCAAATGTCGAATTGGTTTGTGCGCATCCTGCCGGAGGCATCTAAGGAAAAACTGATTTAATCAGTTTTTCCTTAGGAGAACGATAATGCTGTCCCGAGCGTTCCTGCCGGTGATTAGCGAAAATCAGGATAACAAAGGGTCATTTTTGGGAAACCCTTTTCATCAGAGGAAGATTATGACAGAGACCATATTTCTTGAAGGAAGAAGCGAGGAGCTTTTGATCGACAGAGAGGCTGTTTTCAGGATGGTCAAATGCTCTGCGAAAGACCCGCTGTATGAGGAATACCTGAAAGAATACGATGAACTTCAGGCTGAGGCCCTGCCCTTATTGCATCCAAAGGCGGCTCTCGGCTTTTCCTTTTATCCGGAAGGACTTACAGGAGCACTTAAGCCGGGAGATGAGATCATATATATGATATTGACCATAGGCCCGGATCTCTCTGCTCTGGCGGACGGATATTTAAAAAGCGGGGACTACGTTAAGGGCCTGCTTGCGGATGCCCTTGCCACCGAGGCGCTGTTTGCCTTTGAAAAACCGGTTCTTCGCGAAATCAGGAAAATCTGCAGAAGAAAAGGGGTCGGTATTAAGAAGCGCCTGGAAGCTCCTTACCATATCCCCATGGAGATACAAAGGATTGCCTGTGATGAGCTGAATGCCGGTGAATTGCTCGGAATTTCCGTTTCTGCCGGCTTGATGTATGATCCGGTAAAATCTTCCTGTCAGGTATTTGCGGTTACGGAAAATCCGCGGGTCTTAAACCTTGCGCACAGCTGTGGTGACTGTTCTTATGAGGATTGCTCACACCGGAGAAAGAGCGCTAAGGTAATCGTAAGGGACAAAGAAGGTGATTATGAATTTACTGTGGAACCCGGCTCCAATCTGCTTATGGTGCTTACGGATAATGGAGTAATGGTCAGCGCACCATGCGGAGGTAAAGGACGTTGCGGTAAATGTGCGGTACGAATCCTGAGCGGAGATCTTCAGGCTACTGCGGCGGATGAACGCATTTTCAGCAAAAAAGAGCTGTCACAGGGAAAGAGGCTGGCCTGCATGGCCGTGATAGAGAACGATCTGACCGTTGAACTCCTTAATGAGAGGGAGGAAGAAATGGCAGCCTTAAACGGAGAGGAGACAGGTGATTACCCTTCGCCTGAAAATTCAGTATCAGGACTGCACCAGGATAAAGCCGACATAGACCATGAAGACAGGACTGACGCATTTTACAGAAACGAAGAAAAAGATCCGGATAAAGTAAAAGACGGGTTTGGGCTTGCAATAGATATCGGCACGACGACTCTTGCCCTGTGTCTGGTGGATTTACCGGGCGGAAAGGTAAGAAAGACTTATACTGCCGTCAACCGCCAGCGCAGGTATGGCGCTGATGTGATCTCAAGAATCGAGGCTGCATGTAACGGGAAGGCCCGGGAGCTGAGGGAGAGCATCCGCGATGACCTTGCCGGAGGAATTAATGCGTTGCTTTCATCTGATCCCGTATCCGGTGAAAATCTGAAAGAGACGGTAATAGCGGGTAATACCACCATGCTGCATCTTCTGCTCGGATATCCGGTGGAAGGACTGGGAGTGTTCCCGTTTACTGCCCATAGCCTGAGTCTTGAAAAAAGAAGTTTTTCCGAGGTCTTTGGGGATATGGGGAAGTTCTCCGGAACTCCTGTTTATATCCTTCCGGGGTGCTCTGCATTTGCCGGGGCTGATATTGTATCCGGAATGTTCAGCCTGGATTTTCATGAAAACGGAAAGGTATGTGCCCTGATCGATCTTGGCACTAACGGTGAAATGGCTGTCGGTAACAGAGAAAAGCTTCTGGTTACATCCACGGCGGCAGGCCCGGCTTTCGAAGGCGGGAATATCACATATGGTTCGGGAAGCGTTGCGGGTGCGATCTCAGACGTGACGATCAGGGATACAGGGGTGGAAATAAAGACGATAGGAGATAAAACCCCTTCCGGCATCTGCGGTACCGGAGTCATTTCCGTCACGGCTGAACTTCTGAAAAACGGACTGGTGGATAAGACAGGGATGCTTGGAGATGCTTATTTTGAACGGGGTTTTCCACTGGCTGAGCGCGCCGATGGGGAGATGATCCGTTTTACCCAGAAGGATATCAGGGAAATCCAGCTGGCCAAATCCGCAGTTCGTGCCGGATTCGAGGTCCTGCTTAAACGGTTTGGTATTGACCGGAATGGTCTATATCGATTATACATCGCGGGCGGGTTCGGATATTATCTGAACCCCACAAAAGCCGCCGCTATCGGTCTTATACCTGAGGAGCTCCTTGACAGGACGGAAGCGGCAGGGAACTCATCCTTAAACGGAGCCATACGCTTTATGACAGCACTGGATGATCGCGAGTCTGTGATGTATAAGCTTGCAAGACAGTGCAGAGAGGTCGTCCTTGCGACAGACCGTGACTTCAATGACCTGTATATGGAGAATATGATGTTCTGATGACCCGTTCAGTCAATATTTATGCAGGGAGACTGAAGAGCCCTCTGATACTGTGATTATCAGGTGTAAATAGTTACCGGATCATAACAGGTTTCATTTCCGCTTCAGGGCACTGCCTGTGAACGCTCAAAAGTGAATCGTTACGGTATTAAATCCTTATATATAGTGAATTTACATCTGAAAAAATATTTACAGGAAACGAATATATTCATTTGAACCGGGAATATGCAATTTTTACATATTTTTCGGAAATATCGGAGTTACATTGGTAAATCATGTCCTAAACCCTGTAGAAAAAAATATGATATCATGTTATAATTTGACGGAAGCTATAGGAATCTTATATAAGGTAATGATCCGGCTTGAAAAGCGGGCAGGACAGGTGCAGGCTGGATTTTGCACCTGAGCACACGATTTTCTTCGCAGATCGGTGCGGTATTGATATAGGAGCTTCTGATAACGAACCACGGATGGTTATTATTTTGTTGCACACGGAGGTGTATGCATGCTGAATATAGAGGTGCAGTCATGCGGACTTGCACTGGTGCTTCTTCTTATATTCTTTTCTACCAGGCATGAAAGGCTCGGGCTCTATGCCGAGCGTCTTTTTCGTGTTTCACTTTATGCTAATCTCACCTGTATTGTTCTTGATATCCTGTCTATCCTCGGAATAGTATATTCTTCCAGTCTTCCGCAGATAGTTACCGTAATATTATGCAAGCTCTATCTGGCTTCTCTGGTGACTGTATCATATCTGGGTTTTGTCTATGCATATTCCGATGTAAAGAAACTGAGAGAAAATAAGATCCTTCAGATCGTTCAGACCCTGCTCCTTATGCTTGGGGTTTCTTTGATAATGATCCTCCCGATCGATTATTACTGCGAGGGAAGGATCGTTTACAGCTTTGGACCTGCGACAGGATGTACCTATATATTTGCTCCGATCTTTATTTTCGGTGCACTGACCGTGTCCTATGTCTATGGAAAGCAGATCAATCCTCACAGACGCAGGGCTGTAAGGGCATGGATGTTTCTTGAACTTGGGGCAGCGGGCGTTCAGTTTATAAAGCCGGAGCTCCTTCTTGTCGGGTTCGGCTCCGCTGCCGGAATGATGATCCTGTATGCGGAACTGGAAAATCCGGATGCGATCCTTGACAGGGTTACGGGGACGTTTTCCTACAGGATATTAACGGATTATCTGCAGCAGCTTTATGATAATAAGAAAAGCTTTTCCTGTATTTTTATATGTTCTGAATCCGAATGGAAGCAGGATATAGAGACGGAAACAAAGATCCTTATAGGCATGGCGGAATATCTCCATAAATTCGCCAATACCAAGCTGTTTCGGAGCATCGGAAATGATTATATCCTTGTATATTCTGACAGTATGTCGGATGACAATCTGATAAGGCGCAAACTGGACCTTAAAATAATGGAGGAGCGCTTTAAGGGCTCCTGGGCGGAAGGAGTGGTAATAGAAACTTCTCTCATGTATCTTCCCGATGGCGGTATAGCGGAATCCGCAGAGGATCTTATCTCTCTGTATCAGTACTTCAGGTCGGAGATCGATGAGAGCCTGAAGGAGACGATCATACTTAATGATAAGTCGGTGGAAAAGATAAAAGAGTATAAGACAGTCCTTAAAGAGATCATGCAGGCTATCTCGGATGACAGGGTCGAGGTATTCTATCAGCCTATCTATTCGTTTGAGAAGGACAGTTTCGTATCGGCAGAAGCACTGGCCAGGATCAGGGATGGCTCGGGCAATATCATGATGCCGGCGCGTTTTATCCCTGTAGCGGAAGAATCGGGAATGATAGCGCAGTTAGGCGAGCGCGTCTTTGAAAAGACCTGCCTTGCCATTAAAAATCATGAGCTTGAGGACAGCGGGTTAAGTTATATAGAGGTAAACCTTTCGGTGGCTCAATGTGAAAACAGCGAATTTTCCGATATTTACTCCAATATAATCAGAAAACATCACATTCCCTTTGATAAGGTCAATTTTGAGATAACGGAAAGCTCGATCCTTAACATGAGAGCGATCCTCTTAGAGAATATGAGGACCCTGAAGGAAGCCGGCTGTACCTTTTCTCTCGATGATTTCGGAGTCGGGGAATCGAATCTGAACTATATTGTCGATATGCCCGTTGATATCGTGAAATTTGACAAGTCGTTAGTCATGAAATATTTTACAAATGAGAAAGCAAGGGTCGTCATGACTAATACGGTCAATATGGTCAAAAAGCTTGGATATAAGACTATCGCAGAGGGGGTTGAGGAATATGATCAGCTTATGTGCATGAAGGAGATAGGTATAGATTATATCCAGGGCTTTTACTTTTCCAGACCGCTTCCGTATATGGATTTTGTGAGATTCATTTCCGAGAACAATAAATCGCCTGTTCTAGGAGGGAGAACCTTATGATCACGGACAAGGAATTACTGACTGCTCTATTAAGCGCTAAAAATATAAAGTATTTTTGGAAGGATGACAACAGGAGGTTTTTGGGAGCAAGCCAGAGCTTTCTTGATTATTATGGCTTTTCATCCATGGATATGATCCTCGGACGGAATGACGAGGACATGGGATGGCATATAGATCCCGATCCATACAGGGACGATGAATACCTGGTGATAAAAGAGGGCAGGGCAGTTTATGACCGTCCCGGTACCTGTATCATCAGGGGCCAGATCCATCACATCCAGGCCACAAAGGTTCCGATCATCGGAGAGGACGGGGAGATCAAGGGGCTTGTCGGGTTTTTTGAGGATGTGACGGATACAAGAAATGAGAATGAACGCCTTAAAACTATCGTAAATACGGATCCCGTTACCGGCCTGATAAACAGAAACGGGTTCTACAGTTCGGTAGAGGCTTATATTGAAGAATATAATAAGAGGGAAGTTGACTTTGTTGCCTTTTATATCAATATTGATAATTTCAAGGAAGCAAACGAGGAATATAACCACGGGTTTGGGGACAGGCTTTTAAAAGCGGTTGCCGAAGACATGAAAAGAGTTGCCGGAAGCGACAGTGTCATTGCCAGCTTTGGCGGAGACGATTTTGTGATCCTTCATCAGCTTGCCGATCCCGGTGAGCTTACTCCTATAAGCAAGAGTGTGTGGGACATTCATGATAAACTGGTTTCGGCACTTACTGATATCCATTATATAGACGGGCATTCCTACCGGCCGGCGATCTCCATAGGATTCGCGTCGTTCTCGGAGACCGGGAGCGTGCTAAAGCTGATAGAGATCGCGAATTCAAATATGACGGCGGAAAGGAGAGCCAAAAAGAAGCACAGAAGATGGTTTAAAGACTGAGCTTTGCCCTGATTATCCTGTAAAGGGATTCGTTAAGCCTTTCTTCCGTGATCTCTCCCGAATTCACCTTATCAAGTATGGCTTTATATGCTGCTTTGTAATCCGAAGGCATGAGCAGCATGTCACATCCGGCAATAAATGCGGAAGATGCAGCTTCCCCGCTTTCAAAGTTGTCTGCTATAGCGCCCATGTTAAGAGCATCAGTTATCACTATCCCACTGAATCCCAGCTCGTTTCTTAAAACATCTGTAATAAGATAGCTCGAAAGCGTAGAAGGTTTTCCCTCGGTTTCGGGAACATTCGGAAGCGATATATGCGCTGTCATTATGAAGTCCGTATTATTTGCTATTCCGTCCATGAACGGGAGAAACTCTGCCGATCTGAGATCGTCAAGAGACCTGTCTGATGAGGCATAGCCTTCGTGTGTATCTTCCTTTGTACCGCCATGGCCCGGAAAATGTTTAAAGCATGAAAGGATGCCGTTATTATGAAGACCTTTCAGATAATCAACTGAGAGCTTGGAAACAACCGAGGGATCGGTTCCGAAAGATCTGTCTCCAATGACTTTGTTTTCGGGTTCAGTAATAACATCCGCGTCCGGGGCAAAATTCACGTTGAAGCCATATTCCTTTAGATAAGCCCCGATCTTATCCGCGGCATGGTAAACAGCGTCCTCTACGCCTTCACCGGAAAGTTCGGCCATGCTTGGCGTCTTCTCGATCCCGAAAGCGTCATTGCCCGCAAGCCTTAAGATCCTGCCGCCCTCTTCATCTATTCCGATAAATAACGGAAGCCCGGTCACCTCTCTGGAACATTCGTTTGCTTTGGACAGCATCTCCTTCGTCTGGTCAGGATCCACAAAGTTCGGTGAATTATAGATTATACCCCCCACCGGGTTTTCGGTGTAGGAGGAAACGCTCTTGTCCCCGAAAGCAGATACGGTTCCGACTCCTGTAAGCTGCTCGGGAGTTATAAAGAAAAGCTGCGCGACTTTGGCTTCGGGAGTCATTTTCGCAATGATCTCATTTATCCGGGCAGCATCCTCATCCTCTGCCGGAACCATTTCCTCCTCGCTGACTTCACCGGGTGTTTCTTCGGGTATATCCTCCGCCACCGCCTCTTCTTCAGCTTCCAGCTCAGCTTCTATAAGCTCTTCTTCATTTATTATCGGAGCCGGTGTATCAGCTTCGGCTACCGTTTCGTTGTCTGCGCCGCCCACATCTCCGAAGAGCGAAGAAAAGCCCAGCTTATATACAACAAAAAGCAGCAGTACCAGACCGCCGATCCAGAGGATCGAATAGAAGATACTGCTTAAAAAAGATTTTCTCCCATCATCATACATAATATTTCTCCCCTTACGGACTGCATGAGCCGGTTCCCTGCAGTTCCTTAGCTACAATATATAGCTTCCCTTGCTAGAGTATATACAAGAATGGCTAAAAGTTCAAGGATTTAAGGGAATTTATTGAATTTTTTTAACGGGTATGCTACCATAGTATAGCTTTTGTGGGTTGCCAAAGAAATGGTATAAAAAGGGCGGATATGGCGGAATTGGCAGACGCGCTGGATTTAGGTTCCAGTGGGAGACCGTGCAGGTTCGAGTCCTGTTATCCGCAGAAACAGGTGAGTTCAGAAAATGCTCATCTGTTTTTTGATAAAAAAATAACGAGTCTGTTTTTGGTTTTTCCATGGCTTTCCTGCCAATCCGTCTTCAGATTTTGCTGAAGATTGTTCTTATCTGTACCTGAGGGATGGTATGACCTATGCTGAGTACTTGTATGATAGTTCGAAATGAGGAGAAGATACTGGATGAATGCCTGAAGCAGGTTATCCGGTTTTCTGACGAATTGATCATTGTTGATACCGGATCGATCGATGCGACCAAAGAGATCGCGGCGCGCTATACGGATAAAGTGTATGATTTTGTATGGACCGGAGATTTCTCGGAGGCGAGAAACCGGTCTTTTTCTTATGCGACGAATGAGTATGTGATGTGGGTGGATGCTGATCACATCATCGACGATGAAGCGGTGGAAAAGCTGATCCGATTGAAGGAAAAACTGGCGGATGACAAAGACCGGTACGGCTCTGTCTGCGTGAATTACCTTTCCCCGGACAATCTGAATGTACCTGTCTCTTTTCATATGATCATGCGGCGCGGTAAAGAAGAACAAAGTGCCCAAAGCCGCACGGGTTCTCCCTGCCCTTCGGGCGGGAGCAGGGAAGACAGGAAATGGACCGGTGCGGTGCATGAGCGTTATCCGGTAAAAGAACCGGTCCTTTATTCGGATGTTACGATCCGGCACAGTGAGAGAAAAGAAAAAAACAGGCCGGTAAACTTAAAAAGCATTATTTACGCTGACTATATTAAAAAAATCAGTGAAGAAGAATTTCGTGAATGTTTCTGGCTGGGTATGCAGTGTTATGTGGATCTTATATTTGCGGGCGAAAAAAACAAGGCAGAAAGGATCCTCCGAATCTCACTGGAAACAAAGCCGCCTTTGGAAGAACTGCTCAGAACCTGTCTGCTTGCGGGGAATAATTTCCTTTATTGGAAGCGCTATGAAGACGCGCTGAAGGTTTATGAGATGTTCTTTGAAGACAGGGATCATTCTGATCTGCAGCTGCCATCGGAGATAAAATCATCCCCGTTATACCGGATGCTTCTTTTGAAGGTACAAAAGTGTGCATATACCTGCGGCGAAACCGTGAAGGCGACCGGATATAATGATATGCTGCTTGATGCCTTCCCTGACAGCATACCGGGAAGGTTAAACCGCAGCTATTATGAGTCCTTCATCCCGGTGAGTCTGAGTGTCTGCATGATCGTCCGTGACGAGGAACCGGTGCTGGAGCGGATATTAAGCAAGGTGGTACAGTTTGCGGATGAACTGATCGTCGTGGACACGGGCTCGAAGGACAGATCAAAAGAGATTGCCCTGCAGTATACCGAAAAGGTCTTTGGTTATGTATGGAATGATGATTTTGCGGTTGCGAGAAACTATTCCTATGAGAAAGCTTCCTGCGATTATATCATGTGGCTCGATGCAGATGATGATCTGGAAAAAGATGATATAGAAAAGCTGAAATATTTAAAGGAGCACTTCCCGGCTGAGACGGATGTGCTGATGCTCTGTTACACAGGTGATCCTGAAGAAAACGTGAAACTGAGTCAGGGCGGACTGATCCGCGACCGCTGGATCAGAAGGAGCCTGAATGCAAGGTGGGAATATCCGATCCATGAGGCGATCAGAATCCCAAAAACATGGAATGTACTGTATCGTCCTGATATACGTATTTTTCACAGAAAGCTGAAAGTAAATGAGGAGCATCGAAACATCCGTATCTTCAGGCGTAAACTGGAAGAAGGCTTCGTTATGAATACCTACAATCGCTCGTATTACGTCCGGGAACTCGCAACAGAGAAGCAATATGAGCAGGCGCAAAGGGAGTTTGAGGAACTGTGGAAAGATGGCCGCCGGAAGGATATAGATTATGCGCTGGTCTTTTATATCGACTCCATGAGATCACTGAAGAAGAAAGCGGAGCTTTGCGAACTGCTTGAGAAATATCTGGAGCGTTTCGGGTCAGATGAGATGGTGTACTGTGAGCTTGGCGATCTGTACCGCGATCTGGGCCGGTACGCTGAAGCAATCGAAAACTACCGGATGGCGCGTGGACTTCAGATCGATATTCGGGACGGAAAAAATCATTTTACCGATTATCGTGACTTCCTTCCATGGCTTGGACTTGCAAAGACATATCTTTCCATGGAAGATTATGAAAAAGCGGAGGATGCCCTTTTGCATGCAGAGCTCTGCCGCCGGGATTATCTTGAACTGAAGATCCTGAAGCTTAAGCTTGAAAACCATCGAAAACGGGAAGAGAAAAAAAAGAAAAACCTTATACTGAGTATCATCCTTCCGGTATACAATGCACAGGATACGGTTGCTAAGAGCATAGAGTCGGTCCTGGCCGCAAAGGACATTCCGGTGGAACTCGTGATCGTGGATGACGGTTCTACGGACAAAACGGGCACCATCGCGGAAGGTTATGCGAAAGATTATCCGTGCATCCGTCTGATCCGACAGAAAAACGCCGGTCCCGGAGCTGCGAGGAATACAGGACTGCGAAACATAAGCGGAGCTTATGTGGGCTTTATGGATGCGGATGACAGATATGTTCCTGAGGTGCTTACAAGGGTATGGCAGCTTCTGACAGAGCGAACAGCGGATGCGGTCTGCGTCGGCATCAGGACGTTCAGAAAAAATGATCCCGCAAGAGATGAGGGATACATCCTGTATCAGGGTGATGACAGCATCATTACGGGGAAGGAAGCATTTCGACGTATGCTCGCCGGAGAGGGACTTGATTCCAACACTTATGCCAAGTTTTATCGAAGGGACAGGCTGCCCTCTGACCTTCACTTCTTTGAGGGAATGCTGGGGGATGATATCCCGGTGACTTACCGGATGCTGCTGGCTTCAAAGACCGTATATATGACAAAGGAGATCGGTTATCTTTACCATCTGGACGAGAATGAACAGAGCTTAAGCGGGGTCAGGTTTGCACCGTATTTCTTTGATATGACCGACCGGGCGAAAGAGCTCTACGAACTGGTTTTGCGGGAATATCCGGAGTTTAGCGAGGAAGCGGCCGGTTTCTATCTTGATCTTGTCCTGCAGTGCGTCGAACGTATTTTGTCTCAGGAGGACACAGGACCTTACCGGGAAGGAATGAAACGATTGCTTAAGGAACTGGATATTCACAGGGAGGAGCTGAAGCGGACCACCCGGATCGATAAAAACAGAAAGCAGAGGTTATCACTCTTTCTGCTTTCATGCAAAATGAATAAAATGATTCGGACGCCAAAAATATGATTACGGATTGTTCCGCGTTTCGCGCTCCCACAATCCTTCCCGATATTCGCAATCCATGGGGCCCCTGCCCTACTTCTTGCTCATATCGGGGCGTGCCATAAAGTCTCATCCTCACCGTCAGGCAAGCTTGACGTGTGGATGGACTTTTGGCACTGTAATCATAAAATAACCGACATCTAACGATTGTCATGAACGAACAGATAGTGTATCATAAAAAAGCTTAGAACCTGATTTTTAGTGAAAGGAGCACACATATGAAAGAGATTATCAAAAAGCTGGTCGAAGCCGGAAGGGCTGAGGCATTAAATTCGCTGGAGGATTTTAAGAAAGCAGCCGCTGAACTGGGATATACGGAAGAACAGGTGGAGGAGGCGCTGGAAGACTTTGACGGCTTCCCGCTGGATGATGATGACCTGGACGAGATTACGGGAGGAGCGGCGAATAATCCGAGTGCCATGCTAGGTAATACTATTTTTTGAGGGGCAAAAGCCTCTAATAAAAGCAACCTTTAGTTCCTTGGCAACTTCATATAATTCAAAAATGGGATATTGTTCTGAAATGGTGGATATTCTCGCCATTATGGCAGACTTTTTATGGGATTTTCTTATGCTATCGCCATATTTTGGGCAGACTTTTCCCGTCTGTCCAGATAATTGGACAGCTTCCGAAAATTTAAGGCTCCGATTTTAAAACCGAACAGATGCTTCATCCTGATCTTCCCTCTCACCGGCATCCGGTCAATCTCATATCGTCGGCGTAGCATGGAGGGGATGGTTTCCACACCGTTTCGCACCCTTGCAATGATCTTGAATAGCGGGCTGCTCATTTTTCTTTGGAACTGGGCTCTGTTAGATGACTTCTGTGAAAGATGAACGACTGCTTTCCTGTTCCCGAACTTGGGATTGCATTCATCACGATGCGGACAGCTTTCGCAGTGCCGACGGTCGAACGATGCGCGACAGTTTCCGGTGCTCTTTACGTAGGAGCTGCTTGCCGGCTTGTTTCCTGCAGGGCATCTTACTATGGATTTGCCATCTTCCGCAAACACAAAATCGGCATAAATGTCTTTTGCGTCACGCCCTGTAAGGTCTGTAGTGACAAGATCTATATTCTTGCTTGCTGCTTTTTGGCGGAGCTCATCACTGTAATAAGCACCATCTGCAACAAGGGTTCTGTGTGCGGGAGTTTTTTCTTCTCTTTCAAGGTGTTCATCAAGAAAGTCCGTGTCGCTGTGGATGTTCTGTTCGAACTGGTAGTCTGTTACGATGGAGCCGTTTTCTCCGACATCCTCGGTTACGTTTGCTACATAGCCACGGTTCTGTTTCCCCGCCTTTCGCGGTATGTGGCCTCTGGGTCGGCCGGGCTTTGCATGATGGAAGCATTCATGCCCCCGTCTTCCTTCGTCCTTAATCGGAGGCTTCCATCCTCATTTCGGATTGTCTGCTCTCTTATAACACGGACAAGAAGCTGGTAATGCTCAACATCATCATACCCTCCCTCGCATGCTTTCAGAAGCCTGTCAGCATCATCGAGGATTGTCTTGATCCTGTTGTCATCACCCGAATCAACTCTCTTATGATAAATGACCGCATTCATGTCATTTGGATCATAATAGTGCTCGAGACCGGACAGCTTATCATCTTCCCCGTTTTTATGAAGATACGTGACGAAGTTGGATACGCAGGTGTAGAGAAGTTCCATACGGCTCAGCCGCTTTATATTGGATGCGACCATCAAAGAATCCATGCGTTGGATCTGTCCGCTTATGTTCATCAGCTTTGCCATTTCACTGGAAAGCTCAGTAATACATTCATGAACAAGATCTACATCATGTTCTGTTTCATAGGTCAAGCACCGCTTCCTGAAACGCTTTAGCGTTGTGTCAGACATTGGCTGCTCGTCAAAATTTTCCGTATGGAGCGCACGCTGGTATCTGACATCAAACAGAAGGGACTCGAATATCTCATCATCTGTCTGGTTACGGAGTTCCTTCAATATCAACGCACCTATAATGACATTGACCGGAGTGTTCGGGCGAGACACTTTATCACTATAAAGCACAGCAAACCTTTCCTCGTCTATCAGAGGAAAGATCTTGTCAGCGAATTGTGTCGCCCAGGAGCGTTCGAGCATCCGTTTTTCACGCTTTGTCAACCTCCAAAGCGTATTATTAAGAGTAACCTGATGTACATCATTTTTGTCAAAAGACATATGTAGTATCCTCACTGCATGAAACTACATATATTGTACCATATATAGCTACAAAAAAGTGAATTATATGAAGTTGTCAAGGAGCAAAAACACAGTATATGAGGGGTACCTTTTGACCCCTTAATCATTATATGTAGTATTAAGAAAAAATGATAGAGATTTCTTACGCCGTCCATGATTATTTTGGCGACTATTATAGATATCTGGGAGTTTCCGTATTTTCCGTCATGGAGAATACGGAAGCTTCTTTGCGTTTCCATATTCTCTGCGATTCCACGCTGACGGCGGAAGCGAGGTCGGAATTAAAGCTCTTATGTGAGGGACGGGGTCAGCAGATCCGGTTTTATGATATCCCTGATGATGACAGGATTTCGAAAGTACGCCTTTTCCGGGACGGATACACCGAGGGGATACTTTATCGCCTGCATCTTCCGGAGCTTCTTCCGGAAGTTTCAAGGATCATCTATCTGGATGCGGATATACTTGCCAACGGAGACATCCGTGATCTGTGGGAAGCTGATACTGGCGATGCATTGGCAGCGGGACGATGGGATCCGCCGATCTTAGGTTATAAGCCGGTACCCGAAGAAGAAAGACGTTTGCTGCTGCCATTTTGGGAAAATAACGACTGGAACGAGTACATCAATTCCGGAGTCCTTGTTCTTGATCTGGAAAGGATCCGTAAAGAGCATGATCTTATGGAGGAATCTATCGATTTCTGGAATACCTTTGGCTATGCATTTCCGGATCAGGACGCGATAAATCACCTGTTTCGAGGCAGGAAATGCATTCTCCCCGCGAGATTCAATGCCTTCAGCAAGGACTATTTTTCCGTGGAAGACGGAATGTTTTACCACTATACCTATATGGCAGAGGATGCCGACCGGCTTGGAGCGATCGACAGGCTCTACCTGTCATATTATGAGCGCTCTCCTTTTTATCAGAAGGAACTCGATAAGAAGGAAAAGATCCGGTTCCTGAGAAGGTTAAAAGATCGTGCGGAGCCGTATCTCAGACTTCGCGAACTGAAAGAATTAAACGGAGAGGAGATCGCTAAGCTCGGCTGGGGTTTGTACCTGCGCGGCGAATATGAGCAGGTGATAGATTTTCTTTCCGGCTGTACCTACAAAAAAGCTGGGGATGAAGAATACTCTGCCGGGGAGGAGTACTGCTGGGAGCTGACCATTACGGGCATCCTGGCAAAGTCGCTTCATAAGCTTAACAGGACTGAAGAAGCGGCTAAAAGGCTGGAGGCGGTATTTAAAAAGTCACCATGGAAAAATGCCTCCTATATCGGCAGGCATGCCTGCGAAATGCTGCAGTCTGATCTGCTGGGTGAGCTTTATTATGCCCTGGGCAGATATGAAGAGGCTGAAAGGGCCTATCTGGGAGCAGTATATTTCGGAACAAACGAAAAACTCTGTCAGTCAGCAATATCGCTGGAGCACCTGATACGCTGTGCTCTGAAGGCGGGGAAGACCGAAACGGCCAGGAAGTATTTACACATGCTTCAGATCCTGTACCCGGAGACAGATCGATTAAAAATATTCCAACTGCAGATCGAGATTGCAGAGAAAAGATTACGAAAACACATTCTTAAAGAAGAATAATGAAAGAGTTTACATGGGAAAAATATGACGGCCGGAGGATATTGCTGTGCGGACCGTTTAATACATGCATGAGCGTCCTTCTGGATTTTGCAGACAGCTATAAGGGAACGGTCTATATATGTGACAGCGAGCATGCCGGGGAGGATTACGGGCTGCTTGCGGAAGGATATCTGAAAAAATGTGTGGAGTTAATAGATGAAGAGGTGATATATATCCGGGAGATGATCCGTGAGGACATTTCTATACTGAAATCCATGGATATCCGTATCGTTTCATATGATGATGTCGCATCCTTCAGGGACGATTACGTGATCCTTGTTGGAAAGACTTTTTTTAAGCAGTATTGCAGGGCACTGGGGTTTGCCGGTCTGGAGGATTTTTATTCGGCTGTCGCCGCGTTGAAAAAGGGCTTTGCGAAGCAGTATTATTTCAGCTATTTCGCCCCGCTTTACCGTAAACAGAGGGAAGGCCTGTATGTCGGAGGCGTGGAGATCAATCTGACGAAACGCTGCACTCTCAGATGCAGGGAATGCGCCAATCTTATACAATATTATGAAAAGCCGGATCGTATCCCGGCTGAGACCGTGATCAGATCCATAAGAAAACTGCTTTCTGTTGTCGACGGGATAGCCATGTTTAAGCTGCTAGGCGGGGAGCCGCTCCTTGAGCAGGATATGATCGTACAGATACTGTCGATGCCGGAAATAAAGGGTAACCCAAAGGTGCTTGGCATACAGATCACCACCAACGGGACAATGCTGTTTCGGGAGGATGTTCTGAAAGTTATGCAGCAGGAAAACAGGCTTGGCATTCTTCTTAGCAACTACGGTAATCTTTCGGTGAAGGAGGACGAACTGAAAAAGCAGCTTAAGCAATACGGGATTGCTTTTTCCGAGATAGGCATAAGGGATGAATGGTGCGTCTGGGGAGATCCGGAACATGTTTATCACGATGCAAAAAGAGCGAAGTACCTGTTTGATTACTGCAAGAGCAAGTCTGTCTGCACGACGGTAGCAGACGGGAAGTTCTATACCTGTCCCCGGGCTGCACACGGTGACATACTCGGTTTTTATGATGAGTCATCTGTCGATCTTATGGCACCGGTGGAAACAGAGGTTTTGCGGGAGCGGCTGAAAGCATATTATTACCGCAGCGATCCGCCCAAGGCCTGCGCCTGCTGTACGGGACACTGCGGAATACGGACGGAGCGGGCAATGCAGACCGACGGGAGAAGGATCAGGATATGAATATCTGTTACGGTGTCAATTCGGAATACATCAGATATCTTTGCGTCAGTATGACGTCCCTGTTTCAAAATAATCCTGAAGAAAATATAGTTGTCAGGGTCTTTTATTTTGATCTGTACGATCATGACCGGAAGGTGCTCTCAGAGCTTGCAGGCTCATTTGGCCAGGAAATTCAATTTGTACGCGTCGATAAAATAAAATTTGCCGGATTTCACGCGGAGCCGTATCCGCGTGAGGCATATCTGCGCCTGTGCGTTCCTTACATGCTTCCCGATGAGGTTGACCGCGTACTCTATCTGGATGTGGACACTATCGTGGAAAAGCCGTTGACGGAGTTTTACTCCACGGATTTTTCGGACTGTTTAGCCGTGGTCTGCAGGGATCTGAAGCTTATCGAGACTACGGAGAATGGCATAACACATTTGATTCGGGACTTAAGCGGAAGCTATTTCAATTCCGGTGTTATGCTCTGCAATCTTAAAAAGATAAGAAAGGATTTCCGGTTTGAGGATTTCATCCGATATGCAAAAGAGCAGAACTATGATCTGCCCTATGCCGATCAGGATATTTTGAACGGATTGTTTGCGGGTAAGGTGATATACGCCGATCAGGACCGGTACAATTATATGGTCAGCATGGAAGCCAGGTGCGGATATTCGGAAGAACTTGCTTTGGGAGCGGTTATCCGCCATTATGCGGGGATCAGTCCCTGGCACAGAGTTCCGGCCGTGCCGTCGCATAAGCGCTGGTGGTATTATGCCAGACAGACCTCCTTCTATGATGAACTGCTTGAAATGAAACTGAAAGGAAGAAGCCTGCCGAAACGCTTACAGTAAGTTTTTATGGTATGGCGCGGGGAAAAAGCTTTTGACACTCAGTGTTTGTATGATCGTAAAGGATGAAGCCGCCGTTCTGGCAGATTGTCTTGAGGGAGCCTGCCGTTTTGCGGATGAGCTGGTCATTGTGGATACCGGTTCAACGGATGAGACTAAGGAGATCGCCTCCCGTTATACGGACAGGGTTTTTGATTTTACCTGGTGTGATGATTTTGCGTCTGCCAGGAATTTCTCATATTCGAAAGCATCCTGTGATCACATCATGTGGCTGGACGCGGATGACCGCATCACACCGGAGAATATACAAAGGATACTGGAATGGAAGGCCCTGAAGAACAGGGAGGGAGCCTCATCTGTCAGGCTCATAATTGCGGGGTATGAACGGCCGGAAAACGGTGGCGTTTTTCTGTATCCGCGGATCATAAGACGTGATGCGGGCCTTATCTGGAAGGGGATCATCCATGAGCACCTTGTGACGGATGGGCAGTGTCCGCCGCTTAAGGAGGATGAGATCGAAACGGCGGAGTTTAGTATTCTTCATGCAAAACAGAAAGACCCTGACTATGGGCGTAACATAAGGATAATGGAAGCCCTCCCCGAAGAGGAGCTGCACCGCTCGTTCTGGCTTTGTGCAAACTGTTTTCTGGACTGCGTCATGTACGGGGATGTTCAAAGAGCAGAAAAATATCTTGATCATGCGCAGTATTGCGCTACTCCTTTCGAGGAGAGACTTAAAGACTATGCCCTTATTAACACGGTATTAAAACATCATCGAAAATATGATGCGATGTTAAAGTGGAATGCGATGTATCTTCGTTGCAGGACTTCCGGTAAGTGAATGCGTATGATAACGCATTGACTTCAATACAGCAATATTGCATTATAAAAATGCCAGTAAAGTGATCCTGAGAAAGTCTTTTATCATGATCTTTACTGAAGGGATATGAACATATGGGAAAAAAAACGGTATTTCGCGAGAAAAGCATGGAGCGTGTGACCTCGCCCGAACAGCTGAATGACTATATAAAAGTGACCACGCCGGCCGTGTGGCTGATACTTTTTGCAACGCTGATCATTATAGTCGGAACACTTTTCTGGGCTGTTTTTGGAAAGATCAGGATAAATACCGATACCGGAATAAAGGAAGTAGCACCTGTAAACTATGTCATCAAATAAGAAAATCAGGATCAAACAGCCTGTGATCGGTGGTGTAACCAGGGTTCCTGTCGTTATGCAGATGGAAGCGCTTGAGTGCGGGGCGGCGAGCCTTATCATGGTCATGGCTTATTATGGCAAGTGGGTTCCGCTTGAACAGGCGCGGGAAGACTGTGATGTTTCGCGTGACGGGGCCAAAGCGGGCAATATCGTAAGGGCCGCAAGGAACTACGGTTTCAATGCGGTCGGATACCGTTTTGAACCGGAAAAGCTCAAAACCCAGGTGCCATTACCCTGCATAATACACTGGGAATTCAATCACTTCGTTGTTTTATGCGGCTTCAAAAAAGGCAGGGTTTATATCAACGATCCCGCAAGGGGTGATGTTGTCATAACGGAGCAGGAGTTTGATGAAGCTTTTACCGGTGTTACTTTGATAATCACTCCGGGCAAAAAGTTTAAGCCTTCGGGAAATCCGAAGAGCGTGATCGGGTTTGCGAAAAAGCGTATGGAAGGAGCCGGAGCGGCGGTGGCGTTTGTCGCGATAACAACGTCTGTTTCATCTGTGGGAGCCATAGCGATGGCGGGTTTTTCGCGATTCTTCATGGATGAACTCCTTCCCGGTAATAATCCTTCGCTTGTCGGTTATTTTATGGCTGCCCTTATCATCCTTACCATTGTGCAGTTAATTACGGCCTGGATAACCGCACTCTATTCACTTAGGATAAACGGAAAGTTTGCTGCAGTAGGAAATGCCACATATTTCTGGCATGTTATGCAGCTTCCCATGAAATTCTTTTCACAGCGCATGGCGGGCGATATCGAACAAAGATGTCAGGCCAACGCGAACATAGCATCTCTTATTGTCAATACACTTGCCCCCCTTGTGATACATACAGCGATGCTGGTTTTTTATCTTGGCGTGATGCTTTCCTATTCAGTTGCCATGACGGCTATCGGGCTTGTCTCGATTGCGGTAAATGTTTTTGGGGCATATTATGTCGGCGTCAGGAGGGTAAATATTACCCGCGCCATGATGCGCGACGAGAGTAAGCTGTATTCGGAGACGGTATCGGGCATAGATATGATAGAGACGATAAAATCGAGCGGTGCCGAGAATGGATTCTTTGCCAGATGGGCAGGGCATGAAGCAAGCGTCAATACACACCGTGTCAGGTTGGCCGGGATTGATACGGGATCCGGAAAGATCCCCGGGATCGTCATGGAGATCGGCAATGACATCATACTTATTATGGGAGTGTATCTGGTTATAATGGGCGAGTTCACATCCGGTATGGTACTTGCATTTCAGGGATTTCTCGCACAGTTCCTGCTCCCGGCACAGTCTCTCATAGCGGCTGGACAGAGTCTTCAGGAGATGCGTACTCAGATGGAGAGAATTGAAGACGTCATGGAATATCCGAAAGATCCGATATTTGAGTGCGCTGTGTCCGATGAGGAGAACGGGGAGAAAAAATCAAAATCCGGAAAGCTTTCGGGTATGCTCGAACTTAAGAACGTGACTTTCGGGTATTCAAAACTTTCACCGCCTCTTATAGAAGATTTCAGCCTTACCCTCGAAAAAGGGAAGAGTGTCGCTTTTGTCGGAGCCAGCGGATGCGGAAAGAGCACGCTTTCACGCCTGATATCCGGACTCTACCGTCCGTGGTCCGGACAGATACTGTTTGACGGTAACAGTATTACTGAGATAGACAGGGATATCTTTACAGGTTCCGTGGCTGTAGTCAATCAGGATATTATACTGTTTGAGGATACGATAGCAAACAATATCAAGATGTGGGACAACTCCATCGAAGATTTCGAGATGATACTGGCGGCGAGGGATGCACAGATCCACGAAGAGATCATGAAGAGGAATGGAGGCTATTCATATAAGCTTCACAACGGCGGCCTTGATTTTTCCGGAGGACAGAGGCAGAGAATCGAGATCGCGCGTGTACTTGCACAGGATCCGACCATCATGATAATGGATGAGGCTACGAGCGCGCTTGATGCGCAGACAGAGTATGATGTAGTCTCCTCGATAAAGGAGAGAGGTATCACTACGATCGTTGTGGCACACAGGCTTTCAACGATAAGGGATTGCGATGAGATAGTAGTTCTTGAAAAAGGTAAGGTTGCAGAGCGTGGAACCCATGATGAACTTATGGCAATGGGCGGTCTGTATGCAAAACTTGTGACTAACGAATAGAGGCGACAGGAGAAGAAATGCCGGGCTGGTTTGAAGAACAGATAGAGCTCAGGAAGCAAAACGACAAAAAAGTATTTGAGGATTCGTGCCTTAAGATCGCGGGGTCGGTCATGGGGCAGAGCCTGTCTGCAGCTTTGCTGAGCGAACGGGAGCAGGCAACGGATGCGATCGGATCCATCCTGAAGTATTATCACATTAAAGTCAGGGAGGTTCCGGAAAAACTGAAGTCTATCGAGGAAGTTCTGGAATACCTTCTTCGTCCATACGGGATCATGACCAGACAGGTGATCCTTAAGGAGGGCTGGAGACGTGACGCTTCGGGAGCGATGCTTACAACCTTTACGGAAAACGGCAAGCCTGTTGCGCTGATCCCTGCGGGAGCGAGAGCATATAAGTTTGCGGATCCTTCTACCGGTAAGATGACAAGGGTAACATCTTCCTCGGAGAAGCTGTTTAGCGGTGAGGCATATTCGTTTTACAAGGCTTTTCCGACAAGGGCAATGACGATGAGGGATCTGGACAGATACATCCTCTCAAATCTTGACATGAGGGGAGTCGCCGGTTACGTCGGATTTGCCCTCATAGCTACCTGTGTCGGGATGCTGATACCGTGGATAAACAGGATGCTGTTTTCGGATATCCTGGAGATGAAGAGCGTGCCCGCACTTGCTGCGATCGCGGTATTTCTCATAAGCGCTTCACTTTCAGGTATGTTGTTCACGACGATACAGGAGATGTTCCTTCGCAGGCTGACGCAGAAATTCAGTTTTAGTATCGAATCGGCAACGATGATGAGGATCTTAACGCTTCCGAGCTCGTTCTTTACAAAGTATACATCGGGTGATCTCGCAAACCGTGTGAGCAATGTGAGTGTTCTGGTATACGAGATATTGAACATGGTCATGACATGTTTTACGGCCGCTCTTTTCTCATTCATATACATTTTCCAGATCAGATCCTTTGCACCTGCACTTGCCGTCCCCGCCTTTACCGTTATGGCGCTTCAGATGATAACGATCTTCTTAGCTCTCGTAATAAGGTCAGGTATATACAAAACGCAGATGGAACTGGGAGCAAAAGAGAGCGGTCTGTCCTATTCTATGATAACGGGAATTGAGAAGATAAAACTCTCCGGAGCGGAACGAAGGGCATTTTCCAGGTGGGCAAATGCCTACGCCGCCCAGTCGAAGTACAGGTACGATCCGCCGATGTTCATAAAGGTATTCCCAACCATTATAATGGCGATATCCCTTACCGGTACGATCATCATATACTATCTTGCGGTAAAGACACATGTCGACGTCGGTCAGTACTATGCGTTCAATGCCGCTTATGCGATCGTGGGAGGCGCGTTCAAGACGCTCGTTCCGATGATAGATATTGCAGCCATGATAGTCCCGACCTTCGAACTGATCAGACCGGTGATAGAAACGGCACCTGAGATAGCCGAGGACAAGCCGGTCATAGAAAAGCTCTCCGGCGGCATTGAACTGAGTAATGTTACATTCCGTTACACTGAGGATATGCCTCCTGTTCTCGATAATCTGAGCCTTAAGATCCGACCGGGGCAGTATGTGGCGATAACAGGTAAGACGGGCTGTGGTAAGAGTACACTTATACGTATCCTGCTCGGCTTTGAGAAGCCCCAGAAGGGGGCAGTTTATTATGATGGACACGACCTTAACAGTATAGACCTGAAATCACTTCGGTCAAAAATCGGTACGGTCATGCAGAACGGGTCACTGTTTATGGGGGATATATATTCGAACATAGTGATCTCCGCTCCGCAGCTTACTCTTGATGATGCATGGGAAGCGGCGGAGATGGCTGGGATCGCCGAAGATATAAGACAGATGCCCATGAACATGTTCACGATCATCGGTGAAGGCTCCGGAGGCATATCGGGAGGCCAGAAGCAGCGTATCATGATCGCCCGTGCCATAGCCCCCAGACCGAACATCCTGATGTTTGATGAGGCGACGTCTGCTCTTGACAATATCACGCAGAAGCAGGTATCTGATTCTCTCGACGGTCTTAAGTGTACGAGGATAGTGATCGCACACAGGCTTTCCACGATAAAGAACTGTGACAGGATCATCGTACTTGATGAAGGTAAAATCGTAGAAGACGGAACATATGAGCAGCTGATCGAAAAGAACGGGTTCTTTGCAGAGCTTGTGTCGCGGCAGCAGGTGGAACGAAGGGACGGATAAGTTGCTGTTCAGTCCCGAGCCACGGATTTACTACGTGGATCGGGCAGATAATGTAAATATAGCCAACAGCATATCGTCCATCGCCGAAAGCGATTAAGGATGGACGATGTACGTTATTGCACCGATTTGCAAAGCAAATCGTGTGCTTAGGCATAAACTTCAGTTTATGCCGATCCGGACTGTTTTCAGGCCGGATCGTTTCCTTACAATTCAGCGCTGGTCAGGCGATGAATTGTAACACGGATAATAACGGGATGGTTTTACTTTACCATAAGGTATAGTGCAAAATCGCTATATATTGTATAATAGTCAGGGCGTATGACAGTGAAATGACCCAATCTGCATAAACGGCGCAAAATGCGCATTGAAAGGAGAAAAAAATGCTTATTCCGATTCTTTTGTTTGTATTGGGACTGATATTACTTATAAAAGGAGGAGACTGGTTCGTAGACGGGGCAGCGGGAATAGCGGCAAAGTTTAATGTCCCTGATATTCTTATCGGAGCCACGGTGGTTTCCATAGGCACCACGCTTCCGGAAGTGATGGTTTCGGCTAATTCCGCCCTGAGCGGACATGGCGAGATAGCATACGGAAATGCTATAGGGTCGATCATATGCAATACTGCATTGATAGCAGGAGTAACCATCGCCGTAAAGCCGTCGACAATTGACAGAAAAGCATTAAAAACACCAGTTATTTATTTTTTCACAGCTGCAACATTCTATGCCATGATAGCCTATATTAACAAGGGATTTACAAGAATAACAGGTGTATTATTAATGGCGATATTCCTGATATACATGGTTACAACGGTGAAAACGGCTTTTGCTGAAATAAAAACTTCAGGTATTCAAACCGGCGATGAAAAAAATAATTTTAATAACGGTGGTTCTGTAGCTGATACTTTAACTGATCCTGATAAAAACCAGAATACAGACACCGGTGATATAAATAGGAAGGATAAGCCGGACGACAAAGCGGATGAGGAAACAGATACACCGGTAGCGAAACTGGTCGTACTGCTTATCCTGGGAGCCGTTCTCATTGCCGTGGGGGCGGATCTTCTTGTGGACAACGGAACATTAATAGCTGAAGGCCTGGGTGTTCCGGAATCGGTAATAGCCCTTACTTTCGTCGCACTGGGGACTTCCCTGCCGGAACTTGTAACTGCCATTACCTCTCTCGTCAAAGGACATGGAGCTCTGTCTCTGGGAAATATATGCGGAGCCAATCTTTTTAACCTTGTTCTTGTTTCCGGAGTGTCGATCCTTTTGGCTCCGTTCAGTATCCCGGCCGGAAAGACCATAGCGATCGGAGGAAAGGATGTGATCGCTTCTCTTGTGGTTGATATACCGGTAATGTTAACGGTCATGCTTATTCTGACCGTTCCGGCTCTCCTGAAGGGCCGGATGTCAAGGGCTCAGGGAATTGTCCTTCTGATCATCTATTTTACTTTTACGATTTTCCAGTTCGCAGGCTGATATTTAACGTAAATGATGAACTCATTAACGAAACGACAAGCCATTTCGTTAATGAGTATAATTTGTCTTCCCGTACGGAATCGTATGAATAATGGGCAGCCTTAGGCTAACGCTGCCCCCGGGATGAGGCGGCGGTATTTCCGACCTGAAACGGCGGGCTTGCAAGGAGAGTGCTGTTCTGATATAATCCTTTTGATTTTTATGGTGTAAGTGCCGTAACAAGGCATTGTTTGAAAAAATATACGATAAGGAGATATGGCTATGACAGGTAATATTGTTGTCGGACAGTCCGGCGGACCCACTGCGGTCATTAATTCATCGGTAGCAGGCGTATACTGCGCGGCTAAGAAGCTTGGAGTAAAGAAAGTATACGGAATGGTTCATGGTATAGAGGGATTCCTTGAAGACCAGCTTTGTGATCTGGACGATTATCTGAGCAAGGCGGAGGATGTAGAGATGTTAAAGCGTACTCCTTCGGCTTTTTTAGGCTCATGTCGTTTCAAAATGCCTAAGATAGAGGGACATGAGGACGTATACGAAAAGGTATTTGAGATCATGGAGAAGCATGATATAGAGTGCCTTTTCTATTGCGGAGGAAACGATTCAATGGATACGGTCAAGATGCTTTCCGACTATGCCGCTGAGCATGGAAAGAAGCAGAGATTCATGGGCGTTCCCAAGACAATAGACAATGATCTTCCCGTTACCGACCACTGTCCGGGTTATGGTTCGGCAGCCAAGTATATTGCTGCAAGCCTTAAGGAAGTTATAAGGGATAACGAATCTTTCGGCGTTAAAAAGCCTACTGTCCTGATCGTTGAGATAATGGGACGTAACGCAGGATGGCTCACGGCTGCCGCTGCGCTTGCAAAGGGCGATGACTGTACAGGAGCAAATGCGATCTACCTTCCCGAGAGAACTTTCGATATTGACGCTTTTATGGAGAAGGTGAAGGAGCTTGCCGCTACAAAGTCATCTGTTGTGATAGCGGTATCAGAGGGGATAAAGATCGCTGACGGACGCTATGTCTGCGAACTTGCAAATGAAAACGTTATGGTTGACGCATTCGGTCATAAGCAGATGTCCGGAACGGCTGCCTTCTTAGCTGACAAGGTTGCTGCCGAGACCGGGCTTAAGACCCGTGCCATCGAGTTGTCAACGCTTCAGAGAGCTGCGACTCACCTTGCTTCCCTTACAGATATCAATGAGGCATTCCAGGTGGGTGCAGATGCCGTTAAAGCTGCCAATGACGGAAAGACAGGCATGATGATAACCCTGAACAGGAACGGGGACGATCCTTATCAGTGCGGTACTTCAGCGTATGATATCCATGCTATTGCAAATGTAGAAAGGCCTGTTCCCGATGAGTGGATCACCGAGGACGGATGCAACCTTAACGAGGGCTTTGAGAAATACGCAAGGCCGCTTATCATGGGAGAGCTTACCCCTCTGTTTGTTAACGGTCTGCCCCGTCATTTGGTCCGCAAATAAGGTGATCAGACAGCGGATCCTTTTGGCGGATATTTCCGGGCTGATGCCCGGATATGATTCGGGTCGCAAATTATAAACAAAATAAAAACTGGATATCAAATTAAGGATACAGGAAAAGGCACTCGTATGAGTGCCTTTTTCGTGCCTGATCAATTATCTTTCCCGGCCAGATACCCCCCGGGTCTTAACTATCTGCATGTGATCTTTTACTTATGTGCCTTAAAATGTCTTTCTGCTCATGGTCGAATTATGATAATTGGTATCATTGGTCACATCTTCCGAGAACCAGTCGGGTCCCCGGAAAGCTTTCGCTTCTTCTATTGACTCAAATTCCACCTCTGCAAGCATTAACGGGGCAAAAGGCGGGTCAAATACGTCCAGTTCGATCATGAATCTGTCGTAAGGGATCAATATCCGCTTTTTTGATATAATGTTGCCGTCTGCTTTGCTGATAAGGATTCGGTATGCCTTTTCAGTTAACGGGAGATTGTATTCTTCCCTTGCGAGAAGACCGCTTCCTTTGTAGGTCATATAGTACTTATCGTCTTCCTTCCTTACCCTGATAACGGGATCTGTAGTCAGATAGGCCTGTTCTATAAGATGAAAATCATATCTTTCTATGTCATCGGGAAGCTTATTTATCAAAAATTTGCGTTCAATTTCCATAAGGAGTTTTGTCCTTTCATTTCTGTATGATTCAGAGAATATCAATATACGGATTTCTGATCTTTAGCGGAAAACCAGGAAGCCGTTCCGGGCCGGTTTTCATGCAGGTTATTCTTATTTGCTCACAGTGAGTTTAACTTTTTTAATAATACAATAATGTAAGAACCGGTGCAAGTCGCGCCGTGTACAGATACGGAGGTTTGGAGTTAAGGCTTGTTTCTCATACTGCTGCCCGGTCAGGTGAGGGACGGCAATAACTTACAGGCTAACATGCGTTATTATGGTTGCTGAACTTACTGTAAGGAGGAAAAATGGAGAAGAAAACGTAAATAACATGCGTAATATTAAAAACATCCCGCCCTCCTGTAACATCCGTAACACTCGTATTTTTAATAACATAAGATATATTAAAGCAAATAATCCATAGGTATAAACATAGTCCTGCCCAGATATGGTAACATTGAAACGTAACGATGATACATAACATTGACATGCTATTCCATAGCATTCCAAAGAGTATACAATGATGCATAACCATATTATATAACGTAGTTATATAACATAAGCACATAACAATGATACGCATCAACGATACATAACAACGGAATATGACATGATATAACAATGATACATAACAGAGTTCCTAAAAAAAGTTCAAGAATAAACGCCCGGAATCCTGAAAGAATGCAGTGTTTCCGGGCGTTTTTGAGCTATAAAGCAAAACGGTCAATAATATTGTACTATAATGGTCAACAAAGAAATCCGAATTGACCCAAAAGGTCTATATCGTTTTACCGTTTTCACCTTCTGTAAACTATTTTTGACTGTAGGTCTTCGGCTTCGTCCGGCCCAAGAAGAAGTTTGACTAATTCGAGGCCGAAAGCGATGGCCGTTCCCATCCCACGGGAAGTAGTTATGTTACCTGAAGTAATGACATCAGCATGATTTATAATGGCCCCGTGTTGCTGGAGGATATCTTCACTGGTAGGATAACATGTGGAATCTATTTTGTCAAGCATATTTAATTCTGCCAATATAGTCGGAGCTGCGCAAATTGCCGCTATCCTTATTTTATCAGAGTATGCCTTTAATAACAGGCGTTTAAGCTCTTCATTCTCCTTAAGGTTTTTCGTGCCCGGCATTCCTCCCGGTAAAATCAGGCATGATACGTTGTCAAGCGTTATTTTATTTATGGCCGTATCTGCCAGAACGGTAATATTATGTGAACCGGTTACAGCTTTTTCCCCGCTTTCGTTGACTGCGACTGTTACGCAGCTTAGGCCTGCTCTTCTAAGCAGATCCACTACAGTCAATGCCTCGATTTCCTCAAATCCGTCTGCCAAGAAAACATAATTGATCTGTTCCATTTGCTTTTCCTCCTGTATCTTTGTATTATCTTCTCAGCCGCCTGAAAAGAAATAAAAATGTCAGCGGCTCCTTTAGTGTTATATCAGACCTGCAGTCTGTCCGATATAATTATACCATAGGATAGGATATAATTAAGGTAAGGATTCGATCTGCGATGCAGCCAGGACCTATTCGACATTTGCCAAAGCAAATGCCGAATTCGACAGGCATAAACCAGAGTTTATGCCAAACCACACGATTTACTCCGTAAATCGGCGCAGTTAGTAAGCAATGCCGCAGCTCTATAATTTTCCTAGATTTTTTCCACTTCCTGTGATACAATCATTCCCGTGTGATGGAAGGCAGAATTAGCAGGTGCTGCCATATATTGTAAAAGAAAATATCTTATTATCAGACGGAGGAAACCTATCTATGAGTTTACAGGTAGAACATTTAGAGCATAATATGGCAAAGCTTACCATAGAGATGTCAGCAGAGGAGCTGGAAAAGGCTCTTAACGATTCTTATCATAAGAATAAGAAGAGATTGAATATTCCGGGATTCAGGAAAGGCAAAGCGCCGAGGTTTATGATCGAAAAGGTTTACGGACCGGAAGTTTTATATAATGATGCGGCTGATGAGCTGATCAATAAGGGCTTAAAAGATGAAGTATATGACAAGGATGATCTCAAGGTCGTTTCGAGACCTGAGGTTGAGGTCACGCAGATCGAGAAAGGGAAGCCTTTCATATATACAGCGGTTGTGGCTTTGAAGCCGGAAATCGAACTGGGGAAGTATAAGGGAGTAAAAATAGATAAAATAAGTGCCGAGGTCACTGATGAGGATGTCGACAAGGAGATCGAGAAAGAGCGCGAAAGAAACGGGCGTACTGTTTCGGTAGAGGACAGGCCTGTAAAGGATGGGGATATTACCATAATAGATTTCGAGGGCTTTGTGGATGGTGAGCCGTTTGAAGGTGGAAAGGGTGAGAACTATTCACTGACCATAGGCTCGAAGACCTTTATCCCGGGATTCGAGGATCAGCTGATAGGCGCCGGTATCAATGAGGAGAAGGAAATAAACGTTACATTCCCTGAAGATTACAATGCGGAGCATCTGGCCGGAAAGGATGCCGTTTTCAAAGTTACCGTTAAGGAGATAAAGGAGAAGGAACTGCCGGAGTTAGATGATGAGTTCGCCAGCGAGGTTTCAGAATTTGAGACCGTAGAGGAATACAAAGCATCCCTAAGGGAGGAACTTAAGGAAAAGAAGGAGAAGGCCGCAAGGGCTGAGAAGGAGGACAAGCTTTTAGAGGCGATCGTGAAGGATTCCAACATGGATATTCCCGATGCAATGGTCGATGAGCAGGCTTCAAGGATGGCTGATGATTATGCTCAAAGGCTTCAGCTTCAGGGGCTGACTTTGGACCAGTACTTCATGTTTACCGGCTTAAATATGGAAAAATTCATGGAGCAGATGAAGCCGGGCGCTTTAAAGCGGATAGAAACCTCTCTTGTTCTGGAAGAAGTCATTAAACAGGAGAACTTTACTGTTACTGATGACGAGTATGAAGAAGAGATAAACAGAATGGCCGAAGAGTATAAAATGAGTGTCGAAAGCTTTAAGGAGATGCTTGATGATAACAGCAGAGCGCCGATTGAAGATGATAT
>JAIKXO010000055.1 GCA_024684065.1 Lachnospiraceae bacterium
TCCTTGCCGCTAACAGGTCTTCCCCTTTTGCCACCACATACGGTGCCGGCATTTCATCCGGATCATACTTTAGCGCTACCGCAAAATGGGTCGGGTTCGTAATGACCACATCAGCTTTAGGAACGGCAGACATCATACGCCTTCTCGATGCTTCCATCATCCTCTGTCTCTGCTTCGCCTTGATCTTAGGATCTCCTTCGGCGTTCTTCATCTCGTCCTTTACTTCCTGCTTGGTCATCTTTATATCCTCATGGAATTTATGCTTCTGATAAGCATAGTCAGCAAAGCCCAGAACGATATAACATGCGCTGACTTTTATTCCCATGTTGATAACAATATTGCCAAAGAACTGGATCGCCTGCTTTATAGACATATCATAAAGCATGAAGACCGTAGATACTTCTCCTATAATGGTCGAATAGGCAACTCCTCCGATAATCCCCAGCTTGATCAGAGATTTTAAAAGATCGACCATCTTGCTTAATGAAAAGATCTTTTTAAATCCCTTTACAGGATTCAGTTTGCTTAATTTAGGCTTAAGCGGTTTCGTGGTCGGCTTCCATTTGACCTGTACAAGGTTCACGATAAATCCGACTATAAACGCAACAAGAAGAAAAGGGGCAAGATACAGAAGCACTCTCAGAATCACAGACATGTAAAGCTTGCGTATATAAAGCTGGGGCGTATCTCCACCTACAAACGTTGAAATGTCACCCATCTGAGAATATACAGAATTAAAGGTTTCGATAAATCGAAGTCCCAGTGTCCCGCAATAGACCTTCATGGTGATAAACATAAAAAGAAGGGTTACCGCGGTTTCCAACTCCCTGCTCTTGGCGACATTACCTTCTTTTCTGGTATCATTTTTTTTCTTTGCCGTAGGCTCCTCGGTCTTTTCGCCTCCGGGACCGTCCTTTGCAAAGAACTGAAGATCCAGCTCAAATAAACGAATATTAAATTCTTCTCCCCGATCCTTATTAATCATAACAAAGTTTTTATATTATAAATACTTTGCGGCCAAAATCCGTTTTACGCCGTTTCGGCATTATTACCCTGTTTATACAGGGCTTCTGGCCATACTCTCAACCATAACAGTCATCATTGCTTTCATTTCCCGGAAAATAAAATCCGTTATATTGGGAAGGACGTATACCGTGATAAACAATATTGCAAATCCGGCAAAGATCTTTATCTGCACTCCCACGGAAAACATATTGATCTGAGGGGCGGATTTTGCAAGTATGCCAAGTACGACATTTGTGAGCATTATCGCTACAACAACCGGAAGGCAGAGCCTGAAGGCTATGCTCATGTAGTCCCTTAAGAACTGGATAATAGCGAGATTTATCTTTTCAGAATCAAATCTCGCGCCGCCTATCGGGATCAGATTATAGGTCTCTATCATCGCCCTGATGAAGTAATGGTGCATCCCGGTGATGACCATCATGAGGCTCACCACGTACTGGTACATTATCCCGGTAAAACCAACCGGATTATTCGTGGAAGGATCTAAGAGCTGTACCATCGAAAGCCCGATCTCCATGTCGGCAAGCCTTCCCGCGAAGCTCATGACAGATTCTATCAGATTTGCCCCCCACCCTATGATAAGCCCCGTCATAGCCTCCTTAAGCACCAACGCGGCATATCCATATACCGTGTTATATGACAGCGGTGAGTGCACCGGCATCACAGCGTATACTATGAGCGCTAAGAAGATGGAAAGTCCGGCTTTAAAACGCCTCGGCACGTTCCTGATAGAAAAGAAAGGAGCCGTTACTACAAAGGAAGCCATCCTCACCACTATCAGCAAGAAGATTTCAAGATCCTCGAAGGAAAAGGAATATTCCCACATATCCCGCTATACATACAGGGCGAAGTTACCCCAAAGATCCTCCATCAGCCCTGTGATATTATTTGCGATCCACTGTCCTACGAGCATTATCACCAGGAAAATCCCTATAAACTTGGGCACAAAGGTAAGCGTCTGCTCCTGAATGGAGGTCACAGTCTGAAAAATACTTACTGCAAGGCCCACGATCAAAGAAACAAGAAGCATCGGGGCCGCGCAAAGAACAACAGTATATAAAGTCTGCCTGGTGATATCTACTACTGTTTCAACTGTCATACATCATTCCCTCCGGTAACTGTACCAAAACAGCCTGCACATCCGGCTTTCCTGAAATTCCTGTCCACAAAGTCAGCCGGCTTCCCGGTCTGGTTTTCATCAGTAAAAAGTCTTTACAAGATTTACAATGACCAGATTCCAGCCGTCCGCAAGCACAAAAAGCAATATCTTAAACGGCATTGATATAGTCGTAGGCGGAAGCATCATCATACCCATTGACATAAGCGTTGACGCTACAACCATATCTATGACTATAAAGGGAATATAGATCAGAAAGCCTATAATAAAGGCTGTCCTAAGCTCACTGATCATAAAGGACGGAACTAATACCCTCGTGGGGATGTCTTCAACGCTGTCCACAGACTCGATACCCTCAATATCTAAGAACATCCTCACATCCTTTTGCTGTGTCTGCCCGTACATAAATTCCCTGAGAGGCTTTAACGCTGTATCCAGAAATTCATCCTGATCCATCTCCCCCGCCTCAAAGGGCTTTACCGCCGTATCGTTTATCTGGGTGATGACCGGATTCATAATAAAAAAAGTCAGAAACAGAGAAAGCCCCACAAGCACCTGATTCGGAGGTGCCGTCTGTGTTCCTAACGCCGTTCTGACAAAATGCAAAACTATAAGTATTCTCGAGAACGACGTCATCATGATGACGATAGTGGGCGCTAACGATATTAACGTAAGCGTAATAAGAATCCGAAGCGTTCCCGATAGATTCCCCTGCCCGTCCCTGTAGGTCACGGTAAGGTCATTTGAAACATTCAGCTCCCGAAGATCCTCAGCGCTCTCTGCCGAACCCGGTCTGTTTATAACTGTATTATTTTCGTTTATATCGTCCTCATCGATGATGCCTATATCGTTATAAGCTGAATCCACAGCGTATACGGATGTCCTAAGCAGGCATGATAAGATCAATAATGTCAGCGCGCATAACAAGACCTTTAACGGCCAGCCCGCAACCATCTTACATCTATTCATCGGATCTACCGCCCTTATCCTTGGAAATGCCTTGTTTAAGAGCCAGTATTCTGCGGAAGGCACCCGACTTCGTGCTGTCATCCCCGGCAAATTCAAGCTCTTCCTCGTCTATCTCGGAAATAAGGCTGACTTCATCTTTTCCTATAGCCAGGACATAATATCTCCTGCCTATTCTGATAAGCTCCAGATACTTATTATTGGCTATCCGGAATCCCTCAATTATCTCGAAATTATTGGAAAAACTCTGTTTTTTCTGATAATTTCCGACAACCCTTGTCGCCACTATGGTGATCGCAAGAACAAAGATAAACGCAAGCAGTACAGTCGCAAATTGAGCTGCACTGTCTATCCGTGATGTTCCCGTAAGCAGTGCAGTCATTTTATCAGCCTATAACCTTCTTTACGGCCTCAATAACACGATCCGCCTGGAAAGGCTTAACTATGAAGTCCTTTGCGCCGGCCTGTATGGACTCTATAACCATTGCCTGCTGACCCATGGCTGAGCACATGATAACCATTGCCCCGGGATCTCCCTCCTTGATCTTCTTCAGGGCCTGGATCCCATCCATCTCAGGCATTGTGATATCCATAAGTACAAGATCCGGCTTCAGCTCGCTGTACTTCTCTACAGCCTTTGCCCCGTTCTCCGCTTCACCAACAACATTATAACCGTTTTTCGTGAGAATATCCTTGATCATCATTCTCATGAAAGCTGCATCGTCGCTGATTAAAATATTTTTTGCCATTTTCTACTCTCCTGTCTTTAAACCATATTATTGATTCCGTGGTTTTATATATAAGAAGGTTCCCCTTCCTATAAACACTTTTAATATATGTCAGAAAATTCTCTTCGAGAACTTTTTGACGCTCTGATTTTGCCGCCTTAAACAGCGTATACAAGGTATGGTTTGCTTCACAAACCCTTATGTCAAAAAATTCTCTTCGAGAACTTTTTGACCCGTTGATTTTACAAAGTAAAATCAGCGTTAAGTAATAATCTCGGTTACTCGGACACCGAAGTTTTCTTCGATTACGACAACCTCTCCCCGCGCGACCATCTTGCCGTTTACCAGTACATCGACGGGCTCTCCGGCGATCCTGTCAAGCTCTATGATCGTTCCGGGCGCAAAATCAAGAATATCGCTGATGGCTTTGCTGGTCCGTCCAAGCTCTACGGTGACCTCCAGGGGCACATCCTTTATTAATGAAATGTTCTCCTGGCTCTGAAGGGCGTTTACATCGCTTGAAAACGCCTGGAAGGAGGCCGGCTGGATATTCAGGTTAGGCTGCTGCATCATAGGCTGCCCCATCATGGGGGCCCCCATCATCTGACCGCCCATCATAGGCTGGCCCATGTTCATGCCCTGCTGCATCATAGGCTGCCCCATGCCCATGTTCATGCCCTGCTGCATCATAGGCTGCCCCGTACCCATATTCATACCCTGCTGCATGGACATATCCATCTGCTGCGGCTGGGCCGGCATGGGTGCCGGAGCCGGAGGCGGAGGAGGCGGCGCAGGTGCCGGAGCGGGTTCGGGTTGTGAACCTCCCGGATCCTGGCTGCTCATGAAGTAATTGTAGAGGTCCTTCGCAAAATCAACCGGGTAAAGCTGCATGATCTTCGAATCGATAAGCTCTCCGATCTGCATCCTGAAAGTTATCTTAACAAAGGTTCCGTTTAAGAAAGAAGATACATCGCCAATGTCCAGGTTTTCCAGTTCCACCCTGCTGGCCTCCGGAGGGGAGATATCGATCATCTTTCCAAGCATTGATGAGAGCGAGGTCGCGCTTGAACCCATCATCTGGTTCATCGCTTCCGAAATAGCGCTTAAATGCAGCTCGGAAAGCTCATCATCAATATTGGTACCGTCACCGCCCATCATAAGGTCGGTAATTATCTTTACGTCCTCCTCCTTTAAGACCATAATGTTGGTCCCGTCAAGGCCTACGGTATATTTTATCTTAACAAAGACGCAGGGGCGTTCATAGTCTTCTACTATCTGATCCCAGGTCGCAAGCTCCACGACGGGAGTTGTAATATTAACCTTCTGATTTACCAGATTATTGAGAGTGGTCGCCGAGGTGCCCATGCTGATATTGGCAACTTCTCCAATGGCATCCTTTTCAATGTCCGTAAGAAGACTTTCGTCCGGGCTCGAGCCGCTGCCTGAGGAGGCTTCAAACCCGCCGGAGGTGTCGGATGAAGAATCATCATCGCCTCCCATCATGCCATTAAGCAAGGCATTTATCTCGTCCTGGGACAGGTCCATCTATCACCCCTCCTCTCTCAATACTGTAGTAACCCTGACCGCATACCCATCCCTTGAGGTACCCGGCAGGGATTTGAATTTCTTAATATTGCCAACATAGACATCCATCTCGGTATCTATCTTGGAATTAAGCTTTATAATATCACCTACCTGAAGATTGACGAAATCGCTGACCGTGATCGAACTCTTTCCCAGAACGGCCTTAATAGGCATCGATACACGTTTGATTATATTCTCTATATTCTCATTATAGTTCTCATCACTGTTTTCCTTCATGGACGCGAACCAGAACTTCGTGTTCAGCTTATCCATTACATTTTCCAATGTAAAATACGGAAGACAGATGTTCATGAGTCCTTCAACATCGCCTATCTTTATATTCAGCGTAACAATAGCGATCATTTCGCTGGGAGCGATGATCTGCGCAAACTGCGGGTTGGTCTCGATCCTCTCAAGTAACGGAGAGATCTCCACCACATTCATCCAGGGCTCTCTTAAGAGCTGGACGCACACCACCATCAGCTTATCTATTATGGAACGTTCGATCTCGGAGAAATCACGGGTCTTTTCTATTGCGTCGCCCTGGCCTCCAAGCATCCTGTCTATCATCGCAAACCCTATATTAGCGGCAAGCTCCAGGATGATATTTCCGCCCAAAGGCTGGAAGTTAACTATCGCGAGCAGCGCCGGATTCGCAAGGGCGTTTGAAAACTCCATGAAGGTACATGCCTCGGAGCTCATGACGCTGACCTGTATATTCTTCCTGAGATAAACAGGAAGGTTTGTTGATAACAGCCTCCCGTAATGCTCGAAAATAATCTCAAGTGTTCGCAGATGCTCCTTTGAAAACTTGGCGGGACGTTTGAAGTCGTAATTCTTGGCGACCTTCTCATCGGTCTCTGCCAGCTCGTTTGCATCCAGCTCACCGGAGCTAAGCGCGGCTAACAGGCTGTCTATCTCATTTTGTGAGAGTACATCTGCCATTTATACGCCTCCGGATTCTAAGTCCGATCTATAAAACCTGACGGGCTGATAAGCCCGGACCCTTACTGACATTTAAAGTCTCTGAAATATACCTCGTAAATAAACTTTGAATCAAACATTGCCTGAAGACTCGCCAGTATCGCATCCTCAACGCCCTTCGTGTTTGAAAGGGCCTCATCCTTGGTGTACTGGCCTACGATATTCATGATCTCGCTCCGGATCTTGCTGACATTCTGATCCAGAAGAGGACGCATTTCAGCATAATCCTTGGCCGTCTTGTCTATCGAGAAGGATACGGAAACCATTGCGTAATGATCCTGCCCGTCTCCGCTCGGGGCAAGCGCGATCACCATCTCGTCATCGATATTATAAGTCTCTGTATCCACGAGAGAGGGACCGGCATTAGGTACAAAAGCATTGGGATCCAGTTCCAGCTCCAGTACGGCCGATATATCGTTTATCAGTGTGGCCGTCTTTTTATTGGCCGACATCGTCGTCACCATCATTACAGCGGTAAGTACTACGTTCACAAGACATAGCGCACATATAATGACTAAGATCAGATTTCTTTTCATAAGATAACCTTCTATACTAATATTATTCTTTATTAAATATTCTTTATTAAATGCCTGATATCAAAAAGCAGGGCCCTTTGCCGCATCAATAGGTGCTCAGTGTATGATATAACTTGATCTCAACTCTTCTGTTCTGGGCACGGCCCTCGGGGGTAGAGTTATCGGCTATGGGAACATATTCTCCCCGGCCTGAATGCTTTACCATTGCAGGATCAAGATCGGCATGTTCTACAAGATATTCGAAAACAGTAAGGGCTCTCGCGCTCGAAAGCTCATTATTGCTCTTAAACTGCGCCGTATTGATCGGGACGTTATCCGTATGCCCCTCTATCTCTATTATACTCTTGCCGTATTTCTTAAGGATTGCTCCGATCTTGTCAAGTACGGGAAGGCTGTCCGGCTTAAGCTGGGCCGAACCGGAGTCAAACAAAAGCGCGCCGTTTAATGTCAGGGAGACATATTGTGAGGTAAAATCCACGTCAACCTGGGCGGCAAGATTTTCCTCGACAAGGATCTCTTCTATGATCTCTGCCAGGCTTTCCGATTCCTTGAGCTGATCCTGCTCAAGCTGCTTTAAGACATCCGACTGCGTTTCGGAATCAGCCTGCTTACCCATCTGGTACATATAATCATCCAGCTCGTTAAGCTGGCTCACGCCGTTTGAGATCAGGATACCGTCACCTATCGACTTGGCGCCCCCGTTAAATATACTGTACGCCTCGGTAAAGGACGCAGCCAGCTGCTCGAACTTCTCCGCATCCACGGTTGACATGGCGAAAAGCATAACGAAGAAGCAAAGGAGCAGGTTCATCAGATCTGCAAAAGTCGCCTGCCATGCAGGCGCGCCTTTTGGCGGATCCGGCTCTTTACGCTTAGCCATTACTCTTCACCTCCTTCATCGGAGCCTACCGAGCCTCTTGCGCTCGGGGCAAGGAAGGATTTAAGCTTCTCTTCGATTACCCTGGGGTTTTCTCCTGCCTGGATAGAAAGCAGGCCTTCAATGATAATATCCTTGACCTGCATTTCAATGCCGTTGATAGCTTTCAGCTTGGTAGCTACCGGAGTGCAAAGCCAGTTAGCAAGAACTGAGCCATAGAACGTTGTGATAAGGGCAACGGCCATGTTAGGACCAAGGGTTGAAACATCGTCCATATGATACAACATCATAACAAGACCTATCAGGGTACCGATCATACCCCAGGCAGGTCCCATTCCGCCAAGATCCTCCCAGAACGTGATGTTCTTCTGGTGACGGCCTTCTATATTTATTATTTCGGTTTCCATTATGCCCCTTACCAGCTCCGGGTCGGTTCCGTCCACAACCAGGTTTATGCCCTTCTGAAGAAAAGCATCATCAAGATCTCCGGCCGCTTCTTCCAACGACAGAAGCCCTTCTTTTCTGGCCACGTTCGATAATTCAATTATCTTCGAGATTATGGAGCTCGTGTTAAAGCTCGGTGTTTTCAGGGTGATCGATATGGCTTTGAGCCCGTTTATATAATCGGGGATCTCGTACCCCGCAAACATTGCCATGAAAGCACCGCCAAACGTGATCATGGCTGAGGGGGCATCCAGGAAATAAACGATACCCGCCATTCCATCCTGACCGATGGCTACCGACACAAGCATGAAAATAACACACAGAACCAGACCTATAATGGTCGCAATATCCAATACTCCCACCTACCTTAGAAGACCGTAAAAAACGATCCTGCGGAATAATTCTATTTCCTCATAAAAATACTGCCGGCTTTCCTGAAAAAGAATCAGGCTTCGCCATCCCCGTCTGCACCCAAAACAGCAGGGCCGAAAATATCCCGCTTAAAAGATTTTACTAGATTTTTCACTTCTTGTCTACGTTCTTTTATCAGAATTTTTTTGCCGTTCGTAAGAGTTAAGACCGTATCGGGCGTCTCCTCCACCGTCTCTATAAGGTCCTCATTAACGAGCACCTTCACTCCGTTCAGCTTAGTCACTTCTATCATTTTAATATTCGTTCCCGGTCCGGCCACAGGGCTTTTCCGGTTTCTTCTTTTGAATTATACAATATATAGTTATGATTGGCAAATCCGCTCAAGCTGTTGTATGCTTTGCGAAAAGACCACTTATGCCAAATAGGGTGACGGATTTTTCTCCGCCACCCTGAATATTATTTTTAAGAAGTTTCTCCTGATGACCCGCTCACTCAGGCTCCTCTTATCCGGCTTTAAAATTCCGAAATTATGTAAACCTAAACCCGAGGCCCGTCTTCATTACCTCTTAAGGTTTGTAAGTTCCTCAAGCATGGAGTCTGACACAGTGATTATACGGCTGTTTGCCTGGAAGCCTCTCTGGGTCGTTATCATATCGGTAAATTCAGCCGAAAGATCGACGTTTGACATTTCCAGAACGCCTGCGGTGAGCTTTCCGACACCGTCTGAGGTTACATCCATTCCAATGCCGTCGAATTCGCCGGAGTTCATTGTAGTCTTGTAGAGGTTTTCGCCTATCTTTTCAAGACCCGAAGGGTTTTCGAACTGGGCGACCGCTATCTGGCCGAGAACTCTCTGGGTACCGTTATCGTAGGAGGCAAAGATCTTTCCGCTCTGATCTACCGAGAGACCTGACATCTTACCGACCTTACGGCCCATGTAATTGCC
>JAIKXO010000094.1 GCA_024684065.1 Lachnospiraceae bacterium
TTCTCCTTATTTAAATATTATTAAATTTTCCAGTCGTTTCTACCTGTCTCATCCTTTTTCCGTCTCTGACGAATTCGCCTTATAAACGGCAATTCTCTTTGATGATTATAGCTTTCAGCATAGATCATTGACCATTTGCGCTACACATAAGAATACAAAAATGTATTACTGTTAGTCAATATATAAAATTTAATTGGGTGTAGCTAGTGTAGCTAGTTCTGCCGGTTTTTTATAGATATTTTTTTAATGATCTGTCATAATAATAAGTTGAATCCGATAGAATCTGTATCCATTTTCCTGCCGTGTATTCAAAGGCGGAGCTATGGGCAATACACCTTTATCATACGTTTGTCTGTTCTGCGACTCGGGGGCAGAGAAACGCATCCCGGGCTGCCGGCATTATCCGTAGAATTGTTGGCCAGGATATGGGTTGGATTCGTGATTGAAGATATCCAGATTGCTTTGTCAGAAGGGGGAAAAACTCATGACCATCACAAAAGAACTTAATGGGAATGAAGCTGTTCTCAGAGTTGACGGTCGGCTGGACACTCAGACATCGCCCGAACTGCTTTCGGTGATTGAAGGGCTGGATGATACTGTTACGAGCCTGCTGTTGGATTTTTCCGGGCTGGAATTCATATCCTCCGCAGGTCTCAGAGTCGTGATCATCGCCAGCAAAAAAATGGAAGGCGCGCTTGTGATTAAGAATGTGTCTGTGAGAATCATGAGTATTTTTGAGATTACGGGTATAGATCACAATATAAAGTTCGAATGATGACTGGATAATTATGGAGAATGGTAACAGTTATCTGATCAATAGAAGCCTAAATAAATATCTGATGGCTTCCATAGCCAGTACGGCGATCATGAGTATAAACGGTATGGTGGACAGCGTCCTCATGGGACAGCTGATCGGTCCGGAGACTGTTTCCGCGATTCAGAATGCCGTGCCGGTTATGGGCGTTATCGCCAGTATAAGCCTCCTGCTTTCCACCGGGGCATCTATCATAGCGACGAAAGCACTGGGCAGGCGGGATTTCGATGAGGCTGGCAGCTCTATAACAGTCGCTGTTTCCTGTTGTCTGGGCTTCGGGATTTTGATATCTTATGCGAAGCTTCGCATAACTGCGGCATAAACTGTGCCGCCAACGTAAAGCATTTTGTCAAGGACGATTCGCTTGACCGCATCAATTTCCATGGTGTTGAAAACCTGATTGAGGTCTGCCTGAAAAACCACATGCGGCTTGTCCAGGTATCCACCCTTTCAGTCGGAGGCAGTACAGAGGCCGGAAAGAAAGACAGACTTTATGAGAATGACCTCTATTTCGGGCAGAATCTTGACAATGATTACATCCGCACCAAATTCCTTGCGGAACGCGCCATCCTTGAAGCCAGGGTGGAGCGAGGTCTTGACGCCGTCATATTAAGGGCGGGAAACCTCATGGGCAGATATTCTGACGGCGAGTTCCAGATCAACTTCCTGACAAATGCCTTTATGAGATCGCTTGCGGCGTTTCACCGCCTCGGCGCGTGCCCGGTCACTGCTCTCGCGGACGTTGTCGAACTGTCGCCCATAGACTTTACGGCCGCCGCGATGCTGACCCTGGCCGGGGTGAACAGTAGCTTTAGCGTTTTCAATGTCAACAACAATCATACGGTGACCAGGGGAGATATCATCTTTGCTCTGAACAGACATGGGCTTAAGATCGCCATTGTCACGGAAAAAGAATTTACCGGAATCATGCAGGCGGCTTCGGAAAATGATTCTTACAGCGAGTCGATCATGTCAATGACGGCTTATGAAGCAAGGGAGGGAGAAAACCTGGTTCCGGTGGAAAGCGACAACTGTTTCACTGTCAACGCGCTCTACCGCCTCGGCTTCAAATGGCCCATTGTCGATGATGCCTACCTGGAAAGAATCATTTCCGCTGTAGAAACCCTGGAATTCTTTCAAAACCTGTAGGACATAAGTGGTTCTATAGAGGCATGAACAGACAGACGACAATGTCGCTGATCAGCGACGAACCGACACAGGCAGCAACGCCATAGAAGGCGACATTGATGGTCAGAGCCCGCAATGACTGTTCACGGTTTATTGCTTCCTTGACATTGTGCGGTAAAGTCTTAATTCCCAATCCCTTTGGCGCATTACGGGTTTCCGCCATGTAAATGGAATCTTCTCTTTAAGATCTGCACTACCGTTCTTTATATAGCAGGTAGAGATCGCATCAGGATTAAACGTAGCACTGCTGGTGTGATAGTCATCGTCTTTGTCGTCCTTTTCGTCCTTCTTATCATCGTCAAATATGGTACTGAATTTATAATGCATTTAGAGAGATATATCAACACTTTTAGTGCTTTTTAACGATACATTAAAAGCGACCTGACTATAATCCCCCGGCAAGCTTTTTGCCGGGGGATTACTGACAGACAGTATTATATTACATGCTTAAGCACAAATTATCCCTCACTAATTTCCCATCTCAGACATTCTACTTATACTTCAGTATTTTTTCTGCTCTGATCATACTGCCCATTGTCTGCCCGCTCTGAAGCCTGCTTCCCTTTAAACTTCCGTCCCACCTCAGTATCCAGGTTCATCAGGCTTCCCCTCATAATAACGTCTGATCCGAATCTCTCCCGCAATGCATCTACTGTTTTGTCAAGCTTCTGATCCCTCTTTCTCTTTTTTTCCTGTTCCGATTGAAAAAATGAGAGTTGTTCGTCCTCCGCTCCTTTTTCCAGTTTCGTCAGGGAGATCCCCATAAGGCGCAGAGGCCTTTTATCCTTCCAAAGCTCCGACAGGAGCTTTTGGGCGGTTTCATACACCTCATTGCAGGTGTCCACTGCATTTTCCAGGGTCGTCTGATGTGATCTCGTATGAAAATCCAGATAACGAATAGATACGCTTACGCAATGCGCCTTTGCCCCGTCTCTGCGCATATGTTCAGTAACGCTGTCGGAAAGAGCCAACAGAATCTTATGCGCCACCTCATCCTCAGTAACGTCATTCTCCAGAGTCACTTCATTGCTGTATCCCTTCGCTTCCTCGGGCTGTACGGCCACAGGTGAGTCATCCAGTCCGTTTGCGTACCGATATGCCTGGAGACTCATCTTGTTCCCAAGGGCATCCGCCAGCCGGCCCGGATCGGACAATGCCAGCTCACCGATGGTACGGATATTCATCTCTGTCAGTTTCTTTACAGTGGATTTACCAATAAACAAAAGGTCTCCTACCGGCAGCGGCCACATTTTTTCCTGTATTTCATCCGGAAACAGCGTGTGGACTTTATCCGGCTTTTCAAAATCGCTGGCCATCTTCGCGCAGAGCTTATTGTTTCCGATCCCGATGTTGACCGTGAAGCCAAGTTCGTCCCGGATCTTATCTTTGATCTCATATGCCGTGGCAACGGGATCCGGATATACCAGTTCAGTCCCTGTCATATCTAAAAAGCATTCATCGATGGAGAACTCCTCTACCACAGGAGCATAGCTTCGGCATATATCCTTAAATGCCTTTGAGCAGGAGGAATACAGCTTAAAATCCGAAGGCACCACAACAAGACCGGGGCATTTACGCAGAGCCTGAGATACCGGCTCCCCGGTCTGGATATTGTATTTCTTCGCTGGGATGGACTTGGCTACTACAATGCTTCGCCTCGATTCCGGGTCTCCCCCGACACAGGAAGGGATAAGCCTCAGATCAGGCTCCCCTGCTCTCACCCGTCTTGCTGCCTCCCAGGAAAGAAATGCACTATTTACATCCACATGGAATATAAGCCTCCCCATAGCTGCACATCCCCGGTTCTCTGTTTTTGTTATTTTTAATCAGTATAGCATAAAACAAAACATATTATATGTGGTATGCTTACATCTATGAGAATTTAATTGTATCGATGTTGCAAACACACTTGAACAATCACACTCCGCCAGACGCCTTTGCCATCGCATCGTCATTAAGCGCCATGTTCTTGTTGTCTGACATTGTCCTGCCTCCTTTGAAAAGCTGTATTTTTGTTCTTTGCCCTATGGTCTGTTTCCCCTGTTATCGTTCCATGCTCTTTATGATACAGCTGTGATATGCTATAATCTGTTCATGATAAACCTCGGATTTAGCAAATTAAAGGGTTCTCATTCGGCAAAATCACCGAAACATGACCCTCTCAGAACCGGGCGGATCCATCTTGAACTGATAGATAGAATCTCTCATTATTAACATCAGTTTTGATTTATGCAGGCAGGCAAATGAATAGGATATTAAAAATAATATACTTCCAGAACAAGCTGGAAATTAATAAAATAAGAATCCGCATCGAGCTGAAAAAATATATGGCGAGAATCAACACCGCAGCGGATGAAGTGGAAAAAGCCCGGAACGCAGGTTACTTTTCTGATGAAACAGCCGCATCGCTGCTCGAGGATCTCAGCCTCCGGCTAAAAAACATACAGCTGCGCGGCAGGCAGCTAAATGACAATCTGCCGGATAAAAGCAACATATCGGCTGCGCTGTTTGATATTATGGAAAGAGAATTTGAGAAATGCCGCCAATTATACGAAGAGCTGAAAAACATAACAGAGCCGTATTGTACCCTGGTAAACAGGCTTGCGGAAATATTCCGGGAAAATGAGGATCCGAAGACAGCATGAGCCTGACAATCTTTCCGCTGTTCTTTTCAGCAATACCAGTTTCTGATAATGGTTAACAGGATCAGTCATTGAGTTTTCCCCTCATTTCAATGGAAAATGCTGTAACCCTTCGGCTATTCAGGCTGCCCTTTGATAGAGGACTCATACCGGTAAGGTGACCGATCCCCGGTTTCAGTGGATATAGTAACCTTTTATCTGCTTCAGGATATCACAGGTAACGGAGGGATTCTCCCATAAAGGACTGTGAGCCGCATCGGGTATCAGATAAAATTGTTTATCCGGTGCATCGATGATATCGCAGTATTCTGAAACCAGCTCCCAGGGACAGTTGTAATCCGCCTCACCGCTTATGAAGTAGACCGGTATTTTAAGAGATGTAACAGTTGTTCTGTAATCGAAGTTATCGAGCTCTTCGGCAAGAGGCGTTTTTCGATACATTTTCATGGCGGGAACATATTGCAGCTTTTCCTTTACCGTATAGCATCTGCAGAACAGTATCGGCAGAACGATCCCCTGAAATTCCGATTTGTCTTTGATCGTTCCTCCGCCCGCTTTGTGGACAAGGGCAACATAATTGTACCAGTCTTTACATATAACTTTTCCGTCTTTTGTTTTTTCGACGGAAGCTTCAAGCTTTTTGAGAGACGAGCTGTCATTTCTTTCCGTGAAGACACCTTTCATAAAGTCATACATCAGAGTGTCACGATCCGGTCCGTCGGTAACGCATTGGGCCATGTTGACCAGGGCGTAATAGTTTTCGGGGTGTTCTGCGGCAGCGCGCAGAGCGATGTGTGTTCCTCCGGAGAATCCCATGATGAAGATCCTGTCCTTACCGAATCTATCCTTCAGATATTCCGTGACGGTTTCTGTATCTTTGAGAATGTTTTCGAGGGTGATCTTTTCGGTATCAAAGCTTTCATCGTAAGCGATGCCCATATCCCTGTAATCCCAATAGACGACAGTGAATTCGTCTTCAAGATTCATTTGCTTATACTTGTCGGTGAAGACATAGTCGTCGGTGCCGGGACCGCTTGATACAAACAGAAGCACCGGATTGTCCGTGTCTTTACTGTTAATAAAAAAGCCATTGGGGCTGCCGTTTATATCCATCACGAACTTTTCCGAAAGGCTTTTTTCGCCGTCGTAGGTTCGGATCCTGCCTGAGCTGATAAGGCACCATATCACAAAAAGAATCAAAAGCAGTACAATCAGCCATACAGCAATTTTCATAGGTTTATTTCCCGTCCTTTTCATCTTCCACGACCCCAATCCTGACACTGCAAATATATTATGGCAGCACACACCCAATGATCTTAAATATTTTTTATGACCTTCAAACTCTCACCACATCAATTATTCATACAGATCGTTCTTTTTTAGGAAGCCCAGAGCGTTAAGCCGGTACTCGACCGTAACAAGGATAATATCCGGGTTCTCATGAACAAAGCTGGTACCCTCCTCACGCGGCTCGGTCGTACCTCCGATCTCGTAAGCACCACCGTTGATCTGGTACATTATTTTTTTGTAAATGTGACTGCTGCTTTCTGATGATTATATCATAATTCCTGAAAGCCGCATGATTTTTTCCTGCCTGCCTCACGATCTCCGTCAGAGGTCTGCCCCCTGCTCCTTAAATCCAGACTGGCGATAAATGGATTCCTTATTCCAGATCAGCGGCAGGATCGTCATTTTATATTTTCATCATGCTTCCGGCCTCCCGCCATGTAGGAATATCCGGATCCAAAATTCTCAAGAATCTTGACATATTTTTGGATAAAACTTACAATAAAAATAAGCTTCACAATCTTGATATTGTGCAAAATGAAAAAGGAGGATGTGATTAATGAAAAAGAAACTATTGGCACTGGCATTATCAGGGATTCTGGCTATCGGAATAACCGCCTGCGGCGGACCGCCTGCGGTTACGGATGCGCCGGCAGATGAGCCTGCGGCGGCACCGGCTGAAACGACAACAGAGGCGCCGGCCGAAGAGGCCTCCGGAAACAAGGTTTACAACGTAGCCTATCTTGTAAACGGAAATCTTGGCGACAAATCTTTCTTCGATTCCGCAAAAAGCGGGCTTGATGAATTGGAAGCGGCAGGCCGTATCAAATGCACGACCATAGAGATGGGCGGAACGGATGAGGATCAGCCCCGCTGGGCTTCCACGCTGGATGAGGTTTCTGCTGACGGCTCTTATGATCTGATAATCTGCGGCACATATCAGATGCCGGATTATCTGAAAGAAGCGGCAACGAACTATCCCGATCAGAAGTACGCGATCTTTGATGACACGACCTATGTAGGCGAAAACTCCAATGTAGTAAACCTTTCATATCGTCAGAATGATATGGGCTATCTTATAGGAGTGTTTGCGGCCGGTATGACCACGGACACCTCAGTTGAGAACATCAACGAGGATCCTGTCGTAGGATTTGTAGGCGGCGTTGACTCTCCTGTTATCAACGATTTCCTTCTCGGCTTCATCGAAGGCGCGCAGTCAGTCAATCCTGACATCAAGGTTGACGTACGTTATACGAACGACTATGTAGATACCGCCATTGCTAAGGAATACGGGCTCTCCATGATCAACGACAACAAGTGCGATATCGTATGGGGTGTTGCAGGAAATGCCGGAAACGGTGCTGCTGAGGCTGCCCTTGAGACAGGCAAGGCCTGGTTCATCGGCGTTGATTCTGATCAGGAGCTTACGCTCTCTCCGGATCTTGCCGCTTTGACCCTTACCTCAGGTCTTAAGAACATCGGTAATTCCCTGATCTGGCTTTTTGATGAATGGGATGCCGGAAATACATATTGGGGCACGGAAGTTAACCTCGGTATCGCAGAAGGCGGAGTAGGCATCGTTACAGACAAGAACTTTGATAAGTATGCGAGCGATGAGACAAAGGCCGCTGTCAAGCAGGCAGAAGAGGATATCCTTGCAGGAAAGGTCACCGTTGACAGCGCCATTGGCGATACCAGCGGAAAAGTTGAGGAGCTGAAGAAGGCAGTACAGCCTTAATCACATATTAAGACGAAAGGGAGTTAACAGCTCTCTTGTAATAGCCCGGTCACGCCCGGGCTATTACAGTGCCCGCCCGTTTATACGGGAAACGGATATGTTTCGTTCACTATAATTACCCTGCGGGCAAGGGCGGGTACTTGCATGCCAGGGGCCGGCACACGCACTGTGCGGCCGGCACACGCACTGTGCGGCAGGCGCACAGTGCGTGCCGGTAGCTGCGGTCTCTCTCTTTCAGGAAAGGATGGATCATGACGGACGAAAGAACAAGCCGGGAAGAATATATCGTCCAGATGAAGAAAATAGAAAAGGTCTATTCCAACGGCGTTGCGGCAAATCAGGGCGTAGATTTCAACTTAAAGCGCGGGGAGATCCATGCGCTGATGGGAGAGAACGGCGCCGGAAAATCCACTCTGATGAAGATGCTCTTCGGGATGGAGCAGCCTACCTCGGGAGAGATAGTGATAAACGGGGAGACTACTGTCTTAAGCTCTCCTTCCGTGGCTATCTCGAAAGGTATCGGAATGGTACATCAGCATTTCATGCTGGTGCCGTCCCTTTCCGTGGCGGAAAACGTGGTGCTGGGCATGGTACCGAAAAAGGGGCTTTTCGTAGATAAGGAAAAAGCGGTTGAGATCACAAGACAGAATGCGGAAAAATACAACCTGCACGTGGAACCCGAAATGAGAGTGGCAGACATTCCGGTGGGAATGAAGCAGAAGGTTGAGATATTAAAGGCTTTAGTAAGAGGCGCAAAGATCCTGATCTTAGACGAGCCTACCGCTGTACTCACGGCCCAGGAAACGGAGGAGCTCTTCCACGAGCTTACCACATTGAAAGAAGAGGGCTACACTATAGTCTTCATATCCCATAAGCTTAACGAGATAAAAGAGATCACGGACAGGATCACTATCATGCGAAACGGCCGGAGCATGGGGGTCTATGAAACAAAGGACGTAAGCAAGGAGGATATCTCCAGGCTCATGGTCGGAAGAGATGTCATTCTTAACGTGCAGAAGGATCAGGCAAAGCCCGGGGAT
>JAIKXO010000128.1 GCA_024684065.1 Lachnospiraceae bacterium
ACTATGATATCGGACTCCTCCATGCCTGCCACGTGCTGGATAGCTCCTGAAATACCTATCGCAAAATACACATTGGGACGAACGGTCTTTCCGGTCTGTCCTACCTGAAGATCCTTCGGCTTCCAGCCTGCATCGACAACAGCACGGGAACAGGATACCGTTCCGCCGATAGCCTTTGCGAGATCCTCAAGGATCTTGAAGTTCTCGGGGCTTCCTACTCCACGTCCGCCTGAAACCAGGATCTTTGCATCCATGATATCAACCGTATCGGAAACGGCCTTTACGATCTCCTTGATCGTAACGTATCTGTTATCGGGGGTGAATCCCGGATTATAATCGATAATCTCGGCCTTAGCACCCTTAATGGGCTCTATCTTCTGCATAACGCCCGGACGTACCGTAGCCATCTGAGGACGGTTATTCGGGCAGGCGATAGTAGCTATGGTATTTCCGCCGAATGCGGGACGGGTCATGAGAAGCTGGTTATGCTTCTGCTCCTGTCCGGGAATGGGATTGAGCGGGAAGTCACCGATATTTAATACGGTACAGTCAGCCGTAAGTCCTGTAGCTACTCTTGCCGAAACGGTAGGGCCTAAGTCCCTTCCGATCGCGGTAGCGCCTACGAGAACTATCTCAGGCTTAAATTCGTTGATAACCGAAGCAAGGGCATGTGCATAGGGCTCGGTCCTGTAATCCTTAAGCTCGGGATCATCTACAACGATAACCTTGTCAGCGCCGTATTCAGCCAGTGAATCCGCAAGTCCCCTGACATCCGAACCGATCAGGACCGCAGTGACCTCTGCATTTAACGGCTCAGCCAGTTCCTTAGCCTTGCCGAGCAATTCATATGAAATTCCGCTGATCTGATTATCGACCTGCTGGGCGTATACATATACGCCTTTGTATTCTTCTAAATTCATCTTTATTTTCCTCCGAATAGAAATGATAGATTCTTAAAGGATCTTTTAGATCACATGCTTTTCCTTAAGCTTACCTACGATATAGCTTACCGCCTCATCGGGAGATTCGGGAACGACCTTTTCTCCGGCTCCCTTCCTTACCTTATCGGAAGCCTTGGCGATCTTTGTAGGAGAGCCTGCAAGACCGATATTGGCATCATCGAGATCCTTCAGATCATCGCGGCTCCAGGTCGTGATATCAGCAGCTACGGCATCAAAGATCCCGCCGGGAGTCATATATCTGGGATCATTGAGCTCTGAAAGCGCAGTCAGAAGGCAGGGCATCTTAGCCTCAAGCACATGATATCTGTCATCATACTGACGCTTGACGATGACCTTATCACCTTCGATCTTTAATTCCTGGGTATATGAGATAACGGGGATCCCCAGGTGCTCCGCGATCTGAGGGCCTACCTGCGCGGTATCTCCGTCGATAGCCTGACGTCCGGTGATGATAAGATCATATTCGAGATTCCTGATACCTGCCGCTATCGTGGAAGAAGTTGCCCAGGTATCCGCTCCGCCAAGCCTTCTGTCGGTGATCAGGATAGCATTGTCCGCACCCATTGCAAGCGCCTCACGCAGTACGTCCGTCGCTTTGGGAAGACCCATCGTAAGCACGGTAACCTCTGCGCCATACTGATCCTTAAGCCTTAATGCAGCCTCTAACCCTGCCTTGTCATCAGGATTCATAATGGCTAACATTGCAGCTCTATCAAGAGTTCCGTCCGGATTAAACTTTACGCCGCCTTTTGTATCCGGAACCTGTTTGATACAAACTATAACTTTCACTTTTATTTACCTCCTATGCTGAAAGGGGTTTTTTGCCCCTGAAATATCCGGCATGCCCTCCCTGGAACCGAGGGCTCCGTATATGCAAAAATTTTTGAATAAAAATTTTTGGGACCGAATCCATGTGCCGAACCGAGCTTCATCTATGAAACACAGCGTAATGCATGTTTTCGGCAATACCGGATCTGTTTTCGCAGATCCCGTCCACATTTTATTTCAGTATATTCGCGCTTATTACCATTCTCTGAACCTCTGAGGTTCCCTCATATATCTCGGTGATCTTGGCATCACGCATCATACGCTCTACATCGTATTCCCTGATATAACCATAACCGCCGTGGAGCTGTACAGCCTTGGTCGTAACTTCCATCGCAACCTCTGCCGCATAAAGCTTTGCCATGGCAGCCTCTACGGAATAGGAGATCTTCGGATTGCTCTGATATTCCTGCTTCTTAAGAGCCGCTTTGTATACAAGAAGCTTCGCTGCCTCTACCTTGGTAGCCATATCAGCAAGCTGGAACTGGGTATTCTGGAACTGTCCGATAGCCTTTCCGAACTGTTTTCTTTCCTTTACATAGTTGATCGTGGTCTCAAGAGCGCCCTCCGCAAGGCCCAGTGCCTGTGCGGCTATTCCGATACGTCCGCCGTCAAGGGTATGCATGGCAATATTAAAGCCCTTGCCCTGCTGACCTAAGAGGTTGTCCTTGGGAATCCTGCAGTCGGTGAAAATGAGTTCATAGGTAGAAGATCCGCAGATACCCATCTTGTTTTCCTTGGTTCCGAAGGTAAATCCGGGAGTTCCCTTTTCAACTATGAAAGCGGAAATCTCCTTCATCATCCTGCCTCGCTTCTCGATCTTTCCGGTAACTGCAAAGATAACATAAACGTCAGCCTCTTTACCGTTCGTGATGAAGCACTTGGAGCCGTTTAATATCCACTCGTCTCCGTCAAGCACTGCCTTGGTCTGCTGGCCCTGGGCATCGGTTCCCGCGCCGGGCTCCGTGAGTCCGAAAGCACCGAGCTTCTCGCCCTTTGCAAGCGGAACAAGATATTTTTCCTTCTGGGCATCGGTTCCGAAGGTCATGATAGGATCGATGCAGAGTGAGGTATGAGCTGATACGATAACGCCTGTTGTACCGCAAACCTTTGAAAGCTCCTCAACGCACATTACATAGGTAAGTACGTCGCAGCCCTGGCCGCCCTGGTCCTTGGGAACGGGGATCCCTAAGAATCCGAACTTCGCCATCTTGTCTACCGTCTCCCTGGGAAATCTGTGATTCTCATCGATCTCCTGAGCGAGAGGCTTAACTTCCTTTTCAGCAAACTCAGCAAAAAGCTGTCTTGCCATTTCATGTTCTTTAGATAAAGAAAAATCCATGATATATAATCCTCCTATATTAAAAGCAGCTTAAACCGCCTTTTGTATCCCTCTGCCGGATGCCATATAAAGCGCATCCGGCAATATTATCTGAATATCTTTGGTACCGGCCTGTCAGCAAAGCCTCGGAACAGGCTTATTTACTGTAATTGAAGAAGCCTTCACCGGTCTTCTTTCCAAGCTTCTTCTCCTCAACCATCTTCTTAAGCAGAGGCTGTGGCGCATACTTGTCATCGCCGGTCTCGGTATGAAGAACCTCCATGATGGCCAGGCAGATATCAAGCCCGATAAGGTCTGCAAGATGAAGGGGTCCCATGGGATGGGAAGCACCTAACTGCATCGCGATATCGATATCCTCGGCAGAAGCCGTGCCCGCATCGAAAACTCCGATCGCTTCGTTGATCATGGGAACAAGGATCCTGTTAACAACAAAGCCGGGAGCCTCTTTGACCTCAACGGGGGTCTTTCCGATCTCAGTCGCAATGTTCTTGATCTTCTCAACCATATCGTCGGGAGTATTCTCGCCCTTGATGACCTCAACAAGCTTCATCCTGTCGGCGGGGTTAAAGAAATGCATTCCGATCATAGGCCTGTCAAGCCCCTCACCGATCTTTGTGATGGAAAGGGATGAGGTGTTGGACGCGAACATGCAGTCCTTCTTAACGATGCCCATAAGCTCTTTAAATATTGACTGTTTGATCTCCATCTTCTCAAGAGCAACCTCGATAATGAGATCACAGTCCGTACAGATATTGTTAAGGCCTATGGTGATCTTTCCAAGGATCTCGTCGGCCTTCTCCTGTGAGATCTTTTCCTTTCCTACCAGGAAATTCAGGTTCTTTTTGATCTTCGCAAGCCCGCCTTCTGCATACTCTTCTTTGATATCGCAGAGGCAGACCTCGTATCCGTCAGTCATGGCGAACGCCTGCGCGATGCCAGAGCCCATAGTTCCTGCGCCGATAACTCCAACTTTCATTTAAAAATCCTCCTATGTAAAATATTATTCTTTAACCGGTCATTTACTGCCGGGATCTGCTTCAGGACTTATCAGGAAGTCCGAAGCTTAAGCATTCTTAAACGGCTCCTTGACCTTCTCTTTGTTCTTGTCAAGGAAGAAGGCCATGCCATATCTCTGATCCTCGGTCTCGAAGCAGTCACCGAAAAGCTTCTCCTCGATAACGATGGCTTCATCCATTGAAGCATCCAGACCGTCGTTAATTGCTTTTTTGCAGTTTCTTACGGCGATGGGAGCGTTCTTTGCTATCGTCGATGCCATCTTTTCTGCCTGAGCCATAAGCTCTTCCTTCGGATATACCGCATTTACGAGGCCGATCCTTAACGCCTCGTCAGCCTTGATATTCCTTGCCGTATAGATCATCTGCTTCGCCATTCCCGCGCCAACTAATCTTGCAAGCCTCTGGGTCCCGCCAAAGCCCGGTGTAATTCCAAGGCCAACTTCGGGCTGTCCGAATACGGCATTGTCCGAGCAGATCCTTATGTCGCAACTCATTGAAATCTCGCATCCGCCTCCGAGCGCGAACCCGTTAACAGCAGCGATTACCGGTATCGGGAAGGTCTCAAGCTTTCTGAAAAGGTCATTTCCCTTCTTGCCGAAAGCCTCTCCCTCAGCCTTTGTAAGGGTGCTCATCTCTCCTATATCGGCACCGGCCACAAAGGATTTCTCGCCGGCTCCCGTAAGGATCAGACACCTTACGGTATTTAAGTCTACGCTGTCAAGAGTCTTATCAAGCTCTTCAAGGACCTGCGAATTGAGCGCATTCAAAGCCTTTTCACGGTTAATTGTTATAATGCCTGTCTGATCCTTTACTTCATATAATACAAATTCCATACGCTTCTCCTTTATTAAAGAGGGGTTTCCCTCCTGTCTCATTTACCGCCCTAAGGCATATTGTTTTAATCCCTCTCAACTATTGTCGCACAGCCCATGCCGCCGCCGATGCAGAGAGTAGCAAGGCCCTTCTTCGCATCATGAGCTTCCATTGCGTGAAGCAGGGTTACAAGAATACGGGCTCCGGATGCTCCAACGGGATGTCCTAAAGCGATGGCGCCGCCGTTTACATTAAGCTTATCCTGATCAAAGCCAAGATCCTTGCCTACTGCCACAGACTGGGCCGCAAAGGCCTCATTTGCTTCGATAAGATCGAAATCGGAAACCTGGTAGCCGGTCTTAGCGCATACCTTCCTCGTGGCTGCAACCGGGCCGATCCCCATAACCTCGGGACGTACGCCTGCAAGCGCTCCGCCGATCCAGGTTGCCATAGGCTTAACACCAAGCTCCTTTGCCTTTTCCTCGCTCATGACCACGACAGCCGCGGCACCGTCGTTTATTCCCGAAGCATTTCCGGCAGTAACGACTCCGTCGGGATTGATGGGACGCAGCTTCTGAAGGCCTTCGATCGTCGAACCGGGCCTCGGGCCTTCGTCCGTGTCAAATATGACGGTTTCTTTCTTCTTCTTTACTTCAACAGGTACGATCTCCTTCTTAAAGGAGCCGTTCTCTATTGCCGCGCAGGCCTTGAGCTGGGATCTCAGCGCGAACTCATCGAGCTCCTCACGTGTAAGGCCATATTCCTTAGCGACATTATCAGCGGTGGTTATCATATGATAATCGTTAAAGGCATCCCAAAGCGCATCCTTGACCATTGTGTCAACCAATGCCCCCTGGCTCTGGCTTGGCCAGGTCATTCTGTAGCCGTAACGGCCCTGAGGGATCGCATAAGGGGCCATTGACATATTCTCCATTCCTCCGGCGACCACGACGTCCGCGTCTCCCGCAAGGATCATCTGCGCTGCCTGGTTAACACAGTTTAAACCTGAGCCGCAGACAACATTGGTAGTAACCGCAGGAGTCTCGATAGGAATACCGGCATTGATAGAAGACTGACGGGCTACGTTCTGTCCAAGTCCTGCCTGGATAACACAGCCCATATACACATGATCCACATCTTCGGGCTTAACTCCCGCCCTGTTAAGCGCCTCTTTGATAACAATAGAACCGAGCTTCACAGCCGGTGTTGTTCCGAGGCTGCCGCCCATTGTGCCGATAGCGGTACGGCATGCGCCTGCCAATACGATTTTTTTTGCCATTTGATTACCTCCGTTGTTTGATTTGCTTATATAATAAGGCTTAATATATGATATTTCAGCCCAGGTTAACGGTTTATCACGCTGCAGGACCATCAGCTGACAGTATGATCAACAGATCCTAAAAGTTTGTTAAAAATTTAACATTCTCTAAACAAATATTATACCATAAAGAATCCCCGCATACAACGAAAAATCCTTGTTTTCATCATGTTTTAATCATGTTTTCATATATCATGATGTGAGGGTAAAAAGTGATATCAAGCGTGGTTCCGTGCTTTGCACTTCCACCACGCTCCCCAATATTCGCAATCCGTGGGGCCCCCTCCCCACTTCTTGCTCATATTGTGGCGGGTCATAAAACCTTTCACCCACTG
>JAIKXO010000108.1 GCA_024684065.1 Lachnospiraceae bacterium
TATCAAAAGAAGTATAAACGATACTCGAAAAGGTTTTGAAGAAAGCTTTGCGGCAGGGGAATTCTATAACAGGCAGACTCAGGACTCGGACCATTTGGAAAAGATACTTGGATTTGTGAAGATTAGTGAAAGGATGAAGATCCTTGATCTCGGAACAGGAAGCGGGTATCTTTCGTTTCCTATCGCGAAGGGCAATCCTGATTGTGATGTAATAGGTCTGGATATTGTAAATGATGCTCTTGAAGCAAACCGGATGAGAGCTACTGCCGAAGAAATAAAGAATCTTTCGTTTGTAAGCTATGATGGAATCGACTTTCCTTTTGAGTCAGGGTCCTTTGATTTGGTTGTAACAAGATATGCGCTACATCATTTTCCGGACATAGTACATAGCATTGGAGAGGTGAGCAGGGTCTTGAAGAACGGCGGGATGCTGTTCATTTCAGATCCTTGTCCTAATGAATGTGATACGGATAGATTCGTAGATGATTATATGCGCTTGAAGAAGGACGGGCATATCAAGTTTTACACTAAAGATGATTGGACAGATATTTGTTGTAGCCAAGGGCTTATTATCTTAGATGGTTTCGAGAGTTCAATACGATTCCCGAAGAAGAAAGATACGGCGTTTGGGTATGAGACTGTGCTGATGAAACATGATAAAACAGTTATAGATAGTTACGATCTGGCAGAGACAGATACGGAACTTTATATTACTGAACGGGTAAATAACATTTTATTTATGAAAGAATAAAACATTTGTGGTGATGGCATGAATGATTATAGGGACGAAAGGATGAAGATATTTCCAAAATCAATTGATATCGGTGAATATTTAAGAAGTAGTGCAGTGATTGATTATATGAATGAGAGTGTTTCAGGGCTTGCGGATACCCTGTTTGAAAAGTCTGGGAATAATATGGATTATATCCGAAGAGCCTACGAATATGTCAGAGACAGAATACCACACTCTGCAGATATTGATGCCGAGGAAGTGCCTTGCACTGCTTCGGAAGTATTGGAAACAGGCCATGGAATCTGTTTTGCAAAATCTCATTTATTGGCAGCATTGCTGAGATATAAAGGGATTCCGACAGGATTTTGCTATCAAAAACTCATATTGGATGATGAAACCGCTCCGGAGCTTATCATTCACGGATTAAATGGAGTGTACCTTGAAGATAGAAAAACATGGATACGATTGGATGCAAGGGGTAACAAAGAGGGGGTAAATGCCAGATTTTCAGTCACAGATGAACAGCTGGCATTTCCAATCCGCCCCGAAAAAGGAGAAAGAGACGGGATCATGGTATATGCGGGTCCTGCTCCTGATGTGATTATGGCATTGCAATCACATAACAGCAGATCGGAGTTGTGGATTGACCTGCCCACGGAATTACCTGATTCTGATGTGTTGATAACAGCCCGACTGATCCTGCGCCGCTGGGAAGATAGCGATGCAGAGGATTTATACAAATATGCCAGTGATCCGGATGTGGGTCCGATTGCAGGATGGCCACCTCACCGGAACATCGAGGAAAGCCGTGATGTGATAAAGAATGTTCTAAGCGGTAAGGAAGCTTATGCCATCTGCCTGAAAGAGGATGGAATAGCAATCGGTGCCATCGAACTGAAGCTGAACGGTCATACCGATATGACTGACCGGGATGATGAGTGCGAGATGGGATATTGGCTCGGAAAACCCTTCTGGGGTCAGGGTATTATGCCTGAGGCTGTGAAGGAAATGCTTCGCCATGCTTTTGAGGACTTAGGTATGCAGAAGGTCTGGATCGGATATTATGAAGGCAATGCCAAGTCCAAGCGCGTCCAGGAAAAATGTGGCTTTGTGTATCAATGGAAATCTGAGAATGTTGATGTTCCGCTGATGAATGAGAAAAGAACAGGTCATGTGAGCCTGATGACGAAGGAAGATTGGGAGGCATCACATAGGACTATGAAACGAGAACTTGGAATTGCGCGTTGTGGACTGGCTTGCTGCTTATGTTCCGAAAATGTTATATGTAAAGGATGTAAACGCGACGGCTTTATGGAACTTTCGTGGTGTAAGGATTCGGAATGGTGTGAAGTCCGCAGATGTGGCATTGATAAGAATCTAAATGGGTGCTATGAGTGCAAACCTGCGGAATGCCGTAAGGGTTTATATGCAGAAAAAATCAAGCCAAGGGCCTTTGCGGAATTTGCCTGGAGGTATGGGATTGAAGAACTTCTTGATTTTTTGGAACGTAATGAACGAGCAGGCATTATTTATCATCGGGAAGGAATAATAGGCGACTATGATGATTTTGATGATTTAGAGGAACTGATTGATTTTATCAGAACCGGTAAAAAAGATGAGAAAGCGCATATACCCTATTTGGATTATGCCGGAGCACCGAAATAAAGGATATGCACAGCGGGCAATAATCAAGGCAGAGAAGAAATACGGATTGGACCATTGGTGTTTGGATTAATTGCCTTTATTATTGAGTTTTGGATTATCAGAAGATCAGCCAGTGGGTATTGTCTTAAATGGATAGACGATTAATGATTCCTAAAGATACCGATCCTTTAGCAGTTGAATCAGGGATTTGCGATCCATTTTATACTGCCCGATCAATCGCCTGGCGTATTCCGTAAAGGAGTGACATATGAGCGGATGAGTGAACTTGATGGAGATAAAAGGCGGACAGGTGTGTATGATCTGTCCGGACTCCTCACAGATCAGAAGCTCCGTATTCGCAAAGACTGTATCAGGGAGAGGTATCAGCCGGTAATTCGGACACTGTTCCGTAAGAGTGATCAGCTGTCTTATATGTGCCGCATACTGCTCTTTTGTGTAACGCAGCACAAGCCCATCCTGAAGCGCCTGTAACGTGGCACCCGAATTGTTGAGCGTCTCATCATCTGCAAGAGGGACACATTCATAACAGATCTGTTTTTCAAGTATCTTGTCAAGTGTTTTCTTACGACGTGCCCATTCCTTTGCAAGTGAAGAACCGCCTAATTCCTCCGCCAGACTTTCCGGCATTGTCGATAAGGAAAGCGATGGGAAGATGGCTGTAAGGCCTTTGGAACACGCAGACACGCTGTAGGGCTCTGTGATCTGCATTAACGGCCGGCATTGCTCTGACAATGAACGGAAGGTTTCCAGACATTCCGAAAGAACGTCAGGCATGGTGACATAGCGGTAACGGCCGTTCTGTTCTGTGCCGATTATATGGCTTGCCAGGATACAGGCCTGCCCCGGATTCAGGAACAGCGTATAAGAAAAGCGGCTTCCTGCAGGCATCGGATGGTAATAAGACTCGATCTTGCCGGACATATAGAGCGGGAGCCAGGAGATAATGGCCTCGTTCATCTGATCAAGGCTGCGGTCAATGTTATGTATGATGCTTATTTTCGTGCCGTTTTTTGTGCAGGCGGTCATAAGCGCAGCCCAATTTAACCGAAACTCCGGGTCTTCGACCATCCATTCCATGGACTGGTCGGAGTAAAGCAGAAGCTCTTTTGCCCGGCTTTTTGCGGCGTTTCCAAGAAAGCGCAGCACGGCGGTGCGCAGCCCCTCATAGCCTTCATACAGATACCGCGTGTCGTTTAAGATATGTGCCGGAACCACTTCGTCGGGATCGGGCAAAAGGACATTGTTTTTGGCCGAAAAGCTGTCGAAGCTCTCTGACAGCCGTTCCGCGGCATAGGCTTCTATCGTATACAGTTCGTCAAAACCGCAGAGCCATTGATGAAAGGCTTCACGGTCAGGCTTGTCTGCGGGAACGTGCATCAGTATGGCAAGCTCCTCAGTTTTCTTTAAGCTTTTCAGACGTTCCCAGAGAACCGAAGTAATCCTTCTTGCAATGACCGGATTCGAATTCGGGGTACGGACTCCGGAGCGGAAGCGGCTGATGAGAGAGGTGTCCACATTGACAAGATGACTGAACTGAATGTTGGATAATTCTGCAAGCTGCATGGCGGAGTCAAGCCGCATACCGAAGGTTTTGCAGTCGGGCTTTTGCTTATGAGAGGAGCGGGATCGTTTCTGAGGGGTTTTTTTGGGGATATTCTGCCCCTCATAGATCCATTCGATCATTGCTGTTTTTATCGCCTCTGCAGAGGCATCCGCCGGAGCGCCGATCAGAACACAAAGCTCTTCTAACCTGTTCTGGTCATCCATATAGAGATATATCCCGGTTGAGATTTTTCGTATGGTAGGCGAAGTTTTCGGCGGGATTCTGCGGCCGCTTCGGAGCCTGCTGAAGGACGAGGCATCCATTCCGGCCAGGTCTGCGATTTTTCGGTTGCGTGTCCCGGTCATTGCCATGATCTGATTGAAGCGTTCCGTAAACATTTGAAAAAAACCCCCCAAAACGTTATCGACATATTGCTTGCAAAAAAGTTTCGGGTTAAGCTCCAAAGGAGCGCCGAAACATTTCTGCAAGCGGCTGATATGAACGAATCTCCAATATATAATAGCATAACATTTATTGAAAAACTTGCCAAATTTAATTCTTCATTGAAAAATTAGTGTGGCAAGTTTTTCTGAGTATAACTGATGCTATAATTAACTGATATCGTAAACCTGTTAATGGAAATCACTGTTGTTCTGTTCCGGTGCACGTACGTTGCTTAATCCGGAACTAATACGTAAATGGAATAACGAGTGAACGCGTACAAGAACGGATATCGTTATTGGACGCCGTTTATTGATGGATAGGAGGGATATAGCCATGAAAAAGACTATTTTTGCGGGAGTACTGATGCTGTTGCTTTCTGTATCGCTGACAGCCTGCGGCGACAGTGGGGACGTTATGGAAATCGATGAGGACACGATGGCCATGCTGCGGGAGGCGGAGGCGAATGGGGAGCTCGATCTTAGCGATCTGCAGGAAGAGCAGGGAATCCCGGCGGAAGCAAAGGACTCCGGAAATTCCGGAGGTTTAGTGGGACAGTTTGCCCAAACAAAAACCCCGGATGAAGATCACGCAACCGATGCTTTTCCGGTGATCTGGTCAAGCTTCAATACTTATGGGGTTGAAAACGAGCCGGAGGAGAAGTATACGACTGTGGTGCTCGATGAGGCCTGCCGGGTCACAGCCATCACAACCTATCACTGGAATGGCGGAAATGGCGCGGAACCCGGCAAGATCGCTCTCATGCAGGGGAACGAAAAGATCGGTGTCTGGGAAGCCGCAGGCCGTGAAGGAAGCGGTGCCCGGAACGTAAACTGGGATGTTTTTCCGGATATTGCCCTGGAGCCGGGGGAATATCAGGTTTATGATTCCGACCCGGAAACCTGGAGCTGCAACGAGGCCTCGGGCCATATCGGTTTTGTGGAGCTTCGGGGTGAGGCTGTAAGCGGCGGGAATTCCGATAATGAAGAAAAATCCGATTGGACATCCCACAAGGGAAGCCCCTGGGATGTGAAGGGGGATGATTACTTTGATGGCCCTGACGGTGATGTGTTCGACCTGAGCGAATATGAGGATGAGTGGATCGGGGAATACGGCGGCAACCTGGAGGATAAGCTGGCGGAGCGGCTGAACACCAAGGTAGGGACAGGAGATTATGGGGATTCAAAGGTGATCTGTGACGGGGCGATCGAATTCTACCCGGCTGTCGACGGATCCGGTTTCTTCGTCTGGGTTTATGAGCCTGTGAACCGCTTCTCCGTGTACGGTATTTCTGTTGGGATGACGGAGGATAATGCAGTCGCGAATCTTAAAGCGAACAATCTTTCCAAACAGGAAGACGGCGAAAACGGCATATATTCCAATGATTTCGACAAGTTCTATGTCAGCTATGACGCAAAAGACGGAATTATCACGAAGGTTACCTATGTGAAGATATATGAATGACAGAGTCATGAATAAAATATGAGGAGTATCTGATGGAAAATGATGTTATAAGCTCGGTGTGGCCCGAATGGTCGGTCGTAAAGCAGCTTGGAAAGGGAGCCTACGGGGTTGTATATGAAGCGGTGAGAACGGATTATACCGTGGAAAGCAAGGCCGCGATCAAGGTTATCAAGATCCCGGCGAATGACTCCGAGATTGAGTCGCTCAGGGCGGACGGGCTTTCCGAGGACGATACCAGATCCTATCTTACAGGAATAGTCAACGATTTCGTTGGCGAGATCCAGCTCATGGAATCCCTTAAGGGTATCCAGAATATTGTCAGCGTTGAAGATTATAAGGTGGTTGAGCATAAGGACAGAGTGGGATGGACAATACTTATCAGGATGGAGCTGCTTACGCCTTTAACGCCTTTATCGGGGACGATATGCTCCCGGAAAAGGCGGTTTTAAAGCTCGGGGTGGATATCTGCTCCGCCCTTGAGATCTGTGCCATGAAAAAGGTCATCCACCGTGATATTAAACCTGAGAATATTTTCATTAACGAGTTTGGGGATTATAAGCTGGGGGATTTCGGAGTAGCAAGGAAGCTTGAAAATGTGGCGGGGGCCCTCTCCCAGAAGGGAACCTATAATTATATGGCCCCGGAGGTGGAAAAGGGTACTTCCTATAATGAAACAGTGGATTTGTATTCACTGGGGCTGGTGCTTTACCGCTTCCTTAACAGGAAGACCTCATAATAAAGTGGATCTTTGGCTTATCCATCGGGGCGGTACTGGATAACGTTATTTCTGGTGAGGAAAGCCGGACAGAGGCTAAAAAAACTACGGACTCAGACGGGGAGGAAGAAAACGGGGAAGAGAAGACCGCAAGCAAGCTCAACGAAACCGCAAAACAGACACAAAGCTTAAGTGAAACCGCATCAAACAAAAAGCCCTCAGGGAAGCTGAAGGAAGGGGAAACGGCCACGCCCGCTATCGGGGATTTTGAATGGGTCATCGGTTTCCTGAATGAACAGGCGGACGAGGATTATTATTCGGTGGATTATATCACGGACGCCGATGAGATAAACGGCAACTGGAAGTGCCTGATAAGTGATGGAACGGATGATATGTCGGATATTGAGTCCTTTTTTGACTGCCCGGGCATACTATGTACAATGGAGTTTGACCTTTCCAACGGTACCGGAAGCGCCACGGGGTACCCAGGCAAGGTTTTCCAGGATCTCAGCAGTATGGAGGATGATACAAGGGCCGCGTTTTCCTACGATTGCATACTTGAGGATGAGATGCTTAGCGCAAAAGGAGACGGGGACGAGAGTTTCTACTGCATGTTCTACCGTGACGGAAATAATGAACGCGGCATTGGCACGTATGTTTTACCTGACGGTACTGAATGGGGAATAATGTTTACCAAGTAAGGGCGGATTATGGCAAAATTCAATGTTGAATACTATTGCGTCAGTAATATTGGAAAAATAAGAAAGATAAACCAGGATAACTTCATTGCAGGCGGCGTTTATTTAAGAAACCACGAGGCATCGATGCCGGAGTCGCTGCACGGGGGGTATAAGGGAGGAGAACCCCTGCTTGTCGGGGTCTTTGACGGAATGGGAGGAGAGGAATGCGGAGAGACGGCCTCGCTCCTTGCTTCCGAGACAGCGGCGGAGGTTACTGACTGGAGGGATCCGATAGAGTCGCTCTTATCCCTCTGCGAAAAAGCAAATGAGAAGATATGCCGTTTTGCAAGGGAAAACTCCATAGAATCCATGGGAACGACAGGCGCCATGCTTGTTTTTGACGATACAGGGATCACTCTCTGCAATATAGGCGACAGCAGGATATTCCGCTTCGCTTCGGGTGAGCTTGTCCAGATATCGGTCGATCATACTGCGCCTTATAATTTCGGGGGGAAGCCCCCGCTTTCCCAGAATCTTGGGATACCTCCGGAGGAGATGCGCATAGAGCCCTATGTCGCTAAAGGAAACTATCAGGACGGCGACATCTATCTGATCTCTTCGGACGGGCTTACGGATATGGTTACGGAAAGCGGGATAGCCCGTATCCTGTCCGAAAACGATCTGGCCGGGGCAGAGGATAAGCTGTTGCAAACCGCTCTTGAAAACGGGGGCCGGGATAACGTGACCATAATACTCTGTGAGGTAAAGAAGAGAAAGCTGTTCGGGCTGTTCGGATAAAAGGTATAACAATTCTGGTTTTTGATCTGAATTGTTACTACCAAACCTTGATCAAGGAGGAGAATAATGGATCTGGATAAAACAACAAACATTCTGCACGGCAATGCGCAGGGAAGCCCCTTCGGGAGCCGGGTCGGAGGGAATGCGGGCTCAGGGGGCGATCTCATAGTTACCATATTTGACGGGGGAAACGTGCCTGTAAATATCCGCCTTTCAGACTACAGGAAGGATATCATAACCTTCGGGAGGGGTCCGGGAAACGACATTGTCCTGACCTCGCTCTTGGTTTCCTCGGAGCACGGGCGCTTTTCAAGGACAAACGGCCAGTGGACAATGGAGGACAGGGGATATTATGGAGCCTCCCCCAGTACGAACGGCCTTATCTACAATAATGCCTCCATTCTTCAGAGGGCTCTCTGTGAAGGCGATTTTATAAGGATCGACGACGGCGTTGAGACCATAGCTGAGGGAGTTCTTTTTGTATTCGCGGATGCCCAGTCTGCAAATTCCTGGAATACTCTTGCCTTAACAGGCCAGAAGGAGCTTACCATCGGCCGTGAGCAGGGCTGCAGCATCATACTTCCGCATATCAGCGTCTCAAAGGTTCACGCTAAAATTCAGTTCGACGGAAAGCATTATTATATCGCGGACAACGGAAGTACGAACGGCGTCGTCGTAAATAACCGGAGGATAACGGGAAGACAGGTCCTGCATGAAAAGGACGTTATCGTTATTACGAACTCCAAGCTGATCTTTACCTCCCGGATGCTGTCCTGGTGCTGCTACGGGGGAGGTATCTCGGTAGACGCTGAAAACGTAGTGATTACAAGGGGCAAGGGTAAAAAACTCTTCTTAACCGGAAATAATGTCAGCCTCCATATAAAGCCCGGCGAGCTCATAGCCATAATCGGAGGCTCCGGAGCGGGCAAATCCACGATCTTAAATGCGATGAGCGGTTACCTTTCTCCCACGAAGGGAAATGTCTATATTAACGGCCTGGATCTTTACCAGAATTTTGATTCCTTAAAGAAGCTCATCGGATACGTACCCCAGTCGGATATCGTTTACGACAATCTTACGCTCTATGATATGCTGCTCTATACCTCAAAGCTCAGGCTTCCTCCCGATACCACGGGGCAGGAGAGGGAAGCGGCCATCGACAGGGCCATAAGGCTTGTAGAGCTTACCGAGAAAAAGAACAGCTTTATAAAGGCTTTGAGCGGCGGTCAGAGAAAGAGGGCGAGCATAGCAGTAGAGCTCTTATCTGATCCGAACCTCTTATTCCTGGATGAGCCTGCCTCGGGTCTCGATCCGGGAACTGAACGCAACCTGATGCATTCCTTAAGGGAAATGGCGGACGGGGGCAAGACTGTTATCCTCGTCACCCACAGCACCCTTCAGCTTAAGATGTGCGACAAGATCGTATTTATGGGCAAGGGTGGAAACCTTACCTTTTTCGGGGCTTATGATGATGCCCTTAAATTCTTCAATGTCCCTGATGTGGTGGATGTATACAGCATGATCACTGACAATGCGCCACAGTGGAAAGAAAAATACGATGCGACGGTAGCCGCCCAGTCAGGAAAGACAAGGATCGAGCCAAAGGCGGCAGCTAATTCTAAAAAGGAAAAGAGGGCAAAGCAGCTGCCTGTGCTCTGCGCCCGCTATATGAAGCTTGTTTTCAACGACAGGCAGCGCCTTATACTGCTTTTGCTTCAGGCGCCTCTGCTCGCGATCCTTATCTCCTTCGTAGCAGACGGGGAGCAGTTCAAACAGTATGAGATGACAAAGAGCCTGCTGTTCTCGCTTTCCTGCTGCGCCTTCTGGGTAGGTATGTTAAATGCCATCCAGGAGATCTGTAAGGAGCGTACAATACTGAAGCGTGAGTATATGACGGGGCTGTCGCTTACGAATTATATTCTTTCAAAGCTCATCGTGCTCGGGATCATGTGTGCGATCCAGAGTATCCTGATCGTTGCGGTATTTGCTGTTGCGGTGGGACTGCCTGAGGAGGGGGTCATTATGAGCCCCTTCCTGGAGATGCTTATAACTACCTTCTTTACCGCAGTCTCAGCCATGGGTATGGGTCTCTTCGTATCCTCTCTCTTTACGAATGCAGACAGGGCCATGACGGTAGCGCCTATCCTTCTGATGCCCCAGATCCTTTTCTCGGGTATGATGTTTTCCCTTGCGGGAGCCACGAAGATCATATCCTGGTTCGCTACCTGCCGCTGGAGCATGGAGGCTTACGGTACCACGGCGAACTTAAATGACCTTCAGCTGAGCCTCCAGCAGAAGGGACTGCCTCTTCAGCACCTTCCCGAGGACTGTTTCGAGTTTACGTCAGAACATATCCTTATGAACTGGGGGCTGCTGATACTTATGGTAGTTGTATATCTTATCATAGCAAGGCTGGTACTTTCCTCGGTTGGTAAGGAAAACGGATGACACAAAGGTTTACATAATATTGAAAGAACGCAGGAAAACCACTTAAAAAGGAGGAATACTATGGAAAAGGGAATCAGAGGGTTGCTCATAGTTCTTACGGCAGTGGCGCTGTTCTGTACGGCACCGCAGAAGGTAATGGCGCTTGATATCTCCGGGACAAAAACGGAGACCATAAACGGAAGGAAGACCACGACCATAAGCAAGAGTATGACCTTAAGCTCGGGAACGAGCATTGACGGCGATCTTATCGTTAAGGGATCCTTAAAGCTTAACGGGAATTACCTGCAGGTTTCCGGCGATGTACTCATGCAGTCGGATATCGATGTGGAGGGGGGAGACTTCAGGGTCAGCGGAAATCTCCACCAGGTAGACAGTGCCCTGTATGTAAACGGAGGCTATGTCCAGGTCGGAAAGAATTATTCCATCGAAGGCACGGAAAAGGAAAACGGTGTGATGAAGCCCTCCTACGGGTGGATCAAGATGGAAAAGGACAAGGACAAGCTGTATGTGGGAGGCGACTTTTGGGCCAGAAGCTATAACAGCTCCGTCATTTCCGCCGGCGAGCTGCAGTTCTGCGGAAATGTTACTGACTACAGGGGAAATACGATCCGCTGCAGCGGGACCAACTTTGCTAATTTCGGGATGGCAAAAAAGCCCGTTGTTGTGGATCTGGCAGGCGGAGCTTCCTTCCAGAGCATCGTTACCGGATCATCGGCCGTGAAATTTAAAAGGCTGGGGCTTAAGAGCATGAAGACAGGAGCCGTAATTTCGGGCGATGTGGATGAGATAAGCGACAAGCTGGATCTGAAGGGACAGACCTTAAAGATTACCGGAAGCGTAAAAAAGGTGAGCGCGGACATTGATCTGAACGGAGGAAAGCTCATAGTGGGCGGGAATTTCGCCCAGGTGGATCCTGCAATTTATTTTAACAAGGGCAGACTTGAGGTGGGAGGTAATTATACTATCGAAAGTCCCGATAAGGATACTGACGGCAAAACTCCGAAGCCTTCCTACGGGTGGCTCAAGATGGAAAATACCGCGGATTACCTTCTTGTCGGCGGTGATTTTTCAGCGAGGAGCTATAATTCCTCGGTGCTTTCCGCAGGAACCATGGAATTCAAGGGAAATGTTACGGATTACAGAGGAAATACCATAAGAGGAAGCAGTGATCATAAGGCCTTATTTTCCGGAAGGATTAACCAGGTCGTAGACCTTCAGAGCAGTTCGGCTAGCTTTCAGTCCATAAGCACAAGGAACCAGAACGTTACCTTTAAGCAGCTGGGCATAAATACCCTGACCGAATCGGTTATCCTGACCGGAAATGTCGAAGATATCTGGAACAAACTGGATCTGAACGGCAAGCAGATGACGATAAAGGGGAATGTCTACAAAGTATCGTCAGACATTAACTTAAACGGCGGAAAACTGACCGTAACCGGAAGCTTCAGGCAGTATGACCCCGCGATCTACTTTTCGAAGGGAACCCTGCAGGTTGACGGCGACTACAGGATAGAAAGCGTGGAAAAGGATGCGGACGGCTCCTTTAAACCTGTATACGGTTGGCTTAAAATGGAAGATCCCAAGGATAAGCTTATAGTCGGGAAGGATTTTTACGCCAGAAGCTATAATTCCTCGGTGCTTTCCGCAGGAACCATGGAGTTTAAAGGAAATGTTACGGATTACAGAGGAAATACCATAAGAGGCAGCAGTGATCATATCGGTGTCTTTTCCGGGTTGGGACCCCAGATTGTAGACCTTAAGGAAAGCTCCGCCTGCTTTGAGACCATAGCCACGCCGAACCCCAATGTTACCTTTAAGCAGCTTGGTGTTCACAGACTGACGCAGAATATTTCTCTCTATGGGGATGTTGAGAATCTCTGGAACAAGCTTGATCTGAACGGAAAATGGATGACGGTCACCGGAAACATAAAGAAGGTAAGCGCGGATATCGACTTAAACGGCGGAAAGCTTTTTGTAAAGAAGGATTTCCGGCTGGTGGATCCGGCAATATACTTTAACGGCGGTGAGCTGTGGGTGGACGGCAGCTTTTATATTGAAAGCCCGGATAAGGAAACGGACGGAACACCGAAGCCTTCCTACGGGTGGATAAAGATGGAGAATGATAAGGACCGCTTTGTCCTTCTGGGGAACTTCAGCGCAAGGAGCTACAATTCCTCGGTTCTTTCCGCCGGCACCATGGAATTTCAGGGAAATGTCAATGATTACAGGGGCAATACCATTAGGTGCAGCAACAGGCATATAGCGAAATTTAACGGAAGAGCAAAGAAACAGGTGGTGGAATTTGCAGGCAGCTCCGCCTGCTTTGAGACCATAAAGACGATCAATAAGAACGTACAGTTCAAGACCCTGGGGGTAAACAGGCTAACGGAGGACGTTACGATAGCCGGGCCTGTTGAGAAGGTTTGGAACAAGCTTGACTTAAACGGCAAAACCATGACCATAAACGGAAATGTGGACGGTCTTATGGCGGATCTTAACCTAAACGGCGGGACCATGAATGTAAACGGTAATTTCAGGCATCTGGATCCGGCGATATATTTCAACAAGGGTAAGCTTATTATCAGCGGGGACTACCTTCTCGA
>JAIKXO010000258.1 GCA_024684065.1 Lachnospiraceae bacterium
GCCAAAAGCTTCCCGATCCGCATCAAATGTTTATTGTAAAATGCAGTATATTATATAAGGCATCATTCGTCAAAGGAAATATGGATTATCATGGATAAGGATACGCGCTCAGAAATGATAAGACAGCTTCAGATTTATTAGAGGGTGATGCTGTTTTTTTGATGAAACTGCGGGAAGCAGCCGCAGAAAGCACCTGATCCGTCATGACCATATGATCATCAACATGCGGCAGGTGACTCTTTACAGCCTTCCGTGACAGGAAGGCACTGTTCAACATCAGTATGAAAGATCAGACTTTTGGCAACGATCCAAGTGAAACGGGGAACTGTCCCAATGTTTCATTTCACGGTTTCACTCTGTTTCATATATCTCAACATAACGGTCCGCGGGCGTGAAGGCAGAACCCTTGCCTTCGATCAGGGACTTAAAACCTTCGAGAATGCCATCCCCGGTTTCCGACATGATATTATCGGTAAATTCATTTACCATATCCTCCGCGGCTACATCGGTATTGTATTCTATCCGGCTTCCTTCACCTATGAAGATATTGTCATATATCTTATTATTCCGGCTGCGCTGGACACCTATGGTCACGGCATTGTCCACAAAGGTATTGTTGTGAAAAAGACTGTCCTGTGTAAACCCGAGATCCTTATCATACCCTCCGAAGCAGAGTCCGCACCATCCGGCGCATCGGGCGACCACATTGTCATATACGTCCATGCCGCTTACCATGAACAGCTCATTGTCATCGGGACTGTGCTCCGTTGCCACCTCGATCCCGATATCGCAGTTAAACACAAAATTGTCATGTATCTTTATGTTCTGACCTCCGTCAACGTATATGCCGTCTGCACAGAGATCATATTCGCCTTCGTCCAGAAGATATGCCTCGTTTCCCTCGGTACTTATGTTGTAGACCACATTTCCGAAGCATTCGCCGTTCCTTACAAAATCCACATCATAGGGATTTCCAAAATCACTTCTGATATGCTTTGCATTCCCTTCAAAGCCTATCATATCAATGCCTATGTTGTTGTTATCATGGATCAGGTTGCCTTCTATCGTAAAACCGTCAATGTTTCCGTTGAAGACGGTGGATTCACTGTCAAAGCACTCACAGTCATAGACATGGCAGCCACTCATGGTGATGTTTTTCACGGGAGCATAGTCATTTCTGGCATAGACGCAGATACCGTGGGTTCCTCTTACACCATGTACCGTGCAGTCCTTTATATGGATGTTCATAAGGGGCTTTTCGCCTCCGGACTGGAGGCTTTCATAATATATCCCGTGTGTGCCGCCTCTTACCTCAAAGCCTTCAAGCGTAATATTGTCCACATTTGTAAGATAGATGCCCACGCTCTGCCCTGCTATGGCCTCTTCCCCATTTACGGATTCTATCAGAACCTTTTCTCCTTCAGCCGTCCTGAATACGACCGGCCTTGCTTCGGTTCCGGAGGCTTCCTGTCCTATCTCAAACTGGGGGTAGGTCCCCTCATGGACTATAACTGTAGTTCCGGGCCTGATCTTTCCCGCTGCAAATGCCGGAGTGGCATAAGGCTTTTCTATACTGCCGTCACCGGTCTCATCGCTTCCGTTTGCGAAAACATGTATTTCTTTGCTTCCGGCTGCGGGGACGTACATCTCTTTACTTATGTTTGCACAGGACATAGCAGAGGCTCCTATAATCATAACAGTCAGCAATAACGGATACTTTTTCTTAAGGCTGCAGAACATTCTCCCTCCATCCTTTTGTCTGCCGGATTAGCCGGCTGCTTCCCATTCTATTTCATTCCCGTCAGGGATATGCCCTTGATGAACTGTTTCTGGAATACTATAAACATCAGGGCGGAAGGTACCATTATAAGTGCCGAAGCGGCCATCGTTGCGGACAGGTCCGTGGAATGCTGGGTTGAAAAATAGCTTAAAGCCAACGGCAGCGTCATCCTGTCGGTGCTTGACAGATAGATCAGGGGATTAAGGTAATCGTTCCAGTACTCAAGGAAGGTAAATATCGCAAGGGATCCTATGGCAGGCCTTATCTGAGGTATCACGATCTTAAGATAAATATGAAAATCCCCTGCTCCGTCAACCTTTGCACACTCGATAAGCTCCCTTGGTATCTCATCACAGAACTGTCTGCATAGATATATCCCGAACGCATTTACAAAAGAAGGGATGATAAGGGCGAGTATCGAATCGTAAAGGCCGATCCCGTCAATGATTATGAACGTGGTTATCATTGTCACCTGGGCAGGTACCATCATCGTAAACATAAGCATCGAGAAAAGGAACTGCTTGCCCTTAAATCTGTATCTGGAGAACACATAGCCGAGGAGAGTGCTGGTAAAGAGAATGATCGCCGTATTTACACCCGTCACTATCACGGAGTTTAGCAGCCACCTGAAGAAGGGGGAGCCCGTTATCACCTTTTCGTACCCGTAGAGGGTAGGCTCTAAGGGGATCAGATGGTTCGGATCCGTGATCGTTTCCTTCGAAGTCTTGAAGGAGTTACTTAACATCCATAAGTAGGGTATCACCACCAGGGCAGAGGCGGCAAAGAGAATAAAGAAGATTATGACTCTTTCCTTAAAATCCCTTTCTCTTTTCTTTTTATTCTTACTCATATCAATACTCCATTACGCCGCCTTAGGCCTGCGGCACAGATAGTGGTGAAAGTATCTGTTTTCTCTCACACTAATACTCCCAGTTCACTTCCTGCAGCTTCTGCTGGATGAGGCTCACTACCAGTATCAGTATGAAGAGGACCACGGATATGGCCGAAGCATACCCCATGTTCCTGTTCATGAAGGCAGTCTTATAAATATAGCTGGTAAGCACCAGTCCTGAATTCTGCGGCCCGTCCTTATACAGCAGCACGCTGAACTGCGAGAACATCTGGAAGTAGGAAATCAAGGTCATCAGGACGACAAAGGTGGTAGTCCTTCCCAGAAGGGGAAGGGTGATCCTTAAAAACTGCTTCCATTTCCCGGCCCCGTCTATGGATGCGGCTTCATAGAATTCTCCGGGAATGCCGTCAAGCCCCGCGGAAAAAAGGACGATATTGTAGCCCATGTCAGCCCAGAGAGTAAAGACAATGATCGAAAGCATTACATAATCCTTGTCCCCTGTCCAGGCAATCGTCTTTCCGCCGAAGGACCTTATAATGTTGTTTAAGAGCCCTGTCTTTGTATTGAAAATACTCCGCCCCCATACTACGGCGGAAGCCACCATCGGGGCTATGCAGGGCAGGAAGAACATCATCCTGAAAAAGCTTCTGGTACGGTTGCTCTTAAGCTGGCTTATCAGCGCGGCAGTAGCAAGGGAGAGGATGATATTCAGGATCACCGTTACCACCGTAAAGACAATAGTGTTTTTGGATGCAAGAAGGAAATTCTTATCATCAAGAAGGGCGAGATAGTTCTTAAGCCCCACGAAGGAATTGTCATGCCTCAACGGATTGTAATCCATGAAGGAAATACTGATGGTTCCGATTATCGGTATCACTAAAAACAGGATCGCTTCGGCAAAAAGGGGTATCAGTATCACCAGAAGAAATTTTTTATTTGTCTTAACCACGTCTTATTCCCCGCAGAAGAAAATAACCGGGTATGGAAGATGAAATCGCCCCTACCCGCCCGCGGGCCGGCGGTCAGCTCTGCTGACATGCTCTTTTCGCCGGCCCTGCGATACAAAGAAAATCCGGGAAGGAAGAAAACCCCTTCCCGGAAGTAAAATGCGTTTAATCTCTTTCAATCTCGTTGCATCTGTCTTCGAGTTCCTTTAAGGCTGCGTCTGTGCTCTCATAGCCGTCCTTGCAGTATAAACTGAAGGTTTCATTTACAGCATCCTTAAATAAACCCGTATTGAAATTGCCGATATACTGCCCGCCGTCCAGGATCTTTAACAGGGGAGTCGCGTACTCAAAGCCTTTTACATATTCCTCGCTTTCGGCAACAGATTTCTTGGCAGGTATCTGTCCGCAGGCGATGTTATGATTCAATATCACGCCGTCACTGAAAACATATCTTAAGAAATCAAATGCCAGTGCCTGTTTTTCTTCCGGAATAGAGGAGCCTACACCCATAGACCAGCCGGTTTCCGCGGCAAACCTTTTCTCGGGACCGTAGAAGGGCATTTCCACATAGCTGTAGTCCTTTCCGTATTCCAGCTCGAATTCATTCTCTCCTTCCGCGATGCACCAGGGACCTCTGGGAACCATCATGACCTGTCCGGCATACAGCTCCTGATACCCTTCTATATCGCTTCCGTCGTCAAGACCGGAAAGGTTTGTGGTCTGCCTGTCTGTTTCCATAGCCAGACCGGCCAGCTCTTCCCACGCCTTCTTTGCGGCATCCGTGCTGAAATTAAAGGTTCCGTCAGGATTCATGTATTCCTCCCCCTGGGAAAGGATCATGGAGGTGAACAGGTACATAACACCGTCTTCGTTTACGAAGTCGAAGCCTTTTATGACAATCTCACCGTTATCGTTCTTAACGGTTCCCTTTATACCGTTATCTACCAGCTCATCCCAGGTAGTGGGTACGGAAAGCCCGTCCTCATTCAGGATATTGTTGTTAACGATAAGTCCTCCGCACTCGATATTGAATTCCTGAGGTATGCCGTAGAGCTTGCCGTCACTCTGAAGAGTGCCGTAGGTGCTCTCATAAGCCTCGGAAACAACCTGCTTGGCCAGATCATCCGGAAGCGCCGCAAGTGAACCTGTAGGGACAAAATCAGAAGCCCAGCCTCCCCACAGTTCATAGATATCGGCTCCTCCCTTATCAGACATAAGTGCTGTCTGGATCTTGGTCTTATACTCATCATAGGGGAAGGCCTCGATATGGATCTCTACATCAGGATGCTCGCTCATAAAACCCTCCGCCATAGCCTGATAGGACGCGTTCCAGGTGTCCTCATCGTTATGCGTCCAGAAGGTAAGGGTGGTCTTTCCGGAATCTGCGCCCGGCGCTCCCCCGTAACAGCCGGTGAGCGGTAATACCATGCAGATTGTCAACAACAGAGAAGTTAAGATCATAAGCTTCTTTTTCATAAATCGTTCCTCCTTGGTTTACTTAAGTTTAAGTGATTTAAAGTAGCCGAGATATTCTTTATTTTTATCGAGCATTTCCTGGACCATGTTGTGGATCTCTTCCATGCTGCAAACGCTTTGGGTCAGAGGATCCTGGAGCACTGCCTGGAATACCCATTCAGGATCTCCCTCGATCGCGGCCTTTACAGCCATTTCCTCAAGCTTTGCGGAATGGGAGACAAGAGCGCAGATATTGTCAGGCAGCGTATAGGTTCCTTTAACATGGATCCCGTCCTTATCCACGATAACAGGGACCTCCACGCAGGCGCCCTCATCTATGTTTGTCACATAGCCCTTGTTCCTTAAGTTGGCGTTAAACGGGAAGGGAGTATGATCCCCGTACAGGGCATTGAAGATATTGGAGGCATATTCATCTCCTCTTTCAAGGTCTATATCACCGCTTTCCAGCCAGTCGGTATATTCCTTTTCCCAGGTATTCTCCCGGTCGAGATGTTCCTTAAGGATAAAGGCGTACTCTCCGGGATTCCACCTTGTCCCGTGGGTACAGTATTTCTCGATCAGGTCCGGGCGTTTCCTGAACCAGGGATTGTATTCGGAATTATGCCCTGAGGATTCGGAAGCATAGTATCCCAGATACTTGAACATCTCATTCCTTACCATCTCCTGTTCATAGATCTCCGGCTTTTTTACGAGTTCCCTGAGACGCGGATACATATCCTCTCCGTTATGGGAAAGCTTAAGATAAAAGGCCTGGTGGTTGATTCCGACACAGGTATAATCAAGCTCCCCGGGCTTAAGGCCCAGCCACTCCGAAAGCATCTCCGCCGTACCCTGTACGCTGTGGCAGAGCCCGGTGACACTTAACTTCGTCTGGGACTGCAGATAGCTTACAAGCATGGCCATGGGATTGGTATAATTTAAGATCACCGCATTCGGACAAAGCTCCTCTGCATCCCTTATTATGGAAAGGAGGACCGGCGCTGTACGAAGGAACCTGAATATGCCTGAAGGTCCCCTGGTATCCCCTACGCAGATATCCACCCCGTATTTTTTCGGGATCTCAATATCGTGCCTCCAGACATCCACAGTACCCTGGAGAACCGTAATAAGCACTCCGTCAGCATTTTCAAGAGCTTCCCGCCTGTCGGTGGTAGCTTTGATCACAGCCTTATGCCCCCCGGCCCTGACCACCTTTTCCGCGCCTCTCCTTGCGTACTCAAGCTTTTTTTCGTCTATGTCCATCAGCATGAGTTCGCAGTCATCAAAGGCGGGAAAGGTCATAAGATCTCTTATAAGATCCCTGGTAAATTCGAATGAACCTGCTCCGATGAAAGTAAATTTGTTCATTGTTCTTTTCCTCGTATGATTTTGGGTTTGTTTACTAAACATATTCAATGTTTTACTGCTTGTTACTATTCATATTATAGGAATGATTCCTGAAAATGTAAACATAAAATTATGAATTATTTTAAAATAATTGTGAATTATGTTGAAAAGTGATCATGTTTGATGTTATTATTGTTTAGTAAACAAATCGGTTAACGGGAAGGGAGTTTACTATGGCAACCATAAGGGATATCGCGAAAATTGCAGGCTTTTCCGGTGCCACGGTTTCCAGGGTACTGTCAGGAGATTCCTCCTTTAAGGTCTCTGAAGCGACCAGGCAGAAAATAACGGAGGCGGCCTACAGTCTCGGATATGAGTTTCCGGTAAGATCCGGCAAGAGAACCAGAATAGGCTGCATCATGTCCATAACAACCGAAAAGTATTCTGATCCTTTTTTTATGGATATACTAAGCGCCGTGGAAAGGGAGTGTGAAAGACTTGGTTTCTCTATCGCCGGGACAAAGACATACAGCGAGCTTTCAAATCCAATGGCGCTTAAGGAATTCCTGGCTCTGGATCTTAAGGCTGTTATCCTTATGGAACAGTTTCCGAAAGAGATGCTCAGTTTTCTTAAGGAAAAGATCCCCATCATCATATCGGTGGATAATGACTATGACGATTATGAATTCAACAGCGTTGGCTTTGACCACAGAATAGCGGACACGCAGGTCATGGACTGCCTGCTAGGGCGCGGATACCGGCGTATTGGGATGATAAGCGGAAGCAGTCCGGGTGACATGCTGATGGACTCCGTAAGGTTTAAGACCTATGTGAGTTCCTTAAATAAGGCAGGCATTCCTTATGACCCTGCCCTTGTCAAGGACTGCAGCTGGGATAAGAAAAATTGCATTCAGCTCACGAAGGAGCTTATGGGCATGGAGAATCCTCCTGACGTGATATTTGCGGGAAGCGATTCTCTGGCTGAAGCGGTTCTGTCCACTCTTCACGAAATGGGAATAAGATGCCCGGAGGACGTCGGGGTCATAGGATTTAATAATCTCGATTCGGTAAATTATATGATACCGAAGCTCACCACTATATCAGTCCCCAGGGCCTGTATCGGAAGTGAGGCCGTAAGGCTCATAAGCGAAATGCTTAAGACGCCGGACTATCCTGTGAGGAAGGTACTCTTCCGCACGGAGTTAGTGGTAAGGGATTCGTTAAGAAAGTAAACCCTGTCGGCTATTTGCCGGCTCATGGCTGATATCTATAAATTTCCGAAACAATTGTGTTCCTGTCTTTTAATGGCACCGGCCTAAATACAGGGGAAATACAGGGGGACGGTTCTTTTGTCTTACCAGGGGAAATACAGGGGGACGGTTCTTTTGTCTTACGATAAAAGAACCGTCCCTGTGTTTCTTCAAGATAAAGGAACCGTTCCCTGCCTCTTACAAGACAAAGGAACCGTCCCCATGTCTTCCCATGTCTCTTACTGGAGGTCAAAGGAGTAGCAGAAGAAATCGCCCCTTACGATCGAGACGCAATATTCAACCACCACGATCCCGCTGAAAGCGGTACGGATCAGGGAGATTGCCGCCGCGTCATTTCGCACCTCCAAAAGACGGCTCTGCTCTTTATTGACGTTCACAGCCTTGAAGGTCTCACGGGCACTGTTTACAACCACTCCGTGCTGCTCCATGGACCGGTATAATCCCTTTTCGTTGATCATTTCCGTCGTAAGCTCTCCTACAATGCCACAGGGTATGTAAGAGGTCTCCAGAGCATAGGGCCCGTGCTCCGTGCGTCGGAGGCGGTATATGCGCTGCACCAGATCACCCGGCTGCAGCTTAAGATTTTCAGCCAGCTCAGCATCGGCATTTATCACTTCAAGCTCGATGACCTCGGCCTGCTCCTTAAGTCCCTGGCGGCGCAGCTCCTCGCTGAAGGAATAGAACTTGGAAAGCCGCTGCTCCACGGCTTTCCTGCGTACAAAGGTTCCCTTGCCCTGTATCTTGACAAGATATCCTTCCGCCTGCAGTTCCTCCAACGCCTTGCGGACTGTGATCCGGCTGACACCGAACATTTTGCAGAACTCCGCCTCCACGGGAACGCGCCCCCCGTCGCCCCACTCCTTGTTAAGGATCTTACGGCGTATCTCTTCTTTTACCTGAACATATTTCGGAGCCTGATTCACGGAAAGGGCTCCTCCATTTGAATTGATCATATCATCTCTCCGGCAGTATCAAAGTTTGATCCAGGCGTCCAGGCCTTCCGGACTGTCAGGGTTCACCCCGCGATGAAAAGCATGGTACATGGTGATAAGCTGAATGCAATATTGCATAAATACCGCGTTAACCACATCAGCACCACAGTCAGGAATCCGCACATACTTTCCGTCAAGCTGCTCAGCCTCAGCCACCGCAGAGCAGACAAGAAGGCAGTCCGTGCGCTTAGCTACATCCTTAATAAGATCAGCCTGCAGGCCGAAATCTCCTTTCGATAAATACGCCACCACCAATGTGTTCTCATCTATCTTCACCATAGGCCCATGACGCACATCAAGCAGGTGATAATGGTTCGAATCCCTGCGGCAGATCTCCTTGAAGGCAAGAGCCCCTTCCTCGGCAAGGCCCGCCGCGGCACTGTCGCAAAGGACAACAGCCTTGCTCCAGCCTTTTTCTGCATATTCCCTGGCAAGCTCTTCAACCGGACCTGCAAACTCCTGGGAGGCGGGATGAAGCTTTTTAACCGCCTGGATCAGGTCCTCACGTCCGCCCTTAAGCGCGGCCATTACAAGGCCTGCTATATAGAGATTGGTAACCGTGCGGCTCTGGCAGACAGCCTCATCGAAGGCCCACGGTATGATAACGTTTACGTCCGCAACCGGTTCGATCGGCGAATCTTTCACGGCACAGACGGAAATAACGGGACAGCCGAATTCCTTCCTGCTGCGTTCTGCCGCACGTACAGCCTCGCTTGTGGAGCCGGAACGGGACAGGCTAAGGATCGCGGCATCCGAAAGCATTCCACCATAGTCTTCAAAGTTTACCAGAAGATCCCCTGCAGGCAGCGGGTACGCCGGGATCCCGCTATACTGGGCAAATTGCATCGCAGTTGATTTGGCCACACTGAAGCTTGACCCGCAGCCGATGACAAGCAGCGATCTTACCTTTGAAAGCAGGGTGCAGATCTCCTCCTTCTGTGAAAGGACCTGATCAATGGTCTTGTCTATGGCGTTGAATTGATCCCTTATCTCATGCTCTATATTATACATATTTCATTCTCCTCCTGTTTTACCTTTTCACTGTTCAGAACCAGGCTATGAACTGCCCTGTATTTCCGCGTTATCCGGTCTTTTCCGGAATCACCTGCCGCAAAAAACAGTATTATGAAAGCAATCCTCGGACACCCGTCCCCGACATGCCTTCCTCATACTGAACAAGCCCATATTATAATACCTGTTTATTGCTCCTTGTCAATAACGCCTTTCGAAGGATTTCCATGTCTTTCGGAAGGAATTCCTGAGCCGCAAGCAAAGCTGCTCCCTCACAGGCTGTGAGCAACGGCTTCTTAAAATCTGCGGCAAGAGGAGCCAGCCGCTCTCTGAGGCGGTCTCTCAGGGGCTCCATCAGAAACGACTCTATATTTGACAGACCCCCGCTGCAGGAAAGTGTCACCCGTCCTTCGGGGAAGCTAAGCTTTAACACTGCTCCAAGGACAATCTCCGCCAGTTGATCCGCTGCCTCCCTGTACGCCATTACCGCCTGCGGATCCCCTGCCTTAGCCGCCTGAAGAAGAAGTCTCTGTAAGGCAGCTGTCTCCCTGCGGGAATGAATGCAACGTTCATCCGTATAGCTGTTTATATCTTCATCCCGGATAAGGCTCAGGCTTTCTTTTGTTATGTCGTACAGCGCAGTCCGTTCAAGGCGCCCGTCGCTCTCCATGGAGAACAGCTGTAACAGCCTCCGCCCCAGCCAGTATCCGGAGCCTTCGTCCGAAAAAAAGGCGTGCCATCCGCCGCATCTGGCACTATGGCCTGAAGCATCCTGTCCATAGGCAATAGAACCGGTGCCGGCTACAAGACTCACTCCCGGGGAAAGCGCAAGCGCGCCCGCCCATCCGACCTCTACATCGTTCACAAAACGGATTTTAAGCTCAGGAAAAGCCGAAGCGATCCCGGCTGTCACCGGACCGTCTTCACCCGGACAGTCACCGTAGCCCGGCATACCGAAACAGACTGCCGCCTCCGCTCCTGCCGGAAGACATTGTTCTATTCCCTTCTTAAGCTCTTCGATCACTCCGCTCACGCCCACCTGAAGATAATAGGTGGTGCCGACTATAGCCTCTCCAACGACGTTTGCCTTCCTGTCAAGGCATAACAGAGCCGTCTTGCTCCCGCCGCCGTCTATACCAAGCAGATAATCCACTCCACATCTCCTTTCCATACGGATCTCTGCGCCGATTTGCTTTAGCAAATCGTGCGCTTAGGCGCAAACTTTAGTTTGTGCCGATCCGGCCTGATCTTCAGGTCGGATCATTTCCTCTTCTGCGCCGATTTGCTTTAGCAAATCGTGCGCTTAGGCGCAAACCTTAGTTTGTGCCGATAATCACTTTAACCCTTCACTGCTCCGGAGGCAAGGCCGGAAATAATATACTTCTGGAATATCAGTGCCACCAATACCGGCGGCAGGCTTGTAAGTACTCCCGCCGTGCAGGTCAGGATATAATTTGACCCGAACTTGCTTGAAAACTCCGTGATAAGCACAGGCAGTGTCTTTGCGGCTGTGGTTGAGGTAAAATTCACCGCATAGAAAAACTCATTCCATGAAAGAATGAACGCAAAAATCACTGTAGCGGCAAGTCCTGTCGAGGCCACGGGCAGCACCACTAAGAAGAATGACTGCACCCTGCTGCACCCGTCGATCAGAGCCGCCTCGTCAAGATCTGTCGGAATTCCGTCTATATATCCCTTCAGCAGCCAGATGAGGTAGGGAAGCACAAAGGCCATATAGGTGATCACTAAGGACCATCGCGTATCCAGAAGGTTTAAGGTCACCATGATCGTATACATGGGAATTATTATAGCCACCGCAGGTACCATCTGGGTAGACAAAGTTGCGTTAAGAAGGAAATTTCGTCCTCTGAAGCGGAACCTGGAAAAGGCATACGCTGCTATCAGGCCCACCAGCAGGGCAATGATCGTGACCGAGAAGGTAACGATGCAGCTGTTCTTCAATGCGGAAAGAAACTGGGAGGCAGCATCGGTTGTCCGGCTCGAAGTGCCAAGCAACATGGCGGCATAATTCTCAAAAGTAGGCTTTTCCGGGAACCAGCGCATAGGTTTTTTCAGCAGATCCGACTTGGTGGATATGCTTGATATGAACATCCACAGATACGGGGCCACAACCGTCACTACAATGATCAAAACAAGAAAATATAAGACAATGCGCCTGATGCGCTTCTTCACCTTTCTTTTCACTGTACATCCCTCGCTTTCTGCGCCGATTTGCCCTGGCAAATCGTGCGCTTTGGCGCAAACTTCAGTTTGCGCCGATTCGACCTGTTTTTCAGGTCGGATCATTTCCTCTTCACCCGGTTCTTTTTCCCTTCGTCCTCATCCTGCCCCATGAAGCACTTTATATATACCATCGTAAGAGCAAAGCAGATCATGAATACCGTATAGCTCATGGCAGAGCCGTAGCCGAATTTCAGGAATTTAAAGGACGTCTTCTGGATATAGAAGGCAATGAATTCCGTCACACCCATGGGACCGCCCTTCGTCATGATATAGACGAGATCGAAGGTCTGCAGGGCCCAGATCGTCTTTGTGATCAGCAGAATGAGCACCACCGGTCTTATCAGGGGAAGAGTGATCTTCCAGAAAGATTTCCAGGACGATGCTCCGTCGATTGCCGCCGCCTCATACAGGTCCTTGGAGATATTCGCAAGCGCTGCTATAGCCAGCAAAACTACATAGGGAGTTTCTTTCCATATGTTTGCGACCAGAACGCAGATGAAGGCGGAGGTAGGCTTTGCAAGCCACACCTGATAACGGTCGATAACGCCCAGCTTTGTAAGCAGGCCGTTCAGAGCTCCGTAATTGGAATTGAATATCCACTGCCACATTATGGCGTTGACCACGCCCGGCATCGCCCATGGAAGGATCATAAGCCCGCGTACAAACCCCCGGCCCCAGAACTCCTGATTAAGCACCAGAGCCACCGCGATCCCGACGACCATTTCCGCCGCAACAGACAGCGCCGTAAACAGCAGGGTCATCCTGATCGAGCTTATAAAGGAACTGTCATGAAGCATGGATATATAATGCTCTAAACCGACATACTCATAGGTGTGGGAGCTGAGCACCAGATTATGGAAGCTTAAAAACAGCGAGTATAGGATAGGCAGGATCAGAACGCCGAACACGATCAGTACACTCGGCAGTGACAGAATATAGGGAAGCCTCCTTCGCTTTCGTTCGCTTGCAGAGACAGCTATGTTTTCGCTCACTTGATTTTTATTATTCATCATAGCATCTTCCTCTAACGAATTTCATATTGCCTGTGGTGGACAGTTCCCCGTCCACCACAATTTTTATATCCTTATTCCATTAGCTTTACGGGCATTCAGTTGTCATACTCGCTTGCCAGCGCTTCACACTGCTCCTGCATCGAGGCCAGGCCTTCCTCTACGGAAACCTCGCCCAAAAGGATACGCTGGGACTCCACAGTCATCACTTCAACGAATTCGTCATACCACAGAACGCTGGGAAGGCCGGTAGCCTTGTCGATCTGGTTGCTGAAATTCTTCCAGTAAGGGAACATCTCTAAAAGCTCGGGATCGGTGAGAAGGTCGGTCCATATAGGAAGGGCGCCGAGCTTTAAGCATTTCTCGCGTTCCACGTCATGGCTTGACATGAACTCGATATATTTCCAGGCGGCATCCTTATGCTCGGATGTAGAGGTTATAGACATAGCTTCGGGAAGTGTCAGGATAATACCCTCCGCGCCATCGTCGTGGATAATGTAATCGGCCACTTCAACCTCGCCTACGATATTGGAGGTATCCGGGTTGTTAGCTGAAGCATAAACACTGGGCCATGCCTGAAGGAACATAAATGTATCGCCCATGCAGAATACGTCGTTAGTGGTCTCCTGGCTTGAGGTCAGGGAAGAAGGATCGATAAAGCCGTTGTTGATCCCGTCTACCAGGAACTGATAAGCCGCTTTGGTCTTAGGATCAGTACCCATGACCGGCTTTCCGTCGTCATCTATGAGCTTGCCGCCGAAGGAAGCGCATAAGAAGATCAGCTCGCTGGCGCCGGCCCATTCCTGATTATAGCAATCGATGTATGCAGAGCTTACAAGGCCCGCGTCAGAAAGAGCCTTATAGTCTTCCAGAGCCTCGTCCCAGGTCTCGGGTGCCTTATCGATGCCCACCTCCTTAAGCTTCGCCGCATTGTACATATAGAAACGGGTATCGTTGTTCCAGGTTATGCCGTAAAGGCTGCCGCCTGAGGAGAACTTATCCAGAAGGCCGGGTACAACGCCTGACTTGATCTCAGGAGTCACATAATCGTCAAGTGGTGCGATCCAGTCGTTTTTCACGAATTTCTCGACCCAGGCGTTATCAAGCTCAATGACGTCATAGGTTCCGCCGCCTGCTGCCAGATCGGTCGTAAGGCGGTCCGCCACCTGATCCCAGCTCATGAGGATGAGCTCAACTTCGATGCCGGTAGCTTCTTCAAACTCACGGGTCTTTTCCTCATAGAAGCCGATTGTATCAAGCTCATGCCGCGGCAGGATAACAGTGATCTTTTCTCCCGTAGCGGCTGCCTGCGTTTCAGCGCCGGCACCTGTGGAAGCATCAGCCGCCGGCTGACCCGGCACTGCGCCACATGCGCAAAGACTGAGGACCATCGCAAGAGTCATCAGAATACAAGTAATTTTTTTCATGTTTCTTCTCCTTTCCACTTCATATTAATATAGCTGTTTTTCAAAATTCATTATGATGTTATTATGTTATAACATTATGACCTATTTGTCAATCATTTTTATCAATCTATTTGTATAAAATGACGGTTTAAACTAATATCATGTGCTTATCTAGTGAAATTATCAGATAAAAGCTTTATATTATCCTTATATATAAAAAACACCTCTTCCTGTTTTTTTCGTTAGCGATCGATACTTTGTCACAGAAGAGGTGTTCTTTTTCTGATATTTGATTTTACGGGTAAAAACTTTTATGTCATCCTGCTCCTCGTCCCGGATCGTACGGATCCTTTCCATACCGGCTCTATCATCTGAATGAAACGAGGAACCGTCCTCTGTCTCCCAAGACAAAAGAACCGTCCCCCTGTCTCTCCCCCTGTCTCCCCCAAGACAAAAGAACCGTCCCCCTGTCTCCCCTGTTTCACATAAGGACTTACAATATAAAGGAAAAATGATCACCCGGAAACTTTTTTCAGGTCATCAAGAAAAGTATTTAATCTGTCTTTTGTTACATGCTGCATTACCACTATATGAGAAAGGTTTCCGCCGAGTCTCTCGTCGTAGTCGGGAGCAAGATCATATTTATCAACGATCTCTTCCGGCGGGCGCTTGAAATATACGGTGTTGGAAGCCTTTTCAAGCCATGCCGGCCATCCGGCCTTTTTAAGCTCTTCTTTAAGCCAGGCAGCTGTTTCAAGCATATCCGAAGTCTGACCGGCAAATTCCTCTTCGCTTGTATGAGTGATTATCCACCATAGCTTGAGCGGCGAAATGGCTGAACGGGAGCAGTTGATCATCGGCATGTTCCTGTTAAGGTATGAGACGTCAAACGGATTCTGGTTATTTAAAACATTTTTTGTTGTCAGGAATATTCCGGCCGGCTCATCCATCCCGAAGTATTTATGTCCGCTTATCGCGATCGAATCAAACGGATGGAGCTTACGGTTGAGTATGTCACTGTACCTGGAATGAGGTATGTATCCGCCGAAAAGCGCAGCATCTATATGACGGTAAACTTCAATCGAAGGATGCCTTGCAAGCACGGCATTCAGTGTATCCTGATCGTCAATGCCCCCCTTGAAGGTGGTGCCGAGCGCATATACGACAAGTGCGGGACGATCGGGAATAAGTGCCTTCTCAAGTCCATCGGGATCCATGCAGCCGTGCACATCTGAAGGAATAAGCTTCATTTCAAGATTCTGCAGATCCGCAAGGCGCTTGCTGGAATAATGGGCTGAATCGGATACATACAGAACAGGCCTTTTCCCGGTTTTCTTTTCAAGATATTTTGATCCGAAATAGAGCCCGTGGTTATTTCCGTCCGTACCGCTGAAGGTAACTATACCCCAGACCTCTTCCTCGTCAAACTTATACAATTTCCCGAAATACTCAATTACCTCACGTTCAAACATGAGAGAGTTCGGCAGTTTTTCCTGTATGTCAAAAGGATCACCGGCATTGTCCAGAGTGGAAAGATTGATGCCGCTGCCCCAAAACCACCTGTAAAATCCGATCAGTTTGCTTTTCTGGTTGAGCGGGTATCCGAAATCATATGTCTTCTGCAGCATGGCCGAAGCGGCAAATTCATCAAGCCTGGCCTCAATGGCATCTATCTGTTTATTATCTGAGCTCATCTTTTCCTCCTGTTATTACCGGCCGCAGCGAAAAGCCGGCCTGTTATGTGAAACAAAGATCGCGGCAATCTGTCATTGGCCGTGATCTTTTCATCCCGATGTTATCAGTTTAGCCTAAAATTACTGAATTATCAATAAAAAACACCCACAGGAAGCATATCTCCTGCGGGTGTTTTCCGGATCCGGCCGATATACCGGTAATATCTTATTCAGCTAAGGCCTTCTGCTATGATATATTTATTATTGGGGTCATCGATATTTTCGTTGAATCGCTATCGGAATGTTTGTCTTCGTCCTGATCTTCTTCTGTACTGTATCCGCGATGGAACAGAATCTTTGCGGCATTTCCTTACCTGAGCCCGCATCTTCTGAGGGTATATCGCATTGAAATACATATTTGCATCCTGCCTGTTTTGCTCGTATAATAGTCTCGTAAATAAATGGGGCGGATGCGCTTTCATTCGTTCACCATCACTGAGGTCCAGCAAAGGAGGTACCTATCGTATTATGAGAAAATTAACAGCAGCAATATTGATACTTGGCATGACAGCTTTGACGCTTACGGCCTGCGCCGGTGTCCCGGGCGCGGCTACCGCTCCTGCATCGGCCGGAAGCGGCAATGCAGCGGATGCGGAAGCAAAGACTGAGGAAGCAGCGGACACAGCCGCCGTTTCCGATGAGAAAGGCGAAGGAGTCATGACCTATGCGGAATATGAAGCCGCCGAGCTTAACTCCGAAGTAACGGTAGAGACATATATTCAGGGGGCAAATGCCTGGTGGGACGGAAAGATCACGCTTTATACGCAGGATCAGGACGGCGCTTATTTCGTATATGAACTGCCGTGTACCGAAGAAGAAGCGGCAAAGCTCGTTCCCGGAACAAAGATAAAAGTAACGGGCTACAAGTCCGAATGGTCGGGCGAGGTGGAGATCGTGGACGGAACGTTCGAGATCGAAGACGGCACTTATTTTGCCGAAGCAAAGGATGTTACGGAACTTCTCGGCAAGGATGAGCTTATAGAAAGCATGAACCAGTTCGTATCCTTCAAGGGTCTTACCGTTGAGCCTTCCACGGATGCCTCCGGAAATGAAGCTCCCTTCCTTTATAACTGGGACGGCTCCGGCGATGAAGGAAATGATGTGTACTTCAATGTTTCAAAGGACGGAGAGACCTATACATTTCTTGTAAGGTCCTATCTGACAGGTCCCGATACAGAGGTCTACAAGACAGCACAGACCCTTAAGATCGGCGATACGATCGACTGTGACGGATTCCTTTACTGGTATGAGGGAGTCAATCCCCACATCACTTCGATCACTGTCAAGTGATGGTACCTGCGTGAAGCCTTCGTCTGATAAATAAGACAAGAAGGATCACCCAGATCGTTATAAGCGAGCAAAGCAGGATAACGGAGGCTTTGGGCATAGGACCCAGGGCCTCCTTTTGCATGGTCGTCTGAGCCCGGGAATCCAGCTTGTACAGACTCTCTACGTCGTCGAAGGTCTGTTCTATAAAGGCTTCATCTACTTTCTTATGTCGGACGGCCGCTTTGGTGACATTTTCGATCAGAGCACCGGAAGCATCCCTCAGGGATGCGGAACCGTTAAAGACCGGGGTCACAAAGGTATTGGCCGTATTGTCCAAAAGGAGCTTTGTAGCATCGAGCTTGACCTGATAGTGCAGGGTATCCGTTCCTTCAAGCTTCAGATAATCGCGGTATTCTTCCGTATTACGGGCTTTTGTGGTTACCGGAACATAGCCCTCGGTCTCAGCATAGGCGACCTGTACCTCATTTGTCAAAAGAAACTGTGTAAACAGCCAGGATGCCAGCACCTCTTCAGGATCCTCCTTATTGAAGACACATATCGAGGGACCCTGGGATATCATCTTTGGATCCTGAATATCGAACTGCGGGATCGGACGTACAACGGTATTGAAGTCAACCTTGTTTTCCGGGGCGATATCAGACAAAGGTGCCTCACTTCCCATCCAGGTTGCGCCGGCAGTGGAATCCACCGCGAACATACACTGGCCCGCATTCAGGAAATTCCCGGGATAACCTGAAACCTTAAAGGTGGAAAAAGCCCCGGTTGTGGCATGGTCACCGACGGTAAGCAAAAGCTCCTCTGTCGTATCGTTAAATAACCCGATATTGCCGTCGGGATCGGAATACGGGGCATCCTTCTGCTTAAGCATCGAGATCATCATATTGTCTGTCGATTTGTAGATGAACGGGATCAGTACCTTCTGCCCGTTGATCCGGTAGGTTCCGTCTTCGTTCTTTTCAAGAGCCTTTTCCGAAAGCTCCCACACAAAGTCCCATGTCAGGATATCGGGAACCTCATAGCCGAGAGATCTGACCATATCCTCATTGATATACAGCGCTTCCGTGGAACGCATAAAGGGAAGGGCGTAGCACCTGCCATCCAGATAGCATTCATGCAGAAATTCCGGAATCAGTTCGTCAATAGCCGGCGCATCATATAAGAGTCCGGTGCCGCCGGCTCCGTATTTCGGATCGGCAATAAGCTCATCAAGCGGTGCAACGATATTAATGCCGCTCATATAAGTTGCGATGTGGTCGGGATAGGTGATGCAGACGTCAGGTGTCGTCCCGGTAGAGATATTGGTAATGACATCATTATAGATACGCCCGTAATCGGTATACAGACGGATATTGACCTTTATATTCGGGTACAGCGCCTCAAAGTCTGAGATAGCCTTTTTATAGACGTCAGTCTGGGTTTTGTTCGTATCGTTTTTCGCCCAGAAGGTGATCTCAAATTCTTTCCGGGTGTCAAATTCTTCAGGCACGTGAAATTCCGGCAGCCCCTTAGAGCCATGGCAGCCGGACAGGAACGCGGCGGCAAGAATAACCGGAAAAAGAAATCGTAAAAAGAATCGGGTTCTCATCCTTTTGTACCTCCCGTAGCGACACCTTCCATGATCCTTTTATGGAAAACAAGGAACAGAACGATAAGCGGAAGTGAAATGATCACAACGGCAGCCATCATCGCAGGGATATTTTCACGCCCGAAGCCGTTTTCCCGTATTTCCTGTATACCGTTGGAAACAAGGAAGTAATCCGGGTTGTCGGTGATGAGCCGCGGCCATACATATAGATTCCAGCATTCAATGACCTTGAGGATAAGGATGGTGATCATGGTGGGGCGGCAGATCGGGATTAAGACCTTCAGCAGATAACGCAGATCCGAGGTTCCGTCGACCTTTGAGGCATAGTACAGATCATCGGGCACACCTTCGAAATTTTCCTTAAGAAGATAGATATAAAAGACCGATGTAACGGAGGGAAGGATCAGTCCCGTAAAGGTATTCCTCAGGTTTAAGGAAGTGATGGTCGCGAAATTCGTGATGATCACAAGCTCGTTTGGGATCATCATCAGGCTGAGAAACAGCGTGAACACCAGGTTTTTACCTCTGAAGGAAAGCCTTGCAAGAGCAAAGGCCGCAAGAGTGATCACGATCAGCATGACAGCCGTTGTGATCACGGTAAAAATTAACGTATTCAGAAGGTATTTCCCGAGGGGGACCAGCGTAAAGGCATCCGCATAATTCTTAAGGGTCGGATCCACAGCGTAAAATCTGGGCACATATTCCGCGTTATAGGAGCTGTAGCTTTTAAACGAGGTCAGGATCATCCAGTAAAACGGAAAGAGTACGATCACGGCCCAGAGAATGAGGCCTGTATATATCATGATTTTTTTCAGCGGTATGTTTGTGTGTCTTTTCATAATTCCTTTTATTCTTAAGTCCGTACTAAGGCAGGGCAGGCTGCCGTTTTAGCGGAGGATACGGGAAATATGGGTTACTCTTCTCAGCCGGAAACAACCGACCGGTTACGGATCATAAGGTTGATCATTGTGATCGTCAGTACGATGGCAAAAAGCAGAATGGCTGCCGCGGAAGCGTAGGACGGATAACCTCCGGAGTTTCCGTAGAGCATATCATAGATATAACCCACGATCGTGTTCATGCCCGCGGAATTCAGATCGGTCCCGAACAGAGCCACCTCATCCGAATAAGCCTTAAATGCGCCGATGAAACCCGTGATCACCAGATAAAAGATCATGGGAGAGATCATGGGGAGGGTGATCCTTAAAAAAACCCTGCCAGGGGGCGTCCCGTCCACCATGGCGGCATTATAGTATACTCTCGGAACAGAGGCGAGGGCGGAGGTCAGTATCAATATCTTAAACGGGAGCACGACCCATATCGTATATAGGCACATGACAAACATCTTTGCCCAGTAAGGCCCGTTTATGAAATCCACTGTGTTTCCGCCGAAGAATGAGATCAGAATATTGACAAAGCCATCGGAATAAGGTGTTTTATCAAACAGGATCATGAATACGAGTCCGACAGCCAGAGTGTTCGTTACATACGGAAGAAAATATATGGTCTGAAACAGTTCCTTTAAAGGCCTGACAGCACTCAGTCCCAGGGAGATAAGGAGTGCAAGCCCTGTTGACAGAGGAACGGTTATGATAACGATAATAAAAGTGTTTTTCAGAGCCGCGATAAAATACGGATCCCTTAGGACAAAGGAGTAATTGTAGGTACCTGTTCCGAAATAGGTTCCGGAAGCAAAATTATAGCCTTCTTCAAGGGAGTAGATCCACACATCAATGAGCGGATACACCATGAAGGCGCCGAGAAACAATATGGCAGGCAGAAGGTAGAGCCATGCTTTTAAGGATTTAAATCTGTCCATCTGAAACCTCAAAGCGGATCCGTTCTTCGGAATCCCTGTCAAAGATAAGCACTTTTGCCGGTTTGAGACGAAAAGCCGGCCGGGTCAGGTCGAAACCTTCCATATTATCGGCACTGACGATGGCGCGTAAGAGCCTGCTTTCGTTTTTCAGAGCTTTATGCCCGGTCACGATGCTGACGTCACGTCCCATGACCTCAAGCCTTCCGGGTTCACATTTTAACGGTCCGTCAGGATCCGGGATGAAACCCTCGGGACGCACGGCAACAAAGACATCGCCTTCTTTATGAGGCCGGATCATCCTGAAGATCCTGTCGTCGCCGATATACAGAAGATCATCACGGACAGTGCCTTCAAATACGTTGATGGGCGGCGTGCCGAGAAACTTTGCCACAAAGAGGTTAACGGGATCATCGTACACATCCTGCGGTCTTCCCATCTGCATCATGGCTCCGCTCTTCATGACTACGATCAGATCACAGATACTCATGGCTTCTTCCTGATCATGAGTGACAAAAATGGTAGTAATGCCGGTTTCTCTCTGTATCCGTCTGATCTCCTCCCGAGTCTGGAGGCGGAGCCTTGCATCCAGATTCGACAGGGGTTCGTCTAACAGAAGGACCTTTGGCATTTTCACAAGGGCACGGGCTATGGCAACCCGTTGCTGCTGTCCGCCGGATAATTCGGAAGGCCTGCGCTCTAACAATCCTTCCAGCTGAACCAGGGAAGCGGCCTCAAGAACGCGTTTTTCCATTTCTTCCTTTGACAGTCTTTTTTCTCCCCTGAAGTTTTCAAGAGGAAACCGGATATTTTTAAACACCGTAAGGTGAGGATACAGAGCATAGCTTTGGAATACCAGCCCGACATTACGGTCCATGGCCGGCAGCTCCGTCACATCCTCTTCGCCAAAAAAGACCCTGCCGTCCGTAGGCTTTTCCAGGCCGGAGATCAGATTGAGCGTGGTGGATTTGCCGCAGCCCGAAGGACCGAGCAGGCCCACCAGGTTTCCGTCCGGAATCTCAAAGTTGAAATCATCGACAGCGGTCACATCTCCTCCCGCCTTTTTATTTCTGTTTGGGAATTTCTTGGTAAGATTTTTCAGAACGATCTTCATGTGTCGTAATCCCTTTTCTCTGCCTGACCTATAGCTCGTTACTATAGTCAAGTCTATCCTATTTGACTGTATTTGTCCACTGTTACTGTACAGGGGCAGAGGCTTCTGATGACTGATATCCCGAAAAAAATAAACCCCCTGCCCGGTGATACCAGACAGGAGGTTTTTTAACAGGAATTATTTAATATATACCAAAATCATATCCTGTCTTATTTTACGATCTGTGTCGCATTCCGAATAATATGATGTGAGGGTCAAAAGTGATATTCCCTTTTTTATTTCCCTCCCGTAAAAGCGTAAAATGCAGGCTTCGCCTTATAATCCTTGTCAAAGAGAAGCGGATTTTCACCCTGTTCATGGAGCCACGAATATGTATCGACCGCTCCCCAGAAAACTATGCCTGAAATGTTTAAGCCTTCGGACTTAAGCTCTTTCATTACATCATAGATCTCGCTGTAATAATCCTTCTGACGTTCAAATTCTTCGGAAAGCGCTTCCTCTGTACCGTTAAAGAATACGCTTGATTTGACATCAAGCTCCGTTATCATGATCTTATCCACTACCGAGGCATAATCGGCGGCGGCTTTGCTTATCCGGTCTTTTGGGGGGTTATTTACCAAATAGTGTCCCTGCATGCCAAAACCGTCGATACGGGCTCCGTCAGCTGCTTTTACCGATCCGATCAGATCAATAATACCGTTCTTCTTAAAGGCGTCGCATTCATTATAATCATTATAATAAAGGTCAAGATCCTCCGGAGCATAAAGATTTGCATATTTAAACGCATTTATAATATATTCGTTGCTGCCGTATACTTTCCACCAGCTTGATTTTGAGCTGTGAGTGGAATCTGACAGACTGTCATTTCCGGCTTCCGTATCTGTCCTGTATGAGCCGCCCTTATCACTGACCGCCTCGTTAACGACATCCCAGCCATAAAAAAGCCCTTTGTATCTGCTGTTTTCACCTGTGTAATATTCAAGCATGGACTTAATATACCATTCAAGCCTTAAATCCATTTCTTCCTTTGAAACATAGTCATTATTTTTATCGTAATCTTCATGGAAAAACCACTCAGGTGTCTGGGAATGCCACACGAGGACATGTCCCCTGACCCTTATCGGGCTTTCGGGATTATCCGTGTTCCATTTTGCTATAACATCAAGGATCGCATCCGCACGGGAATGGTCAAGAGCCGGTATGGAAACGATCTTTCCATTCAGTTCTTCCTCATGAATGCTGCCCGCCGGGGGCATGTCGTTATTATAGCCAAACATCGCATCAGGCTTTAATTCGTTTTCAAGAGTTACGGCATTAAAATGTTTTTCTATCAGCCCCATCAGCAGGTCATCATGAATACCCGCCGAACTCAGACATGTTCCGAAGACAGCATCTTCCCCCAGGCCGTCAGCCGACGCGACACAGTCTTTCAAAGACGGCAGATCCTCCGGGGTATCTGCTGTCAGAGGAGTATTTTCTAAGGAAGCCTCTGCATCCTGAGTGTCATTGCCTGCTGTCCCTGTACCGGCACTATCGTTTCCGGCTGTCTCTATATCGGCTGTATCGTTTCCGGCCACCTCTATGTCGGCAGTATCATTGCCGGCTTCCTCTGTGTCTGCTGTCCCGCTATAGGACGAAAGTGCGCCGGGCGCATCGGTTATGGCGGGATAAACACATCCCCCAAGACACAATGCCATACATAATAACAGAATAAAACATATCCTTTTTTTCATGTGACTCCTTTCCTTTTGCCACTGTAAACCGTTCAACAACCTTTATCCGTATCCTGAAGCCGGAGAAACCGCGCCCTGCTTCATCGGTCTCCTTCGAAGTATCCCATCAACTATTTTCAAACTTAAGTAAACTCCATTGGAATAGCACTCTGCCTCACATCTTCTTAAGCTCCGACCGGGCAAAGGGGATGGCGAGGAGGAAGGAAAAAACATCCGAAACGGGCTGTGCAAGCTCGACACCTTTCAATCCCAAAAGATTCGGAAGAATAAGGATCAGAGGGATAAAGAAAAGACCGTTTCTGGCCGAAGAGGTTATGGATGCCTTCATTCCCTTTCCCATTGACTGGAGCATCATATTTGTCATTATGATAACACACAACAGAGGAAGCGCCGCAGCCTGGTAGCGGAGCGCCGTAGTTCCGATCTCAATAACCTTCGGATCGTCCCTGAACCATCCGATTATTGCGGAAGAAAAAGCAAAGCAGACTGCTGCCCCTGCCATCAGAAACAGCGTGCCATATTTAAGACAGAAGAAATATCCCTCCTTAACACGATCATAGAGCTTTGCGCCGTAATTATAGGAGCATACCGGCTGGTAGCCCTGGCCAAAACCGATTAGAGCCGAAGAAGTGAGCATCATGATCCTTGTGACGATAGACATAGCCGCAATGGCGGCATCCCCGCCCATGCTTCCCGCCATATGATTTAAAAGAAGAGTGGAAACAGCAGCTAATCCCTGCCTGAAAAGAGAAGGTACTCCCCCGTTTATGATCTCCAGAATATAATATCGGCAGATCTTCACGTTATGAACGGAGAAGCGGATATTCTCCCCGATCCTTGTACGGGAAAACAGAACAATGAAGCTGACGAGCTGCCCGCAGACCGTAGCGATCGCCGCACCGGAAACACCCATGTGGAATACAAGGATAAGAAGCGGATCCAGGCCGATATTTATGACCGCCCCGCACATAAGCCCCACCATGGCATACATGGCGCTGCCCTGGAAGCGGAGCTGGTTATTTATGACAAACTGCCCCATCATAAAGGGCGCGCCAAGAAGGATGATCCGCATATACGCGATTGTATCATTAAGGGTTGTGTCTGTGGCTCCGATAAGATAGGCCAGGGGCGTAATAAAAATGATACCGAGGACCGCTGCGACGCTCCCGAGGATCAGGGCGATAACAAAGCCCGTGGAAGCCATTTCGTCCGCCTCCTTCAGCTCGCCGGAGCCGAGCCTCCTCGCTATAAAGTTTCCGGAACCGTGTCCGCAGAAGAAGCCTATGGCCTGGATTATGGCCATTACTGAAAAAACGATCCCGACAGCCGCGGTGGCCTGTGTTGAGATCCTTCCTACAAAATATGTATCAGCCGTATTGTAGATGCCGGTAACCAGCATGCTGATGATCGTCGGTACCGCCAGCTTTCCGATAAGCCTTCCCACCGGCATCTTTGTCATCATCTGATTTCTGTCCATATTCGCCCTTCCCGTTCCGGATACGGTATTTATGACCGGTTCCCCCTTTCAAGATAGTAAAGGAGGAACTTCTCCGCAAGAGAGCCGCTGCTGATATTCTTTCGTGCGTCCTCAGGATCAAACCACTGATAATAATCTATTTCCTTATTCGGATGCGGTTCGCTGTCTTCAACCACTGCGGTGAAATTCAACATAAGCGTATTGGAAGGTTTAAAATAATGGCTCCGGTTAAAGCTGTACCCGATGACCTCAAGCCCCATCTCCTCCCGTACCTCTCTGCATACGGCATCCTCGGCATCCTCTCCCTTATTGACATATCCCGCGACAAGAATATACCGGTCCCGTCCGTACTGCTTTATGAGAAGGATCTTATCCTTATTCTTATTTATTACGATCATGCTGACTGCCGTACTGAATACAGGGAAACGGTATTCCCCGCATTTTTCGCAGAAAGGGATCATTCCCTCACCTTCCAGCTCCCTGTCCTTAAGCTTAGTACCGCAGAACATACAGTATTCCATATTTTTCTGATCCATGCGATCATCCCTCCGCCTGAAATCCTTAACTACACTGATCTGTATTATTTTATATGAATCATATACCGCCACTGAATACCCGGAGATATGTATCAAACGGCATTAGCTTTTCTGCCCTTTGCGATCCTGTCATATACCCTCTTCATGGAAAGTCCCTGGATTATGGTCGTAAAGAAGACAATGGCATAGGTGCAGCCCAGAATGACATGGTAATCCTCAGATGAAAGCATTGAGGCCGTGCTCATTGCAAGGGCAATGGAAAGGCCGCCCCTGAGACCGCCCCAGGTTAAGAGCTTTACAAAGCTTGCCCTGTCGAAACCGTCGGGGATCGGACCCATAATGAAAGAGGAGATGTAGAGGCTTCCTAAGCGCCCCAGAAGATTGCAGGCGACAGCGATGACTGAAAGTCTGAGTACATAGGGCATCTGCAGGATACGTATGAATGAAAAGCCCAGGATCACATATAAAATTGAATTGAGCAGATTATCAAGGATCTCCCAGAATCCGTCGAATTCAGGAAGCTCCCATTCTCCTCTCTTTTTCCTTTCTTTATCCCTGAATGCCGCAAACAGGACTCCGCAAACCACGGAAGCTATCGCTCCGGAGCATTCAAAATGTTCGCACAGAAAATAGGAGAATGAAACGGCAAGAAGACTTGTAAAGATCTGCCGTTTTGCATCCTGCGTCCTTGAAAAGATCAGAAAGCACAGGCTCGTAACAACTGCGCCTATCAGCACTGCTCCCAGTATCTCCCGAAACATCACCGTAAAAAAGCCTTCTCCGCCATCTGCCTTAACAATACCGGAAAAGCAGACAAACAGCGCCACGCCTACGCCGTCATTAAGCAGGGATTCTCCCTCTATAAGGAAGCTTATATCCTTCGGCAGCCCGAACTTATTTAAGATGCTCGTTGCCGCTATCGGATCCGTAGGAGCTACAATACTGCCGAACATCAGGCACATGGGTATCGTAAAAGGAAGCTTTAAAAGCAAAGCCGCCAGATAGAACAGAATTCCATAGAAGATCGCGCCAAGCAGCGTACATATAACAGCAAGCACCCCGACAGGCCTTGCCAACCGCCTGAAATCACTCAGCTTCATATGGCAGGATCCCGCAAAGAGCATAAAGCACAGCACGCCCTTCATCAGGAAATCCTCCAGATCAAATACCTGGACGCTGTACAAGACCTCGCTGACGCTCTGACTGGTTATAAATGCATCAGCCACCGTCACGATCGTTCCGATAAGGATCGAAAAAAGCATGAGCGCGATCTCATAGGTCAGTTTTGTTTTTTTCTCATTAAAGAATCCGATAAGGACGATAAGACTCAGTAATATTACGGCATAGGTCAGAAAATCTGTCACAACTGGCTCCTTTCATCAGCGGAAAGGATATTAAGAGCCAAAACTCCTGTCTGTATCTCAATATCACGGTTCCATTAGTCTTTAATTTTAATTGCTCACTGAAATGATCATGGGTCTAATATACAATATTTCTCTCCGACGGACAACAGGAAGCGATGCTGACACTCCATTTTTCCCCTGAATTATGATAGAATGTTTATTGTCATAGGAATCAGTCAAAAAAATGCCTTACAGCCCGATAATCCGCAGGGATCTGTACTGATAAGCTATAAGAACACGGGAGGTTATACGATCAATATGAACATGAAAAGGTTTACAGTCAGCACTCTCATCATAGGTCTTTCTGTTTTGATGGCAGGATGTATCCAGTATCTGCCGAAGAAAGAAGCATCTCAGGAAACCGTTATTCAGGACGAAGGAGAATATATAAGTCCGGATGGCTGGTCGGTAAGATATGATGTCCCGGAGGTTTCGGCCAACGAGATCGATGAGCATACGGCTTCTTTTGTATATTTGGGAGAGTCTGCCGGGACGAATATGGTGACCATAAGCTATGTAGCAGGCAAGCAGCCTGAGGAAGCCATGACGGAGATAACCGAAGCCTGGGGCGACGGTGAGGACATCATAAGGACAGAAGGTATCTTTCCGGGAACTGATGATAAATGGGGCTATTGGAGAACACTTCCGCCTGCAGAAGAGGGCTCCGGGCTCTCAGAAACCCTGATCGGCGGCGAATATAACGGCGGCGCGCTGTTGTTTGAGATCATCAGCCACAACGGTGAGGATGAGGAGCAGAATATGGAGGTCGGCGATTCCCTTGCTTCCATCATAGACTCGATCCGGTATAAAGATTTCAGACCGCAGACAATGTATGAATATATTCCCGGAACATACAGCAGGACGGATGAGGATACGGGCGCAGTTTACAGCGTGATCTTAAACGAGGATCATACCGGGATCCTTTCATTTCAGGATGATGTTGATATTTACTGGGGCTCATACCAGATCTTTACGCTGACGGGGGACAATGATTACGAATACACCATAGAAGGGGATGATCTCCTGCTTGATCAGGATGGTATCTGGGTAACATACAGCAGGGAAGATAAAACCGCCGACGATCAGGCCTGGTGGCAGAAGACCATCGCATATGAGATTTATGTAAAAAGCTTTAAGGACTCCGACGGAAACGGTCTGGGGGATCTGAACGGGATCACCTCGGAGCTTGACCATCTTAAGGACCTGGGCGTTGGCGCAATATGGCTCACCCCCTGCTATGTTTCTCCCCAGGCGGATAACGGCTACGACATAGCGGATTACTATAACATCGATCCTTTATACGGTACCATGGAGGATATGGAAAATCTCATAGCAGAAGCCGGTAAGCGTGATATCCGCATTGTCATGGATCTGGTGTTTAATCACACTTCGAATGAAAATGAATGGTTTGAGGAATCAAGGTCATCCTCCGACAACGAAAAGAGCGACTGGTATATCTGGGCGGATCCCAAAGAGGACGGGAGCGAGCCCACTAACTGGCGCAGCATTTTCGGCGGTTCAGCATGGCAATTTGATCAGTCTAGACAACAGTACTACCTTCATACCTTTCTTCCGGAGCAGCCGGATCTGAACTGGGCTAATCCTGAGGTAAGAGAAGCTCTTATCGATGTGGCGGATTTCTGGATCGAAAAGGGTGTAGGCGGTTTCCGGCTTGATGCCATAACCTACATCAAAAAACCCGAAGTGTTTGCGGACGGAACGGCGGATGCAGGGGACGGGATGGCGGATATCCACGCCATGACGGCCAATACGGAGGGTATACTGGATTATCTGAATGAATTTAAAGATAAAGCGCTTGAAGGAAAAGAGCTGTTTACGGTAGGCGAGGCCAATGGTGTCTCTTCCGATGAGCTTCCGTACTGGGTCGGAGAGCATGGCGTTTTTGACATGATCTTTGAATTCAGCCACGTGCTTATAGATCTTCCGGATGAAAGCAACTGGTGCAGGACCAGAGACTGGACTCTTCCCGAATTTAAAGCTCTTTTTACCGCAAGCGAAGAAATGACATCCGGGGATGATATAAACGGCTGGTACCCGGTGTTTCTTGAGAATCATGACCAGCCGAGATCCATAAACCATTTCCTTCCGGAGGGTGCTGACCGTATACAGGGTGCCAAGGCTCTGGCAGCCCTCCTTCTTACTCTCAGAGGGACTCCATTTGTCATGCAGGGAGAAGAGCTTGGATTCGTCAATGTATCCTGGCCTGATATAGATTCCTACAATGATATTTCAACCAGAAATCATTATCTTTTTGCCCTTGAAGAAGGTTATTCCGAAGAAGAGGCCATGGAGGGCGTTCACAGATTCGCAAGAGACAGCGCCCGTACGCCCATGCAGTGGAATACTTCCGAAAATGCCGGGTTCACCACCGGAGATCCCTGGCTTCCCGTCTATGATGATTATGAAATTTTTAATGTTGAGACGGAGGCGGCCGATCCTGATTCGATCCTTAACTGCTACAGGGAGCTGTCAGACCTGAGGGAGAGTCACAGAGAACTTGTAAACGGAAGCTATGAGGAGCTTCTGCCGGATGATCCTCAGATATTTGCTTATATCAGGGATAACGGTAAACACAGGGCAACCGTTCTCATAAATCTTTCAGGGGAGAACGCTTCCTATGACGAAGCGCTGACAGCCGGATGCGAAAAGATATTCAGCGTCGGAGAGGTTAGCGAAAGCGGCGTGCTTCCGCCTTACAGTGCAGTGATCTATGAAGAAATCCCGGAATGACTCTTTCTGAATTGAGCATCCGGTACAATAAAACATGTAACTTCACGCAGGATCTTAAAGCCCGGTTTTAAGATCCTGCTTATCCTTATACATCTCCTTGTCCGCGCGGTCGAATATTTCCGATACGAGATTGTCTGTTTCCGGGATATATTCCGCCATCCCCGCAGCAAGTACCGGTCCGGAATCCGTATTCCTGTTCTTTCTGACCTGATCGTACAGCCTCTCCATGAGATCATTCCTGATCGTATAATCTCCGCCACGGAGGAATACCACAAATTCATCTCCACCCACCCTGAATACGGGACTGTGATCGAATATATCACACAGAAGCTTTGCCGACGCCTTAATGTACTCGTCTCCGGCCATATGGCCCTCGCTATCATTTATTTTTTTCAGATCATTTGCATCACATACAACGAGCGCAAAGGGAAGATAGTCCATACCGTTATCCATGTTTGTCTGTACCGACTGCTCCAGTTCCCTGTATGCCGTCTTGTTCTTCGTTCCGGTAAGTTCATCGCGTCTGGCAAGTTCCTTTTCCGTATTCAGAGCCCTTAAAACCTGCTTCTCTTTTCTTACCTCAGCGTCGATATTCTCAACTCCGATAATAAAGTGGTCCCCGTCGCTGGCTTTGCGCACGGTCATTCGGACATACTGCGATATCCCTTTTATCACGATACGGTAATCTATACTGTATCTTTTCCGGTTCTCCATCGCCGAGATCATATGATCCCTGTTAAGGAACTCTGTAACTATATCGCGGTCATTCTTATGAGCGATCTGGCTGATATCATTCAGAATATCTTCATAGAAATCATCTCCGACCTGTCTTGCTTCCAGCTGGCCGTAGATATTGTTGGATCCATAACCGACATAGCTTGCGTTCATCACATCGACATAGTAGATCACATCATAGTTGGCCGCCAGGCTTTCCGCGATCTGGCTGAATGTGATGTTCTTCTTCTGATTCTCCAGGCGCATGGATTCAGCCGTGATCTCATCATCTATGTCCTTCTCATACAGAACAAAATGTCTGTCGTCATTGGCCCGGACCAGCGTAAAACGAAAATACCTCGGCTCTCCTCCTACCATGATCCTGTATTTATAAGAATACGACTTCCTGGCTTCAAGGTTTCTGATCATCGTTTCCTTATAATACAGGCTCTTCGCAAACTCCCTGTCGTCCGGATGGACATACCTTAAGACATTCTCCTGACACTCGGCATAGAAATCCCTGCCCAGTACCGGCACATTCAAGTCATCATATTTCCGGCTCATTGAGAATTCACGGTACTCTCCGGTCTCTATATCAATATAATACATGGCTTCGTAATCTTCTGCCAGGCTCATGGCGATGTTGTCATATGCCTCTTTTTCCTTCCTCTCTCCTTCCTCAACGAAGGAATGGATGACACAGGTCCCTATGATCAGTCCCATGGCATAGAAAGGTAATACCGGACTAAAGATCTGAAGTATCAGAAACAGCTCCATCACCAGGCTGGTCAGTCCCAGGGCGGTATAGCGGGTTTTTTCCTCCCCCCTCGTTTTTCCGGCTATGTACAGCATATATGATGAAGTTGCCATATACAGAAGGATCTGCAGAATAAAGGCTATATACCTGCCCGGTTCAGCGATATATTCATGATTCCCGTTAAAAGAAAATATAAAAGGATAGAAACGGTTGATCATGAGATACAGCAGACCGACAATGAACATCGTCCATACTGCATAAAGCAGCGCCCTGCTGCGGCGGTGCCTCTCCTCCAGATAGGCTACTATATAGCGCATCCACGTCAGCATCGTAAGGAACATGAAAATGAAGTAGAAGACCGCATCCGAATAGATGACCGGAAACAACGAAGATATATCGTGATGCTCATAAAGAAGCCCCCAGGCTATATCCACAATATAATAACATGTCACCGTAATGAGGAAATGCCTGTAGCGGATCGCTTCCTCCAAACGGGTTTCTCCCTGTCCGGCCCTGACCCTGCCCTTCTTAAACGCATCCCGGTTTATGATGAAATGAAGTATAAGCGCCATTATACTTACGCATGAATAATACATCGTTATATAATATTCCTCCCGCCGTTTATCATACCCCAGAATACGGGTTCTCACAATTATATTTTTATATTTTATGATGATATCAGGGCAAAAAGCCTTTCACCCTCGGCAAGCTTGCTTGTCAGTGGGTGAAAGGCTTTATGACCCGCCGCAATATGAGCAGGAAGTGGGGAATGGGTCCCACGGATTGCGAATATTGGGGAGCGTTACCTCCTGTAGACCTTCCCCCGGCTTCCGTCCACGATGACGGTATCCCCGTCGTGAAGCTGAAAGGTAGCATTGCCGGCGGCAAGCACGCAGGGTATCTTATATTCCCTTGCAACTATTGCCGCGTGGCTGAGCGTTCCTCCCGTATCCACCACAACGGCTGCCGCAAGAGTGAAAAGCGGAGTCCACTCGGGATCCGTGTAGGGACATACCAGTATCTCACCCTGCCTGAGTTTATAAAATTCAGCACCCGATCTTACTATGCGCACCCTGCCTGCGGCCTGTCCGGCGCTTCCGCAGACTCCTGAAATCTCATTTTTCCCCGTAGACAGTGCCTGCTCTATGCTTCTGTTCCAGTATGCGGCAGCAAGAGGACGTTTAGCCTTACGATCTTCTATCAGCCGGAGGCTTTCATCATCGATCTCTCCTTTACGGCAGACCTTGTACAGTTCATCCGCAAACAGATACAGAAGATCATCATAATCCGCCAAAAGTCTGTCTGCCAGCTCTTTAAGCAGTATCCTGCAATAAGCAAAAATGCTCTCCCAAAGATACTGCGTCGCCTCACGTATGTAATGATAATGCCTCACCGCCATGACTTTTTTTTCAAATGACCCGTATGCTTTCCTGCCAAGAGTCCGCTTCATTTTTCCCATCAGTTCATTAAACCGCCGCTCCCCCTCCTCTTTGGAAGGTATATTTAAGTTTTCGCTCCTGACAAGAGTCCTTAACGTGTTTAAAAACCTCTCCGGGTCCTCGTTCCATGAATGCGATGTAAAGCAGTAGCAGTTAAAATCGGAACGGTTACCGTACTTTTTCAGAAAATCATCAAAGCTTTCCTTCAGAGCCGGCCGGGCGGACATAAGCTTTTCGTATCCGAGCTTCATCACATCATCCGCAAGTTCCCTGTCGGCGCGTATCTTCTCTGCGATCACGGCCATATCGCGGTTTATATCTGCCGTAACATATGACAGCCCTTCCATCAGATCGAACGAACTTAAGGTTCCGTCCGCTTTTTTCAGTTTTTTCTCCAGGGTTATATTTTCCACTACCTGAGGAAATATAGCGTATCTGAATCTTGCATAAGCCGTATCACCTGTTAACGTCCGCAAACGTCCGAGCGCCTCGCCAAGCTCCGCGACTGTTCCGTGCTCCCTGCCCTTTTCCCCGTCAAGCCTCTTCTGACACTCCGCAAGCTTATCATCCGCTGACCTGATATTTGCCTCGTCATCCTTTAAGAACCTTATGCTCTTTATGATGCCGAACACATTTTTATTCAGCCTGAAGCCGCCCATACAGAATGATGATATTCCGTCAGAATCTATAGGCACCATCTCCTTCATGTCGATCCCAAAATCAGACAAAAGGACCTGTTTCTGCCTGCCGATGTTATCGCCGAAATCATGATCGAGCGGCAGGTAGGGAACCGGCATCTTCTCAAGATTAAACAGGATACTCTCGCGCATCTTTCCGCTTGCGGATCCTGTCTTCGGAAGATGCGCAAAATCCTCCTCTGTAAATGCAGGCTTTTCATTATCTATCGTCGTTATGCTCCTTGCCTGCAGGATGTAGATATTGTTATCGCGCACCGCCCACTCAATATCCATCGGATGTCCGTAATGGGCCTCTATCTTAAGCGCCTCTTCTGAGAGGCGGCCTGTCATCTCATCAGAAAGCACGCGGTTTTTTTGCATTTTTTCATCAACGGCCGTCCTTTTCGTTCCATCTCCGCTGTAAACAATCATCACTTCCTTGGTTCCGATGGTGCACTTTCTGATCTTTCCCTTACGGTCACAGCGGTATTCATCGGGACTGACCATGCCGGACACCACCGCCTCCCCAAGACCGTAGGAAGCGTTTATCACTATATCGTCCGTAAGCTGTGACGGGTCTTTTGTAAACAGTACTCCCGCGCTTTCGCTTTCAACCATCTGCTGGATCACCACCGCCAGAGCAACCTTCTGACTGTCATAACCTCTGTTCTTCCGGTAATTTACGGCCCGGTCTCCCCAAAGAGAAGCGTAGCATTCTTTTATCTTCTGAAGCAGTTCCTCTTCCCCCCTCACATTAAGGTAGGTCTCCTGCTGCCCGGCAAAGCTCGCATCCTCAAGGTCCTCCGCCGTTGCGGATGAGCGTACCGCCACACGCCCGCTCCCCAACGACCGGTAAAACTCAATTATCTCCTTTTTCATATCATCAGGGAATGTACCGCCTGTGATCTTATCCCTGAGCGCTTTGGCCCCGTCCTCCGTTATCCCTTCCGTATCAATGGAATTCGCATCCATATAATGATCATATGCCTGCGCCGTCAGCACCCCGCCTGCGGGCACGGCGATCCCGGCACGTGTCATCTCACCGAGATTGGCTCCCTTGCCGCCCGCTGTGAAAACGTCGCCTTTACCGATCATATCAAAGCTTAGAATGAATCCGTTCATACCATGTTTACCTTTCCTTCAGTATCTTTCTGCTGATCCTGCCACCGAAAATATAAGAAAAAACCAATGCGCACAGGTCTGCAAAGGGTCTGCACCATACAAGTCCGAAGTATCCGAAAACGATCGAAAAAATGATCGCAGCAGGGATCAGAAATGTCCCGTTCTGTGCTGTCGTTACGCCTGTTGCTGCCGCAAACCGCCCGATGTTTTGCAGACACATTCCTGTCAGAATGTAATAAGCCATGAACGGCAGGCTCACACACTGCGCCTTCAGCATATCCGTGCCGGTAAGGATCACTGCGGCTTCTTTGGAGAAAATCCCGACCAGGCCATCTGCGCCAAACATAAATATCACTGTCATGATGATAAGAAATATGGTAGAAGTGGCCAGTGCATATTTAAAGGAGGTTTTTATCCTGTCGTACCTGCCCGCACCGAAATTGATTGCGCATATCGGCTGAAATCCCTGTCCGAAGCCTATCACGAGCGCATATCCCGTCTGCACGATCCGTGAGGATATCGTCATCCCCGCTATCGCCGCCTCGCCGTAACAACCCGCGATATTATTGAGTATCACGGCCGATATACTGCTTATGCCCTGACGGCAGAAGTTCGGCGCGCCTCCGGCAAGGATCTCTTTTACATATGAAAGCTGAGGCTTTGCCTGTGACAGATGCACCGATGTATTTCCGTTTTTTCCGGTCCGCGTAATCAGGATCACAGTCCCGCACAACTGCCCTGCAAAGCTTGCAAGCGCCGCGCCTTCAACTCCCATGTTCAAAAGCAATATGAACACGGGATCAAGCGCCATATTGACAAGCATTCCCGCAAGCAGGCCCGTCATGCTTTCTTTTGCCGCTCCCTGAAGCCGCAGTACGTTGTACAGGACGTTTGCCGTAAGCATGACCGGTACCGAAAAAAGCGTGATGCGAAGGTATGAAACCGTCGCATTCATAAGACCCTCTGATGTGCCTGCCCCCAAAAGCAGCGCAAGCGGCCTTAAGAACATAAGTCCCAAAATCATCACCAGGGTTCCCGTTAAGACAGCAAGTCCCACACCGATCGAAGTCATCTTATCCGCTTCGTCCGTCCTCTGTTTTCCGATCTGCCTTGATACATAATTTCCCGCTCCGTAACCGAACCAGAAACCCACCGCCTGCACAACGGATATGAAAGCAAATACAATTCCCACCGAAGCCGTAAGATCTGTCAGTCCGAGCCTTCCGATAAAGAACGTATCGGTCATGCTGTAGACGGCACTTACCATCATTCCGATCATTGAAGGGATCGCCATGCGCCAGAGCAGAGGATAAAGCTTATCTTCGGTAATATGTCTGTATTTGTCGGGCACATGATCTTTACTCATCTTCCCACCGTCATGAATTCTCCGACAACACAGTTGCAAAATGCCCTGTACATCTTCGACATATACGCACTGTCAATATAAGATGCATTCGTGATCATAATGCCCTCCATCCTGACAGCCGCAAGCAGCCCGTCCACATCGGCATTTACCGTAAACCCGTTCTTCTGCCAGTATTCTATGAGCTTTTCAAGATATACCCTGTAATGCCGCTGTATGCGTCCACTGGTCTCGCTGTCAAGGCTGAAATAAAAGCCCAGCGTATCACTTATCTCATTGTCAAATGCTTTGTTGGCCGTAAGGCGCATGCCCTCACTGTACATCTGTTCTGCCAGGAAAGCAGCCGGGTCCTCCAATGATCTTTCCTTATCCTTTTCCATGACGGCAAGCTTTTCCCTGACCCGAAGTTCCGTTATATCTACAAGAAAATCATACTTGTCCCTGTAAAACGTGTAGAATCCGCCCTGCGCTATCCCTGCCGCCGCGGTCAGCTGTCTTATCGAAACCCCGCTGATACCGTTATCCCGAAACAGCCGGATCCCCGCCCTTCTGAGCTTTTCCTGCACCTGCATGCGCTCTTCCTGCGTGAATGCTTTTCCCATTTTGCTCCCTCCGTTATGGCTATGAACATTTAATTGCTATGTTCATAGATAGGGTAAACCAAAACCTTCCGCCTGTCAAGCCCCTGCCACTGCTTTTACGTCTCCTCTATTGAAAGGGGGTTTTGCCCCTGAAATATCTGACTACCCTCGTCAGAGTCGGGGGCTTCATATGTTACAGGTATTTCATAAATACCCTCATCTTTCGACTATAGTTTTTTGATACAACAATACCCGAAAAATATATCTGGCCGGCTCCTTCACAGGCGGCCGGCCAGATACATGAAATACAGTAAACACAATTTTATATTGCATTAATAATAATATACGACAATCCCTGTTCCTGCAAACGAAGGCATCCGAAGTTACTGTGCATAGGATATCTTCACGCTCTCCATTACAGGCTGTTCCTCAGGCGGTATGGTCCCGTTACCGTCCACAGGCTTCGCATCCGAACATATCCTGTCCACTATGTCGAGCCCTTCCGTAACATGGCCAAAGCCTGCGTACTGTCCGTCAAGGAACGTGCTGTCCGACTGCACGATGAAGAACTGTGAGCTTGCGCTGTTCGGATCCTGGCTTCTTGCCATGGATAAGGTCCCTTTGGTATGGGAAATATTATTCTGTACCCCGTTCTGCGCAAACTCCCCTTTTATTGTTTTTTCAGCTCCTCCCGTCCCGTTGCCGTCCGGATCTCCGCCCTGCATCATGAAACCGTCCATTATGCGGTGAAATGTAAGCCCGTCATAAAATCCGCTTTCGGCAAGATCGATAAAATTTCTTACTGTTTCAGGCGCCTGTTCCGGATCCAGCTCTGCCTTTATGATCCCGTAATCCTTAATATTGATCTCGACAACGGGCGTCCCGGGATAATCAGACGCCGGGGCAGCCTCTTCCTCCTCGGGTTCAGCCTCCTTTGCAGCCTCCGTTACTTCCACGGGTGCTTTAAAAGTCTCTGACGATCCGGCAGGAGACGCTTCCTCCTTTTGCCCGCAGCCGGCCGCTATGACCGATGCCGCAGCCATAGCGGCAATGATCGTTAATAATTTTTTTCCTCGCATAGTTCTTACTCTCCTTTTTACTGCACCGATTTGCGAAGCAAATCGTGTGCTTAGGCACGAACTTTAGTTCGTGCCGATTCGGTCTTCAGACCGAATCATTACCTTACTGCACCGATTTGCGAAGCAAATCGTGTGCTTTGGCACGAACTTTAGTTCGTGCCGATTATTCCCCTGCATTCTTTTTGCTGCAGATAAGGAATATACAGATCAGATCTGCTATCAGGGCAAATGCTATGGAACTTATCCCTGATGCGATCCCAGCTTTTTGCGCGATATACCCTATGACCGACGGCATGATCACTCCCCCGAGGCTTGAAATCGGCAGAATGAAGCTCCATGAAAGAGGATATCGGTCGATGAGGCCCCCGGTAAGGGAAACCGTGGTAGGAAAGACGCCTGCCATAAAGAATCCGAATCCCATGATCCCGATCATGATAAGCACAGCGTTCTTTACGATCAGAAGAAATATAAAAAAGAAAACAAGGCCGGCCCCCATAGCGGGCAAAAGCTTTCTCTTATCTATCTTTTCCGATAAAAAGGCAGTAGTCAGCCTGCCGGATAATATCATGATCCAGAGTATACTGGCTGTAAGCTGCGCAAGTGTATCAGAGATATAACCGGTATCCGTAAAATATGTTACCATCCAGCTTACGACTCCGGTTTCCGCGCAGAGATAAAAGAAAAGCGCCGCCGCGGACAGATAAAAAAGCCTTTCCTTAAAGAATCCCCATGTATTATCTCCCTTATCCGACTGTTCTGTATTGTCCTTTGCCGTTTTTTTTCCGGTTACCGGGCAGACCGCAAACAAAAGAATGCTGATACAGCCGCTAAACGCCATAAAAAGACAGGCATAGATCCAGTTTTCAGACGAATCTACTGTAATTCCGGCAAGAAAAAGCGGAAACAGAAAAGCGCCGATCGAAAACATGGCATGAAGCCCGTTCATGGTCGATGCCCTGCCGGGCGCAAGCTCGTTTATAACGGTGTTGCAATAATTGCTGTTCGCGCCCCTGTAAAGCCCTAAAAAGAAATAAGCAAGGGCAACCGATATGAAACCCCCGCCGGTCATTATGAGAATATACGCGACGGATTTGTTTTCAGTACAACATAATCGTAAAGCCGTAACACCTCGGCCATATATTTATATTCATCCCTCTGTTCTTCCGGGAGCAGTATATACCCCGGACGGTACACCTTCATAAGACTCCCCTTAAGCTCTGTCAGAAGCGCAGCTGAAAGCATCATGATCGGGAAACCGTTATCCAAAACGAGACATAGCTGCTTACGGCTCCGGCAGTATTTTTACAGAACATCATGACAAGTGCCCTGTCAAGTTCCGGGCCCGAAACCTTCGCGCAGGCATCCATAAGCTCTGCATAGGATATTTCAGTGCCTTTGTCATCTATGATGGCAGGCGTGCCGCCGAAAGAATCAAAATCCCATATTTTACCCATATCCGTCATCCTTCCTTTTCCGCAAGCTTTTTCTTTACCATCTCGAGTCCCGACTGATAGGAATTTACTTTAAGGATACTCCTGCCCTTCAGAGATATATCAAAAGTCTCCTCCAGACGCAAGATCAGGGCCATCTGCATGATGGAATCCCACCCCGGATCATTGAACCTGAAGTTTACAGGGTTAAAGTCGATATCGGCAAAGCATTCCGAGAATACTTCCCAGTATTTCTCCGCAACCGTCCCGGCAGATTTCTGTATCTTCACCTGGCCTCCGCTCGGAGCATAGAGGTATCCGCTCCTGTCCTCGGCAACGATCCTCGCAGGATTGCCTGCAGCGGTGGCATTATTCGGCACATCGTTAAATACGGCCGCGCCGAGAGCGATCACGCTCTCCTTTCCTATATGGATCCTGTCCTTTAATAAAGAACCGATTCCGAGAAAAGAATTATCTCCCACTTCTACATGACCGCCGATGAAGACGTTCGCTCCGACCCTCACATGATCGCCGATCACCACATCATGTCCTATAGAGCAATTCGCGGCAGCATGGAAATTAACGCCGATCTTTACAAGCGAACCTATAAAAGCACTCTGACAGATAGCTGCCCCCTCCCCGATAACGGCATCCGGGCTTACATAGGCGGAAGGGTGCTTTAAACAGCGCCGGTGTATCCGGCCTGCTTCATTTTATCAAAATTCTCCCGTCTGAACCGCGGCTCACCCATCGCTATAACGAAGCGGACCTCCTCCGGTGAAAAACGGCTTTTGAAATCACGGAAGCTGTAAACAGGACAGCCTGACAGCTCTTCAGTACGGACATCATCTATAAATACCACTTCACTGTAGCTTCCGTCCTGATCCGCTATGAATTTCTCCTCCCGGCCCATTGCACCGGCTCCGTACAACGCAAGAATCATTGAAAATCTCCTCCTGATCGAATGATTATTATAGAGCCATACCCCAGTATTTTTCCAGCTCATCTTTAAGAAACCTTAACTGACCGGTCTCCCGGTCATTCCATATCTGTTCGCCGTTTTCATCCGTTTCCGCAAGAAGATGCTTAAGATGGCCCTGCTTCAGGGCGATACGGCGTGACTCTTCAAACACCAGTTCAAAGGCAAGGCATACGTGCCCAAGCCTCCCTTCAAAATGAGAGTGTACATATGCCCTGGGAATGCAGCGATGAAGGCGTATACACTCCATACACTCCGGCGAAGCCTCATCTTTTTCCTCAAGCATCCCCAGACTCTTTCCGATACGCTGTTCGAAAGGCATCTCATCTATAACCCGGAATATATCCGTCTTGTCAGCATCTCTTAAAAGCTCACAGAAGAGCCTGGTCCTCTCATCAAGATCCTCCGGCAGCTTAAGCTTATTATGCTGCCTTATTGCTGTCTCCGCAATCTGATGATCCGCTTCTTTAAACCCGGACTCCGAAAACAGGCTTATCTTTTTTTCCTTAAACAGTAAATCCGCCCCAAGCTCCGCATGGTCGACGGAATGGGAATCGACAAAGGTCCCGAAACGCCTGACCTGTTCAAAACGGCCGAAGTCATGCAAAAGCCCGAGCATCCAGCCAAAGTCGGTATCATCCCTGTCCATGCCTATGCTTACAGCGATCTGTTCCGCATTCCCGGCCACCCGCATAGTATGATCGATCTTACTGTAGATCAGAGGGTCGGACGCATCATATTTTCCGGCATAATCCATAAAAGCCTTTTGAGCTATGTCCCTGTATATCATTTTGTTCTCCTTATGTAATAAGCCTAAAGCTCTGTTTCCACACTGATCCGGCTGCCTTCCCTGGTCTTTTTTACACGGATCTGCTGGGGGATATTTTCCATCAATTCCTCCCTGTGGCTTATTATGCCCACAAGCTTCTTTGTTCCCGACAGATTTATCAGAGCATCCATAGCTCCCTCTATTGATTTTCGGTCGAGAGTCCCGAAGCCTTCGTCCACAAACAGGGCATCCATCTGAATACCGCCCATATTTGACGAAACGGTATCAGACAGTCCAAGGGCCAGGCTGAGCGAAGCTTTAAAGCTCTCCCCTCCCGAAAGGTTCCCCACCGGTCTTCTGTGTCCGGTATAATTGTCAAGAACCTCAAGATCAAGGAAATTATTGCTCTTTTTTCCGGGCGGGTCCTCTCTGCGAAACAGCTCATACTGTCCGTCACTCATAGGGAGCAGACGCCTGTTCGCGGCAACTATGATCCCGTCAAATCCGGCGGCCTGGATATACTGTTCCAATGTTATCTTCCCATTACCGGTAGTGCCCCTGACAAGGCTGTACAGTCTGGTGCATAAACTGTTTTCTTTTCGCGCCTTCTCAAGCTGTGCCTCCTGTGATGAGATCTTTTCAAGCTTGTCCTCGTTTCCATTCAGCCTGTTCCTTATAGCATTTACTGCTTCACGACCGGATTCAACCTCTTTAAGCTGCGCCTCACACTGTTCTTTTAATGACCCTACATCAATGACCGTACGGCCTTTTGCGTCTTTTTCGGCATCGGCCAGCTGTGCTTTATTTGCAGCCGCCTCCCGCCTGTGATCGTTTATCTCCTCATCGGCCTTTTGGATCTCACTCTCTGTCAGGACAGATCCAAGCATATCCTCTAAAGATACAAAATTATTTCCGGTTATGGCTTCCTTAAGCTTTTCTCTCCTGTCCTCTTCTTCCTTTTTTTCCTTTTTCAGGGAATCTTCCAGAGTTTCAAGCGAAGCCCGGCCTGAAGCAAGCGCTTCATCCGCATCCTTTTTCGCCTGCTCTGAACTCTCTGTATGATCCTGTATCTTCTTAATCCTTTCCAGAGCTTTATCCCTCTCGGCCTCTGCCATCTCCCAGCTTTCAAAACCAAGCCCGGACAGGGTTTTCAGTACGGTCTCCTTTTCAGCCAGTTCTTTCTCTGTATCCTGTTTTCTCTTAAGAAAGCTTTCCTTCTCCCGTGAAAGTTCCCCGGTTTCCTGCTCCTGCGCTTTTTCAAGGTCAGAATCCGTCTGCTTCAAAACAGTGTCATTCCTTATCAGTTCAGACTGATTCTCAATATTTTCCTTTATTTTTTCTTTAACAAGCTGTCCGGCCTTTTTTATCCCGTTCAAGATCCCATCAAGTCCGTAAGATCCGTCAGGTCCGCTCCCTGTTTCAATAAGCTTATTCTTAAGGCAGTCAAGCATTTCGGTCCGGAGCCTGTCTTCGTACTGCTCTAAGGAGGCCTTTGCCGTTTCCGCCGCTATATTGGCATCGGATTTCTCTTTCTGAAGCTTCTCTTCTGCATCCTTCAGCCTCTTAAACTCTTCCTCGGTAACAGCTATGTCCGGGATCCCTGCAGGCTCAGGATGATGTACAGATCCGCAAACCGGACACTTTTGCCCTTCCTTAAGCCCTTTGGCTAAAATACCCGCTCTGCAGTTATCAAGCACCCGCTCAGCCTCTACCCGTTCCCTGACTGCCTTTTCAAAAGCATCGAATACCTCTGCGAATGCCTTCTGCCTGGCTTCGAGTTCTTTCCTTTTATCACCCCACTCAGAAACCATGCTGTCAAGGATCTTATCGATATGATCGGACAACTCCTGATATTTTTCTCCGACTATCCTGGTATTGGCCAATCTCTCGGGAATATCCTTGAGTTCCTTTTGTTTCTGCCTGAGAGCCTCTATCTTATCCTTAAGAGCCGCCTCCCTTTCCTTTATATCCTTCTCTTCGTCATAAAAGTCCTCTGCAGCTTTCTTAAGCTCCTCCGCTTCTTTTAAAAGGCTGTCTCTTTGTTTATATTTCTCCTTCTCTTCTTCGATCCTGTCCGCAATTTTCCTGAGCTTTTCCGCTTCCGGCTTTTTCTTCTCCGCCTCTTCAAGCTCTCTTGCCGCTTCCTTTGCATTATCGGAAGCTTTCTTCACTTCATCTTTCTTGCCGGATATCTGTTTTTCCATCCCCTTTACAGAGTCTTCCTTTTCTTTCCATGACAGATAAACGGGATATATTTCTCTTGAAGCCAGCTTCTGCCTGATCAGAAGAGTTTCCTTTTCATCGATCTCCTTCTTCTTTTCTTCCAGCTCTTTTTCCCTGATCTTCAGGGCTTCAAAACGATTGATAAAATCATTGTTCGTTTGAGCGGTCGCAAGCGCTTCCATGCTTTTATCATATTTTCCGGAAATATCCTTAAGAAAAGCATCCGCTGTTTCCAGCCTGTCGTTATCGGACCTGATAAGACTGCCTATCATATCCGTTATCTCTTTAAGATTCCAAGCGCTTTTGGATCTTGCCGCCCTGTCCTGCAGGTCTTTAAGCTCTGTAGCCAGTTCATCCTCCGGACCGGCTGTCACGTCATTAAAATACTGGACGATACTGCCCTCGATATTTTCTTTAAGTTTAGAACCGGCATCCATTCTTTCCTTAAGCTTATACTCAATATCGTTGTATCCGCCAGTCTGAAAGATCGTACGCAGGATCTTCGTCCGTTCTTCCGTTTTTGCATTCAGCAGATCCCAGAACTCTCCCTGGGCGATCATCGCTATCTGCTTAAACTGCTTTTCATCAATATGCAAAAGCTCCTTAACCGCATCGTTTACCTGCGTTTTTCCCTCAACAGGCGCTTCATCCGGCGAATAAAAAACAGCTTTTTCGGGCACGGAAGTTACACCGCTTCCGCGCTGTTTTTTCCTCTCATACTCCGGCCGTCTCCAGACATGGTATTCCCTGCCCTGATGCGTGAAATAAAAATCAACATATGTTTCTGTTGATTCTCTGGCATACTCGCTTCTTAAATTTCTCGTATCTCTGAAGGATCCGCTGGTTTTCCCATACAGCGCATAACATATGGCATCAAAGATCGTGGTCTTTCCTGCGCCGGTATCCCCGGATATCAGAAACAGACCTTTCTCCTCAAACATTGTGAAATCTATCGCCGGAACCGTATCAGCATAAGGCCCGAACGCGCTCATTATCAGTTTAATCGGCTTCATCCAGTATACCTGCCTCTTTTGCAACGCTTCTCATTATATCCATTTCTTCCGCCGTGATCTCACAGCCATATATCTGTCTGTAAAAATCACCGATCAGCTCCGAAAAAGACCTGTTTTCCGCTATCTTTGATATATCCACCTGCTCTATCTCTCTTGTATGTGAATTGTCAAAATCTATCTTTACCGTATTCGGATAGACCTGCCGGAAAATACCCATGGCATCATTGATGATCTCCTCATCGGTAAGAGTCGCATAGATAAAATCCTGTGGTTCTGTCACTCTTAATCTGTCAAGCAGCTCCCTTAACCTTCCTCTGATATGCCGGATGTTTCTTAAGGGCTTTACGGGCACCAGCTCGATATCTAAGCTTCCCCCTTCATAAACAGTGATCAGGGGAACGGATTTTTCATTATCCGCTTCAGTGAGCGAATATTTTAACGGAGACCCGGAGTATCTGACCTCCCTGCGTCCGACCTGCTGCGGGGAATGGATATGACCTAAAGCAACATAGTTAAAATCATCAAAACAGTCGCTCCCTACCTTCTCAATGAGCCCGACGCTCTGCGTCCCCAGGCCTTCCGACCCGCCGAGCTTCGGATCATTTTTATTCTCCGTCACAAATTGATGGGCTATCAGTATATTGCACCTTGAGCTGTCTATTTCCGCATTATTTATGACCGCCTTTACGGCGTCATCATAGGTTTCTATCTTTGCCTCGGGAAGAAAATGCCTGACCTGGGATGCCTTGACAAAAGGCAGCAGATAAATATCCGCTTCCTCTTTATTTATCTTAAGAGTATGTCTGTACAGATTTCCGTCATATTTTGTTGAAATAAAGATGTGATTTGATTCGAACAGGCCGCTGCCGTAATTAAGTCTTTCATCGGAATCATGATTGCCGCTTATCATGAATACATAGATATTTCTTTTTGCGAGAGAGCTCAGGAAATAATCAAGCATTTTCGTTGCGGCTTCACTCGGAACTGCTTTGTCATAAACATCTCCGGCTATCAGAACAGCATCGACCGACCTGTTATCCGCTATTTCCAGCAACTGATCAAGCATATATTCCTGATCATCCCTGAGGTCAAATTCTCCAAGTGATTTGCCGAGATGCAGATCGCCCAAATGCATCAGCTTCATAAAACATATCCTCCATTTCCCCACCGCTTTACCGCTCATTTACAGTGAACAGATCAGGCCCGTTCTTTACAGATATACGGTGCGCACGCATTTCACAGGGAAATTCGCAGCCTTAAACAACCGTGACCAATTTGTATAAAGAACCGGCTCCCCGGCTCAGAAAACGTATTTTTATCTGCGTCTTCTTCTGTTCCTTCTGCCATGCGGTTTCTCAGTATCATCGGGATCCTTCTCGACCACGGCCTTTTTATCAAGGTTCTTAAGCTCTTCCTCGTACCAGATCCCGGCACCCTTTGCCGGCTCATGAGGGAGCATGTTATAGAGCGCGGCGGCCATCTCCTGGACAGAGGTATTTACGGGGTAATAATACAGGCCCTTATCCGGAGTCTTTATCCTCAAAGATACACAGGCCTCCTCCTCAAAATCCATCCAGCAGATGATCCCCTGGCTTTTAGAGCCCAGTATAATGCTTTTTTCCTTTTTTATGATCTCTGAAACTCCGAATACTACCTTGATCTTTTCCACATCGGTATTCATAGATTCCCCCCATCATTTTACTGCCATCTCAGTTCTGTTGACTATCATAGCAGATTTGGCAAAAATATGCTATCTTAACTGAGTTTTGCCCTGTAACCGGTTAAACCGCCAGACGGTTCCAAAAAGCCCCGGAAAGGAGATCAGTTCTCAGTAAGGATCACCTTTTCCTTCGGAAGATATTTTATAAGCAGATCGATAAGCTGTCTGACTGCTATCGGTTTTGTCAGGTAATCGCTGAATCCCTCGGAAATAAATATCTCCCTCGCTCCTGAGATCGCGTTTGCCGTAAGCGCGATCACCGGAAGTTTATTCGTATCTATTATCCCTTCGTCCCGGCCCTTTTTTAAAGTCTCTATACCATCCATTTCAGGCATCAGATGGTCCATGAAGACGATATCATAATTTCCCGACCGTATCTTATCAAGGGACTCTGCACCCGTGGCAGCAGTATCTATTGTCATTTTTGAATTCTTTAACAGCTGCATAAATACCATAAGATTCATTGCCACATCATCAACAACCAGTATCCTAGCGTCCGGAGCGGTGAAGTTCTCCTTCGTTATTTCAACCCTGTGAAGTCCTTCTTCTCCTGTTATGCTGAAATGTCCCACGGGAGTTTCATCCACTATATCCTGCTTTAGAATAAAGCTGAAAACCGAGCCTTTACCATATTCGCTCTCAAGGATAAGCTCACTGTCCATGAGCTCTGTCAGTGATACACAGATGGCTAACCCAAGGCCTGACCCTTCGATGTTTCGGTTTTTCTTTTCATCAACACGTTTAAACGCGCTGAAAAGCTCCTTCTGATCCTCTTTTCGTATCCCTATCCCCGTATCCTTAACCGAGACTTTTATCTTTCCCGTTTGATCCGTCACTTCCAGGAGACTTACACTTAATACCACTTCACCCTCGCTCGTATATTTTACGGCATTGGTAAGCAGGTTTGTGATGATCTGGCGAATCCTTACATCATCTCCGCGAAGGACCCGCGGGAGCCGCTCATCTATATCGCACCGTATTCCGATCCCCTTTTCCTGAGCCATATTTCCGACCATAAGGACCATATCCAGAATAAGCAGCTTCAGATCATAATCCACGGGAACTATTTCCATTTTCCCCGATTCGATCTTTGAGAAATCCAGAATATCGTTTATAAGGGTTAAAAGCGTCTGTCCGCTTAATTTTATATTAGAAGCATATTGTATGATGTTTTCGTCATTACTTTCCCTTAAGATGACCTCGTCAAATCCCAGGATCGAGTTGATCGGGGTACGTATCTCATGTGACATATTTGCAAGGAAATCACTTTTTACGCTGTTTGCCCTTTCTGCCTCCCTCCTGGCTTCCTCCGCGTCTTTCTTAGCCGCCTCAAGCTCCTCCATGGTCTGTATGAGCTTTCTGTAATCCGGTGTTTCAAGCGAAAAAACGATCATAAGGAAAGCAATGGTCACCAGTCCGAACGACAGATATATCTCAGGTATGAGCGTTCCCTGTAATATCAGTCCCGTCGCTGAGAACAATACAAAGCTGACTACCGAGATCCACTGTTTTGAACTGAATTTCTTTCTGTGATATATGAGGAGGACGAGAGCGCATAATGCAAGACTTCCGGGCACGATATAAAGGACATAGTACCATTTTTCATGGATATATTCTCCCGTAGTAAAATCAAATCTGAAATAAAAACCGGAAAACACATTAAAAAGCAGGAACAGGGTATGGATACCGCCAAAGGCGATCAGTGCGATGCGGTATTTTCTGATCGGTTTTTTATAGATGGAAACAAGGATATACTCTATAAAGAAGAGGGCCATGTATACTTCCACGGCAAAGAAAAAAGTGTCGAACAAAAGATTGAAAAGCGCAAGCTTCGGTCCCCCAATGCTTATGGTAACGGCTGATGCCATATCGGTGACCTGGGCTATAAGAACAATATAAGCAAGCCTCATAAAGCTTTTTTCGCCCTCAGTCTGCCTGTCAAACTTGAGTTTGAAAAAACTTATTATCACCAGGATGATTATCGATCCGAAGATTTCGAAATCGATATTGTATTTCATAAAACCCACTTGTATTTCTCCATGTTGAAAGCAGCCGTTTAACCTGCACATTCTATATCATATCATATCAGTTCATTTCCCGCCATCCTCTTCCCGGCCGGCCATTTCTTATCTTTTTTGTTTAACAATTCGGATCATTCCTTTCCGGATCATATACTGCGCTATTCTTTGGTCTTACTTATTATCACGCACATACTGACATTTATCAATCCCGATTGCAATAAAAAAGCCGATCCACAGTCATTCACTGATGAATCGGCCCGTTCATATGATCGCCGCCTTTCGCTCTGCTCCGGATCGCGAAACAGATCGTGTACCGGGCACAAATGAAGCTTATACCTGTCCGGTCCGTTTTGCGGTCCGGATCACTTCCGCTGTCCTATGCCGTATTTCTCTCAACCTGCACCATTTCGTTTCCCCTGCATATCTCCGCGATAATTCTTTCGGCATTCTTCTCTTTCTCGAGCATCATTACCGCAGGCTTTTGCGCTCCGTAATCAACTCTGATCTTAAAAACCGGGATTCCTTTCCCGCAGCAGCAGTTGGGGGTGTATAAAGACGGCAGGAGCGATAAGCTTTTTATGCTCGCTACGGGCAGATATTCGCCCTTCATATACACAGCCTGTTTCGAAACCCTGTACTGCTCTATTCCTGCCGCATTTCTGCGATCCTCCCTGATATTGTCGATCTCGCACCCCGGTATCATACAACTCCACATAATTTCCTCAGATCCCGTTCCTTTCTTATTCTTCCGCTTATCCTGTTAACAGCGTCATCCTTTTTGCTTCAGGCTTCCTTATCCTCTTCATACTCCGTAATAACCGCTTCCAGTATGGAGCAGGCCGCCTCTATCGTGTTCCTGCACCGGTATTCGGGACTGAAGGACTGTGGTTTGATATCCTTACAGAGCACAGACCCGTACTTTTTATTGAATTCCCGGATGAGCTTCCGGGTAACCGGCTTTATATCCTTACTTTCATGGGCCCGTTTTTCGATATATTTCATGGATAAGACCGCAACCGCAGATAAAACGGCACCGCAGGTGTTTCCACACTGTATCCCTGCTCCGTAGCCTCCGACCATGATCATATCCCTGTCATGGAGATCTAACCCGTAATACTCATTTGCCGCTCTGATCAGAGTCTCGGCGCAATTATAGTTTCCGTCAAAATAATACTTTTCGTAAATATCCTTAAGCATCTGAATCCCTCCGGCTTTAGCCTTTACTTTGAATCCGCCGGACCACGCCCGTCACTCAGAATCAGTCTTCTTTGTGCCAATCCCAGAAATAAAATCCTATCATGAGAAGGTATATGCTTACAGCATAAAGTAAAGTAAACACTAACAACGGAATTGATACTTTCCTGTCTTTTTTCTCCATTTTTAAATCCCTCCTGTTTCATAATAATGATCCGGACGCAAAAAGCACCTGTTGCACATCCAAAGTCAAACCTGACTCTGGCCAGAACACCGTCCGGACTTTTTCCCGTATTATAGTATAACTCATATTGGCTTAATCTTAAAGCTCTTCACAGCATAAGGCAACATCAGATATGTCCGGATGCTTTAAAAACCGGGCTCCCTTCGGAGAAATGGCAATGTCTCGTTTTTCATCGCCCGTTAAAAGAAGACAGGATGTCAATTCAGAACCGGCCCTCCGGTTTATCTCTCATCTCCGGTTCGTAGAAGCAGCACCCGTTTCGTCCGTGCTCCTTAACATAGTAGAGCGCAACATCAGAATCATGGAACAACACCTGCGGATCGTCCGTATCCCTGCACAGGGCAACCCCCACGCTTACAGAGATCGGCGGCAGGCCGTCCGTTGTATCCGAAAGCTCCTTGTTGACCTGTATGACCTTATTTTCAATGAGATGCCTGACATCCTTACTTACATGGACCATAATCACCATGAACTCATCACCGCCGATACGGCATACATAATCATCCATACGGAATTTATTAAGTAATACGTTTGCGATCTTCTGCAATACCAGGTCACCGGCTTCATGCCCATGACCATCATTGATCCGTTTAAATTTATCGGCATCAAACAGAAGAAAGGCCGTCGTACTCAGATCTACGCCGTTTTTGAGCAGATCGTATCCGGAACGGTTATAGACTCCCGTCAGCTCATCATGTGAAGCCTTAAAGGAAAGGCTGTCTATGCTTTTTTTGTATGCCGTAAACATATTGTTATATGAAATGGCAAGATAGCGGAACTCATTTGCCCCTGTTATCGGCAGCTCCTGATCGCGATTGATGTGTTCAACAGCCTTAAGCAGCGGATTGATACCAAGTCTGGTGGTCATCCAGAGAAGAAGTATGATCGCAAGCGACTGCACGATGATCATTATCACCATCCCGACCAGTTCGCTGTGTACATTTTCCTGCAGGGAATTCTGTGTACGGCTCGTTCTGGTCTTAAGTTCATCAATACACTGGGTAAGATTGGAACGGATCATGTTTTTCTTTTCATAATAACCGGAATCATGCATCATCTCACGGGCAAGCATCATCTTGTCTTCAGGCGGCAGCATAAGATCTTCGGAAGAAACAGCCACATCCTTCATGGCCTCCGGAACATCCCCGTCTCCCTGGGCCATCATCACCAGTGTCATGGCATAGTATTCCCGATCCATGAGGGACACGGACTCTTCCATGGCTTTTTTCAGCGCCTGCAGCGCATCCGAATCCGGAAGACGCTCTTCCATGGCTTCTATAGCCAGTTCACGCCTGCGTGTGACCTCTGCCTCGGTAAAATAATTATCCATATGCTTCCGGTCTCCGAGGACCGTATAGCATTGTGCCTCATCCGTAAGATAATCAGACGCCTTCATCAGGCTGTCCGCCGCTTCCTGAAGTTCAATATATGTATCTGTGGCATCGGATAATCTGTTAAATGTTTTTATCGTTTGAAATGTTGAAAAAAGCAAAAAGACTGTAAATGATATGGATATAATCAGCATATAGAGTGACGTTTTCCGAAGGGAAACGCCCTGCTCATAAGACCGCCTGATTAAACTCATATTTATTATCCTCCTGAAAAAGCCGCATTAAAGAAGCCTTTTCCTATTTTTAAGACGCAACAATCAGCTTCTTTGGCTCATTTTATCCTTACTGTTTGTTCCGCCTCTTTAGCTCATTATACTCCTGCCTGTCAATCAGCCCGCTCTTCAGCCAGTCATCCAGCTGGGATTCCCGCTTTTTCCTGTAGCTCTGGAAACGCTCTTCAACGCCTGTATCATAACGCGCGTCGACGTTATGCAGGCTAAACGGACCGGCTCCGGCGGATATATCGCTGTCCCGGCTGCTTTCAGGGAATGAAAAGCGCCCTGATCCGTTCTCCTTTTTCTTTTTGGCATATACTGTCATAATAACCAGTCCGATACACAGGATCACGGCGCAAAAAATAATTACCGGCATATTCTCTTTCAATATATCAAAAGAGTCCGGGACCTTTTTTTCCTCCTCACCGGGAGGCTCCGGGGATGGCACGGTTTCTGTTTTCGGTTGGGCTGTCGGCTGGGCCTGTGATTCTTTTATAAGGCTTTCCCGCTTTTCATCATACTCCCCTGTCTCGATCATTGAAAAATCACTGCCGTAACGCCGGATATTGCTCTTTCCGAATACATCCGTCAGTGTCATTTCACCTTTGTTTTCAATGTGGCCGGGAACCTGTGCCATGATCATTGTATCATTATTCCCTTTGCCCTCCGTAAGGTCTCCCTGATACACGCTTCCTCTGTTTATGAGCTCACCTTTTACGGTAAACGCATAAGCCATAACCCTGGCATCTTCCATAACGGTAAGCGTTATTCCTTTGGGAACCGTAAAGCGGTTGAAGGTTACGGACATACCTGAAGGAATCTCCAGATCATCTGTAATGACCAGATCATCCTCTTCGCAAAACAAAGAACTTTCCGGATAATCCCCATCCTGAGAGCAAAACCCTCTGAGCTCTTCAAAGTCAGAAAAAACTATGATATCAGACCCTTCACCTGCCATACTCTTAAGCGGAAAGCAGCCAGACACAAGCAATACCGCCGCAAGGAAGCATAATATATACTTTTTCGTTTTAATTTTCATCGGGACTTCTTCTCCAAAAATACAGATTCGGTATTTTACAACCGTCGGTGCTCCTTTTCAATCCGCATCGGTTATCAGCTTTATCAGTTCATCCATTGCCCTGTTCAGATGTTTATCTTTATGTATAAATATCTGAGAGTATATGGGAAAATCAGCGCCTGCCCAGTCTATCTTTTTCAGCATCCCGTTTCTGACCTCTTCTGCCGCAGTCATGGAGGGCATGAACGCGATCCCGAGTCCGTTTATGGCAAATTGCTTAAGTATTTCCTTACTGCTTGTTTCCAGTTCTATCCTGGGCGCAACCTGATGATCGATGAAATCTTTAAGCAGCATGTGCCTGAAACTGCAGTTATGAGCTGTTAACAAAAGAGGAATGCCTTCCAGATCCTGCTCCTTTATCTTTTTCTTTTTTAAGACCGGATGACCCGGACTTGCAAAGAAAGCCAGCGTTTCCCTTTTCTTATGTATCATTTTAAGTTCCGGATTCTCTATAAACGGATTCAGCGTATAGACGAGATCCAATGCCCCGCTCTTTAAAAGGGCCGGAAAGGTGTCATGTTCTATAAGCTGAAGCTGTATATCCATTCCCGGATATTTCTTCTTATACTCCATAAGGCTTTCGGGAATCCTGTTATAGCAAAAGGATTCCGACACTCCCAGCTTTATGACGCCTGACGGAGTCTTTGCCATCGGCACTTCCAGAAGGATCTCCCTTTGAAGTTTAAGCAGCTGCTGCGCGTAAACGATCAGTTTTTCTCCTTCGCCTGTCAGGGCAAGCGTTTTTCCCAGCCGCTCAAAAAGGAGACAGCCAAGCTCCTCTTCCAGCTGCTTTATCTGGGTCGTTACCGTTGACTGGGCATACCCAAGCATGTTTGCCGTAGCTGTAAAGCTTTTCGTTTCAACAAGTTTTAAAAAGGTTTCAAGCTGTGTATTGTTCATTTTTTATCATTTATCGGAATTTTTGATGATTACTATCATTTATTTCAATTTTACTGATACGTCGTCTGATGTTATTATACGATCAACACAGGACAAATACAAGTAAAAACCGGAGAAACATTCATGAGTATTGAAGTAAATAATCTCACAAAAAAATATAAACTGAAGAAAAAACTTACAAAAACTGCCGTCGATAACATATCCTTCTCCATTCCGGCCGGAGAGATCGTCGGATTCATCGGACCTAACGGGGCCGGCAAATCCACCACCATAAAAATGATGACCGGGATCCTTGTCCCCGATAACGGTTCCATCCTGATCGACGGTATGAATTTCAAAAGGAACAGAAAGCAGATCATGATGAAGACGGGCGTGGTCTTCGGGCAGAAAAGCGTCCTTTGCTGGGATATTCCGGTTCTTGACACCCTGAAACTGTTTAAGGACATGTATCGCGTTCCTGATGCTGTTTATAAACAGAATATGGAAATGTTTTCGCAGATCCTCGGAACAGAAGAATTTTTAAGACAGCCCCCAAGGCTCTTAAGCCTCGGGCAGAGAATGAAAGCGGATCTGGCCGCATCGCTCATCTATAACCCGGACATACTGTTTCTGGATGAACCTACGATAGGAATAGATGTACTTTCAAAAGAGCGTATCCGAAACTTTATAAAGAAGATCAATGAGGAAAGACACACCACGATCATCCTTACCACGCATGATGTTTCGGATATTGAAACACTGTGCGAAAAGATGATCATCATTGACAGGGGAGTACTTATATATGACGGAACGCTTCCCGATCTGAAGAACAGATATCAGACAACCGATCTTGAAGAGATCATAAAGAAAATCTATTTAGCCGGAGAAAAACGATGCGTAAATACTTAGACTTATCCGTGATCGGGATAAAAGAACATACTGCGTACGCAAACTCTGTCTGGGCAAACTTTCTCTCAAAGGTCATATACCTGTATATGCAGTTTTCTTTGTGGAATGCCCTGTTTTCCTCAAATACAGGCAGGAATATCCCGCTCAGCCGCGATGATACGATCAGATATATTATCATGGCGACAATTATTTCCACCTTTATGGAGTGTGATGTCATCGCCTGGATCAATCAGCAGATCCAGTCGGGAGATGTGGCAAACCAGCTGATAAGACCTGTAAACTACAAAGCAATGATCTTTTCAAAGCATCTTGGAACCAGCATGGTCCGGCTCGTTTTATATGCCGTTCCGTTAAGCCTTACCGTAGCGGTTTTCTATCATAAACCGCTTTTATGCAGGGAGCAGATCATATATGGGATCATCTCGGTTCTTCTCGCTTATATGATCCAGTTTTTATACTCCCTTATAATAGGCCTGATGGCATTCTGGCTGATCGTGACGTGGCCGCTTAACATGCTTCTTGCAGCCATATACAAACTGCTCTCCGGTTCATGGATACCTGTTGCGATGTTTCCTGATCTGCTCTCAAAGATAAATATGCTGCTTCCGTTCCGTGCCATCTATGCCATACCGGTAACAATAATAACAACTTCAATGGATCAGGAAAGCATTTTTTCCGATATCGGCGTTCAGCTTATATGGCTGGTCATCCTTTTTCTGTTATCGGAACTGACCTGGGTGGTCGGAAAGAATAAACTCGTTGTTCAGGGAGGCTGACTCATGTATCTTTTAAGAATGTACAGACATTTCGTGATCATATATATGAAGGGGAAACTCTCATACCATTTCTCCCTTGTATTTGAGCTGATCGCCAACACGATCCAGATAGGGGTTTATTTTGCCGGTTTTATGGTCATATTCCATAATTTCGACACCATTGCCGGATGGACGCAAAATGAAGTCCTCTTCATGTTTACCACCAGCTGGCTGACCTACAGCCTGAGCTGCTTCTTCTTCTGGAGCCCGATGAAGGATATGGGCGAGCTCATTCGCAGCGGGAAGTTTGATCTGTATATGACAAGACCGATCGGGCCTATGCTTTATATGGTTTTGCAGCAGTTCCAGTACACCTTCATCCCAAGGCTTGCGTTATCCGTGTTTTTCTGGATCTACAGCATGTCAGAGCTTTCCATCGGATGGACAGTATCTTCATTGCTGATATATGCCCTGAACATGCTTTCCGCCTTTGTGATATTTTCATCAATAACCATATTTACAGGCACGATCAGCTTTTGGACGATAAAGAGCGAGGAAATAGTTTCACTTCTTACAAATAATAATTACGGATTAAAGAATTATACGGATTATCCGATCAGCATATACGGCAGGGGTATGCAGTTTCTGCTTACATTTATCATTCCCTACGCATTTACCGGTTATTATCCGGTCGGAAGCCTGTTGGGAAAGGATCTGGCACATCCGGGATTTGCCCATCTCTCCCCTGTCATTGCACTGATCGCGGGAATTACGGCATATCTGTTCTGGAACAACGGGATCAGACATTACAACAGCGCCGGTGCCTGATACGATCCGTATCATTTGACAAGCTTCAGGAACTTTTTATCGTTCATCTGCTCATTTGTAATATACTCTCCGTCGCAAAACAGAGCGTAATTCGTTACAGGTGTCGGAGCATTCTGCGCTTCCTCTCTGCTCTCTATCCGGATCGCATGAAACGGTATACCGTTCTCTTTTGCGGTCTGCTCCAAAACCGGAACATATTTGGCATTGAAGGGACACTGACTGGTGTAATACAGAACATATCCTTTTTCTTCTATATGAGGATGCTTTGCGCATTCCCTGAACTCAGGCCTGGCTGCATCCGTCCCGAAGGGCAGATGCCATAACTGGATCCCGTTATCCGCCTCATCACATACGCTGAATCCCTTATATCCAAGAAACTTCGGATCCGCAAGGAAGGGCTTCTTCTTCGCTGCCGCAAGAATGCACAGTCCCTTCTTTCCCTTTTCTTTACTGTCTTTTATACAGGCGTTCAGCAGATCCGTCGAGTATCCATGTCCCTTAAAGGAACCGGATACCCAGAGACAGTCAATGTACATATACCCGTCGGCAATGACCGGGACCCATGCATTTTCTGCCGGAATGTATTCGATAAAGCATTTTCCCCGCTCCACACTCTTTAAAAAGACAAGTCCCTCATCAAATCTGTCGGCAAGCCACGCCTTTTTTGACGAGACCTGCACATCCTTATTATTTGAAATGGCACAGCAGATGTGTTCCTTTTCCAGATTGTCCTTTGTGACTCTTATATACTCCATATGCTCAGCCTCCTTCTTTATAAGTCAAATATACTTATCTGCGAAAAATTTTCCGGAAGTTCACTCATAAACCTGAAGCATTCCCCGGGAGTTGACAGTATAGCGTTTGTCTCACAGATCTTCTGAACTATCTCCTTAAGTTCCCGGGCTTTCGGACTTTGCAGCTCATACGAGTTTCCGTACCGTTTGATGTAGCGTTCCTTCATTCCGGGAAAATACCTGTCAAGCGCCGCATAATAGTATTCCCGGTCGCCTTCCCTGAGCGTCAGCCCCATGCCAAAATCTATAATGCCCTTTACGCCGGTCCGGACACATTCTTCAAGGATAGATGTGATATTTTCTTCAGTATCATTGATGAACGGCAGGATCGGTGTGATCCACACAACAGTCGGTATTCCCCTTTTCTGCATCTCCTCAAGCACTTCTATACGGCGCTTTGTATTGCAGACATTCGGTTCCAGCACTTTGCACAGATCATCATCATAGGTCGTAAGCGTCATCTGCACCACACATTTTGCAGAGCGGTTTATCTCGTAAAGCAGATCGATATCTCTGAGGATACGGTCTGATTTTGTCTGTATCGCAAGACCGAATCCATAACGCAGGATGATCTCCAGGCACTCCCTTGTAAGCCGTAATTCTTCCTCTATGTGCATATATGGATCTGACATCGCGCCGGTTCCGATAACGCACTTTTGTCTTTTTGATCTCAGAGCCTTCTCTAACAGCTGTGGCGCATTCCTCTTTACTTCTATATCCTCAAAGGGATGTGTGAACTGATAGCACCGGCTCCTGCTGTCGCAGTAAATACATCCGTGGCTGCATCCCCGGTAAATGTTCATTCCGAGACGTCCGCCGCTGCCGGTCAGTATTCCTTTGGCATCTACAAAATGCATGTCATCATTTTCCCTTCGCTTTTATCGGGCGCCTGATCACGGTGTCAGGTCTGTAAGTCTGGTAAGGACCATGCCTTCTGTTGATTCGGCAAATCCAAGCTTTTTATATAAAGGACGTCCTTCCTCAGTTGCATCAAGGCTGATCTCCGTGACTCCGCGTTTCCAGGCTTCGTCTGTCAGCATGGAAACCATTTTCGCCGCTATACCCTGTCTTTGCCATTCTTTCATCGTATATACATTCATAAGATGGGCCCGCTTCCCCGTAGTATGTGAAAATGTCGGCATTAGGTATATGTAGCATATTGTCGCGCAGCCTATAACTCGTTCTCCGTCCATGGCAAGAACAGTGGTATGATCTCCCTTTTCAAAATATCTGCGGATGCTTTCAACTGTCTCATCACTGTATTCATAAGCAAAGTCCAGGTTATTTACAGCCTTAAGCATCTCAAGGCGGCTGCTCATCATAAGTTCCATATCGTCAGCTGCCGCGATCCTGTATTCCACACCATAGGACAGCTTATCCGGCAGATGATGAAGATACATATCAATAGCATCTGTGTTTTCCTTTAAAACCTTCATCAGCCCCTTATCCGGGTAGGAATGATTATCGTGATAATCCACCTCTCCTCCGGATTTTATCTGAAATGCCAGCTGCTCCTTTTCAACTGAGAACCGGGCGTTTACGCCGTCCTTATTTCCTCTTGCGTCAAGCCTTATCCACCTGTCAAGACCGGTCACATAAACCGTATTCATGGCGTGAATGCAGTATCCCGTATCCGGAGTATCACCGAGAGTCAGGCGTTGATAGGAAAATCCTGTGGGAATACCGTTGGCACGAAGGAGCGCTGCCAGAAGATTTGCCTTTGCCCAGCATATCCCAACACCTTCCCTGAGCGTATCACTTGCAGAAACGGTAACGCGTCTGTCCTGTGCATCCCAGGAATGTCTGATCCCGTCTCTTACAAAACAGTATGTATTTTTAATAAGCGATAATTCATCCGGCGATTCAGCTCTTAATCTCCCGGCCAGGTTTCTTATATCCGGAGCATCATAATCCACATACTCCGTTTTTTCCAGATACTCGTTATACATAATCTCCTGCCTTTTTAAGCAACACCTGCCACATGAGCCTTCAATGCGTTCTTTCACCGTCTGACACCTCATATGCCGTATACTCATGGTCGAATTCATACCCAAGCTTTTGGGCGAGACGGACGGAATTCATATTCTGGGCATCCCAGCTCGGATACAATCCTTCGTCAAGGCATCGTAAGATCAGAGACGCGCACACGACAGTCGCCAGTCCTTTTCTGCGTTCCTCCTCTACCGTATCGACTTCAATCTCAATCCCTTCGTTATATCTGGTATAAGAGGAGGCACCGGCAACGATCCGGCCGGATTTAATGATTACTGCACCTCTCCCGATATCCAGATATTTTTCCTTACTTTCAAAAGACGAAACAAAATCCCGTGTTACAGGATCTGACAGGCACATGTCATAAATGTTTTCATCGATGTTTTTCAGTTCATACTCTGCCTGCAGTCTGTTCACCATATCCTTCAAAAGATTTCTGTCAAACTGTGTATCCTTTTTTATGGCATACCTCACAACCCTCTTTGCGTCCGGAAAACACTCTTCAATGCATGCCTCCCACTCCTTATTCTGCGGCACCATGATAATAAAACCATCCGGTTTCTTCATTACAAGCTCTTTATCCGGTACTCCGGCATAGAATGCAAAGCACCCCACGAAAGCCATAGCCGATACCGGAGACTCTGAATCCGTAACAAAGACCTTTCCCATGACCTTCTGCAGGCAGGAATAGATCAGCGTCTCGTTCCAGCATTCAAACAGATGCTCAACCTTAGAAGTGTCTGTCAACTCATATACCATTTTTTCTTCTTCCTTTACGTTTACTCAACAGCTTTATCCGGCTTATCTATGAACTGTCTCAAGCCTCATTAACTTTTGTATTTTTCTGCGATTTCAGAGCTGATCCGATAAAGCTTTTCCCTGATCCGCTCCGGCTCCAGGACAGTCACCTTATCCCTGCATGTAAGCATCCAGGCCAGCAGTCCCTCATCATCAGCATACTCATGTTCAAACAGCAGGCTTCCGTCCTCGCTTTCCGTGAAGGATCCCACACCGTATTCTTCCACAAGCTGCCATTTCATTGAAGGATCAAATACAGCCTTCACCCGGTCTTTCGAAGGAAAAACTTTTTCGCTTGACAGATCCGGCATCGGAACCTCCCGATCCCCTTCAAAGCATTTCACATGTACGATACCATCCATCCTGTTCAGCTTAAACAGCCTGAAATCGTTTCTCAAAAGACAGTAGCCATAAACATACCAGCTTGTCCATTTGAAGATAAGATAGTAAGGCTCTATCTCCCTTTGTGTATCACCGCCCGGCGAATAATACGTGAATCTGATGGTCTTCTTCAAACCGATCGCATCCTGGATAGCCTCTATCTTCGGAGCCAGCGATTCCCGATACCATGAAGAAAGATCGATCAGAATGGAATCTCTGCCGGTGATAAACTCAGAGGATCCTGCCCGGATCTTCTCCATGAGCTGTCCGTAATAACTGCTTCCGCTCACGCTGTCAAGGCTGCGCAGTCCTGCAAGGATCATCTGCATATCCTTTGATGTCAGAATCGTCCTGTCCATCCTGTATCCGTCCATGATACTTATACCGCCGCCGATACCCTGAGAAGTCTGTATTGGAATTCCTGCTTTACACAGATCCTCTATGTCACGATTGATTGTCCTTCTCGATACCTCAAACCGCTCCGCGAGCTCCGGTGCTGTTGTTTTCTCCTGCTGCAGCAGCACGGACAGTATCCCGATCAGCCTGTCTATCTTCATTCTTCTTACGCTCCGTATGTATCATACCGGACAAAACACGCCAACTGTATGTCATGTTTATTGCAACGCTTAAAATTTTATCAGCCGGGAAAACCGTTTTCAATATAAATTTTCTTTTGATGAGGGCGGCCTGCATTTCCCCCTGCAGTCAGAAAATTCTTTCCTGCCAGTCTATCCAGGATTCCTGCGGCACTTCATGTACCTTATCACCATCCATGTAATTCCCGACCAGGAACGGTGAAGCAGGATCATGTAATCTGTTCTGCGCAAATACTGCTGCCGGCTCCGCATTTGCATAGCAATATTTACAAAGATGCATACAGGTATTATAAGCTCCAATATCACAGGACAGATAGCAGGCGCACTCAGCTCTGGCGCCCTTCTTCCCTGGCGCGGTCAGTCTCTTACCTATTGCCTTTTCATAATCGCTTATCTTCATACATCCGCTGCAGTCAGCCCCATACTCCGCAAGTTCATCACCTTCCGCGCAGGGCTTAACTGTCATCCCGCATTCAGACGCGATCTTTATCATTTCTTTTCCAAGCACTGATCTGTCTGTTTGTGAAACTTCTCTTGCCTCAGGAAATTTTTTTCTGACTTTGGGATACAGATCGATAAAACTGATCACTACCGTCTTTGTGTATCCCTTCAGGCTTTCCGCAATCTGTCTGAAAGCATGTAAATGATACTCCGAAGTATATCTGTCAGACAGAAAGATCGGATCATACCTCCATCCAACAGAGTCTGTTCCCACAAATTCCGATAAAGTTTTAAAATTCTCTATCAGAAGATGCTTGTCAGGAACATTCGGCTCAATATCCCGTCCATAAGAAGTCAGGGTCACAAACCAATATTGCCCGAAGTCCTTCAGCAAATCCATATAAGTGAACATGGGCGCAGGATTCTTGGTACAAAACCCTATCACATCGACAACGGATGGATCCAGTCTGTATTTACTCACCTGGCTGGGATTATAAGGATTGCGGACACAGACAAAGCCTTCTTTTATTCTTTTAGAAAACCACTCGGCGTAAAAAGCCGGTATATCCGTTCTTTGTCCCGTATTAATGATCATATATACTAAGTCAAAGTCCTCCGCATATTTATACTAAACAGCAAAAACTTTATTTTGTCGTTTACTGCGCCCAGACACCGATTTTACCCGCAAAATCAGTGCGTGGCCACCGGGTTACAGCCATACTCCATCCCTCTGTGAACAGATACGGAATTGAACAGAACAGCCCGGAAAGACCGGATAAAATGCAGTAAAACACATATCCGGCCCCGGTTCTGCCGCTTTGATATGTTATTTCAGCAGCCCGCCGTGAAACACGCATTCATATACTTTGAAATCACCCTGATAAATCTCTTCATATCCCTGAAACCAGGTAAAATCACCGGTTACCTTACATCTGTATGTGTATTCGCCTGATTGATACAGTTCCGGTCCCCTGTACGGCATTTTCTTATCGGCTGCTCTCAGTGCTTCTTTCAGGAAATTACCGTTAAAGCCTTCTGACAATACCCGACCCATATAATTCATGGCATAGACGGCCTGTCCATCCTTCCATACTGCCTCTTCTCCGGCAAATTCTTCTCCTCCGACATATGTATCGTGATACATGTACCTGCCGTTCTCATATCTGAAATCGTGAGAGGCCGGCCTGGTCGCGTCAACTTCATTCATAAATGCCGCATACGTATTAACATTTGCTTCCAGTCTGAAGGCTATCAGTTCATCAAGGTCCGTATCGGGCTGTGGCTTAATGTTCACGGCACAATCCTGATCCTTAACCAGATAATCCACACTGACACACATAAGGTTGCTTATCTGGATAAGATTTGAAATATCCGGATAAATCTGTCCGGATTCCCATTTTGCAACAGCCTGCCTTGAAACGCCAAGCCTGTCGGCAAGCGCTTCCTGTGTATATCCTTTATTCTTCCTCAGTATCTGCAGTTTTTCAGAAAAGATCATTTCTCATCACCTCCGCTGTCAGTATACAGAACAGCGGAAACTATCTCAATAAACCACCCGTTGCTTTTTTGCTACTATTGTTATACAAACAGCACAATCTGTCATAAATACAATTCGAGTTCTATTTCATGCTTCAACGGAATACCGTCTATTCCGAATAATGGTATTTCCGGCTTCAGCTTTCCTGACCGGTCAACGGCATTACAAAACAGTCCTGACATATCAGATCCGCGTTTTTGATAAAACCGGAGGGCCGGCAGGTTGTCATTTGTTGCATTTTACCCGAAACACAGCCGGCAGGTTCATTATCGCATAGTATAACATATTTTTGATATGTTCTTATTCTCTCTTCCATTATTTCTTTTGCAACCCCATATCCCGGTCACGAACCATACCGTAAAAATCGTCTAAAAAAGAAGCATTATAAATATTTACCGGTACTTCTGCCTCTTCAAAACAGCCTGCCTGTATTCTATCGTCATAATATATCGCCTCCGCAGCCTTAATTTATCGATATACTCTCTCCGTCAAGTCCGGCGAACATGATAAAGCCTTCCGCGGGAAGCGGGATGTTGTCCGAAGCTTTCAGCATGTGAGTTGAATAAACAACTTCATGATACTTGTTGTAAACATAGATAACAGCATCCTCCTGGCGGCCTGCCGTGATGGTACTTCCTGCCATATCATCACCGATAACAAACCACTGTGCCTCGTCATCATGAAGGCTGACCTCCGTGACACGGGCATCAAACACAGGAAGCTCATCAGCGAATCTGTAGTTTGCTCCCCTCGAAGTCTCAAGTATCGTGGCAGAAGATCCGTCTGATAAAGTCTGTGATGTAAGCCGGACATCGACAAGATCCCGGTTCGAGCTGCAGGGCATGGTGGTAAAGGATACGGCATTCGTCTCATCTTCAATCCTAAGTGGTCTTCCGCCCAGCCCGGTTTGGGAATATACATATCCGGGAAGCTCATCCGGCATATATACGCATGCGAAGGGCTTGTCATATTCTGTCGAGGAGTATCTCTCACTAAATATTACCATATCTCTGCCCCGGATACTCTGCCAGGACTCTGCCGCATCAGCACTTACGGGATTCGGATCGATACGTTCTGCCGCATAACGGTAATTGGTGCTTGTACCAAGCCCTGCAGTCTGTATACCTGACCTTACCGTAAAATATACACCATTCTCACTCACTTCGATACGGCCTTCATTAAGATCCAAAGCAGGGGCACCGTTCTCATCCACACTTACAAAGCTCCCGTCTGCAGTGAACCGGTAATCATCTACTCTTTCAGCGCCGAAATCCAGATGCTTCACATGCATCATCGATTCATCAAAAGAAACATAAGCAAACTCAGGCCCATACACGGAAGAGAACACATAGAATCCTTCATATGCAGGATACTCTTGCGGTACTTTATCCGTAAATTCATAAGCCTGCTCCGCCTCATGATCGATCACGATTCCCTTTTCTTCAAGCACCACATCAAGAAGCTCCTGCGCCATCAATTTGTTATAAGAAGAGCTGCCGCCTGTTGACAGGACCGCAACGGAGACATCCTCATCCGGAGCTACCAGAAGATGTGCATGCTGCATGGTTACATCTCCTCCTTTACCAAGGACCCTGACTCCCGCCTGCTCATAAGCAGGGCTTTCGACGTAATCCCAGCCAAGGCCGTTAGCGTCTTTATAGATGTCAGTATTTTCTCCTTCGTCATTCCACCTTGCAGCCATAGCATCAAGAGATCTCCGGGACAACAGCACATCGTTTCCCTTAAAGAAGGCGCTTCCGAAGTTTGCAGTATCCGAAGCTGTGGCATAGATACCGCCGGCACCAATCGACATACAGTAGTCATGATCATAAGGGATATTACCGGTAAGTGTTATAGGTGCATTCAGTTCATTTCGAAAAAGCGTAAGCGGTGAACCCGTATGTGCTGCACCGACAGCAGAAGCGATGTTCTGCACGACATACCCGGTGTAATCCATACCCGTCACATTCTCTACAATAAGTTTCAGAAGATCAAATCCGTCATTGCAATATGCCGCATATTCCCCCGGTGCGTGGATCAGGCGCTGGGAGGACAGACTTTGCAGAAGATAATCTTTGTCATAAAAATTATCATCATACAAAAACATGTTCTTAGTCGATGTACCCATGATCCCGGACGTGTGGTCCATCAGCATTCTGACGGTGATATCGGTATATCTGCCGTCAGCCATCGTAAAGTCCGGGATATAAGTTGTTATGGGTTCATCAGGCTCCACGAGACCCTGATCAACGAGCTGCATGACAGCCACGGTCACATAGACCTTACTTACCGAGCCCACACAGTAGATCCTCTCGTCAGGCAGTTCATTCGGCGTTTTGTCAGTCTGACCGCTCACATCAGTGCGGTTTTTATCCCCGACGGACCGCGAAGAATCTGCCTGCAGATTCTGCGTAAAAGGGTCGTTTTGCGATCCTTCAGTATCTCCGTTCAACTGTACCGCAGTTATCTCGCCGCTACCGGGCGCCCCGGCATATACATTTCCCGCATGGCCTGCCGCAACAGCTCCCACTATCCCGATCATCATTGCCGATACCAATATATACTTTGTTTTATTCTTCATACTGTGCCACCTCTTACTCTGTCATCAGTTCATTTACGGAGATCGTCCTTATCCTGCCTGCACCTGTATAAGTCATTACGAATGTAAATGCTATGAGCGCAAGGTCCGTAAGTATCAAGACAGGAATACTCGTCTTTATATCCGCGCCGAAAAGCTGAAACCAGAACACCTTGTTGATCATGACCGCTGCAACGGATGCCAGAACTACTGCCACGATCGTCACCGGCATGATGCTTATTGCGATCTGCGTCATGAGATCCCTGGAAGAGTATCCGAGGCTTTTCATGATACCTAAATCTTTCCTTCGCTTCTTAACATCAGAGGATGCAATAATACCGAGTATCACTGCCACGACAATCCCTATCGCTACAGCTCCGATTCCTGTAAACGCCCTCGTGATGTCTGATATCGGATCCAGCTGTGACTTGATAAGATCCTGATAAGACTGCAGTTCTTTCATGACAAACTGTCTGCTGTTACCTGTAATAAGCCGGTCTCCGACTCTTACCGCATAATCGACACTCGTGACCCCATATGTTGACATCAGTACTGCTATTTTTTCAGCAGCCGCAGCCTGTATCCTCTCTTCCAATGTTCCGCCTGCATTATCCCCTGACATGGCCGCATCCACACTCTGACCATAGACTGAGACCAGCTTTTGCTCAAACTGCTCTCTGTCTGCTCCGTCTTTAAGATATATCTCAACCATATCGGGAGAAGCACCTCCGTTTGCTCTTTGGAAACCGGCGTTCGTCATATAGAGATTCATCTGGTTATTACTCATGACACCTATTATGCCTGTAATGATGTAGTTTACCTTCACACCCTTGTGATCAACAAATATCGTATCGCCGATATTAAGATCATATTCCCTGCTTCTTCTGAGTGAGATCATCACCTCGTTATCGTGCTCAGGGTACCTGCCATCCATCGGGATGATATATTCCATATCGGTAAATTCATCATAAGGAAAGACCGTTCCCTCTTTTTGTCCCTCCACACGGAAGACCGGATAAAAATAGGAAACACGTGTCTTTCTTACCTCTGGGAAGCCTGAGAGCTCTTCACTCAACGCATAAGGATCAACGCCCTCATTTATCGTAATGATATCATCCGATATCTCCAGACCCATGAGCCTTACCAAACCGTCTGAGCCCTTAAAGAACATTACGAAAGTAAACATACAGAACAACAGTGCAGTTCCCGCAAGGAAGATGCAAAGGCCGACACCTGCGCCCGTTCTTATGTTCCGGATACTGTCCTTAAATCCGAGCCTTATGTTGATGTTGTTTCCTGCCTTCTCGAGCGGGAGCACATTTCGTTTAAAGCTGTGCGTGCGGATTCCCTTTCTGAAAGCGGTTACAGGAGGAAAGCTCTTTACCATAGCAGCCTTCGAAAGAGCGAATATGAGTATCAGTCCGATCACGCCGATCACTACCGTGACTATCATATATACCTTTGGGGAAGATACCACTTCGCGGCCAAGCATGACACTTATGATATTATTCATAAACGGAGCGGCTATAAGTGCTATGATCCCGCCAATGATACCTCCGATGCCGCTCGAGACCACATACTCAAGTGCATACGATAAAGAAATCTCGTTACCTTTATAACCAAGCGCCTCCAGGACTCCGATCCTCTCCATCTGATCCTCTATGTCGCTTCGGATCTTGTTTCTTACCATGAAGATCGACGCTACGAACGTTATGAGAGATAGAACGATGCTCATGTAAAGATACATGTTTAAGAATTTCGTCTCATTTGCCTTCTCATCTGCTTTAGTAAAACCGTTTCCTTCAAAACTGTCCCCCGACTCATCCATGCATTCAGTGAAGTATTCTCTGTGATCAAAGCCCTCACCTGCATTAAAAGACAGGAAAACCGTTTCTGTATACAAAGGTGTCAGAAGTCTGTAATCCTCAGACGAGATAACGACCTTAAAGAGCATTCCGGGATCATTAGAGATACCGGTATTATAGAAACCTGCCACCGTGAAAGGATACTGTCTTCCTCCGGCAACAACCGTAAAGTCATCATCGATTTCATATCCCAGGTTATATTTGAAATACGGCGGCAGTATCACCCGGTGATCCAAAGATTCGATCCGCTCCTCAGTCATAGATTCGATGATATTGCCGTCATCGATCTTTTGATTCTCTTCCTTTGTAATGAATGTAAGGTTATAAGCAATCTTATCGCCATCCCGAAGCACTCCTGCCGCCATTGCGTAGAGCAGATTTCCCCTGCGGACATCATCAAAGCCGTAACCTTCCGTAAGGATATCCTGATAAGCGTCACGGTAGTCGTTTTCCGGGATCATGATAACCGTATCCACGGATCCGCTTTGCGCAAAGCTTTCATCGAAGGCATTGCTGATCCTGCTTACATTGACCGCAAAGATGCCGAGCATCATAGTTGAGACCAAAGTAAGAAAAGTGATCGCGATCGCTTCTTTCTTATTCTTTTTTAAATTAAAAAGCGAAAGCCTTAGTATTTTTCCCATCATTACCACCCCATATCCTCGAGGAAGGAAGTCAGGTTATTTCTTCTTTCCCTGATGTCATCCTCACCGTAATTCTGCATCCTGTGATCGCCTACGATGCCGCCGTCCCTTAAATAAAGGACACGTGTGCCGCGAAGCGCGGTCTTTAAGTCGTGTGTTACCATGACGATGCTCTGGCCGTTTTTATGAATCTCTGTGAAGATATCGAGCACGTCGCGGCCTGACGCGGAATTAAGCTGGCCTGTCGGCTCATCGGCAAACAGGATCTTCGGATCATTGATCACAGCTCTTACGATGCCGACTCGTTGGGATTCACCGCCGGAGAGCTGGCTCGGATATTTATTCCATACTTCCTCATTAAGTCCTGTCTTCTTAAGAAGCTCCTTTACCCTGTTAACAAGTTCGGGTGAGTTCTTCTGAACAATGAGGGCGCCCGTCAGGACATTATCCAATACTGTCTGATTCTCAAGAAGGTAGATGCTTTGGAAGACGAATCCGCAATTACCTCTTCTGAACTCTGCCAATTCATCGTTGTTCCTGTTCTGGATCTCTGTTCCGTTGAAAATGACCCTGCCCATGGTCGGCTTATCCATTCCGGATAAGGCATAAAGAAGAGTGGATTTCCCTGATCCCGAAGAACCCATGATGACCGTAAAGTCGCCTTCCATTATCTCCAGGTCGAGATTCTTTATTACATGCTGCTGTACTCCGTCGTTTGAAAATGATTTGCAGAGTTTTTCCGTTCTTAAAATAGAAGAAGCCATATACCATACCCTTTCTCCGATCAGGTTTAAAGCCGTATGCTCCTGCGGATTCCTGACCGATCTGATGGTATGATATATGACTTTTGTCAAAACATCCTTAAATCGATATTGTAAGAATATTAAATACTTATTAAATGATGCCTAACTTAAGGGTATCACCAGTGTGATCGCAAGTCCCTTTCCATCGCTCTGCGCAATGAGGCCGCCGTTCATTTTGCCCATAAGTGTCCTGGCTATATAAAGTCCCAGACCGTGGCCATCCTTATCGGTATCCTGCCAGTCCTTGCCGCGATAGAACTTATTGGTGATCAGATCGAGTTCGGATGCCGGTACACCGGGGCCGTGATCCCTGATCTGCATTTCCAGATATTTCCCGGATACCTCGAAGTGGATATCGATCTCTGTACCTGCATACTTATAGGAATTTGAGATTATATTTCCGATAACCTGTGCCATTCTCTTTCTGTCGATATTAATAATGACGGCAGGGATCTCATCCATCACTGCAAGTGATCTGTCATCCGCATTCTTTACTATATCTGCCAGAACTTTCGACTCCTCGTCCCTGCAGCATACCTTAAACTCTCCAAGGTCGTCCAGAGCCGATGTAAAAAGATCGGCCAGAAGCGCATCGATCTGCTCCGCTTTTTCGTATATCCCTTTTGCGTCCGTATTCAGCGCGTCGATCTCTTCTCCGGTAAAACCGATACTGTCCTTTTCAGATCTGTCCGAATAATCTGTCCCATCTGTCTTCACCGACAGTCTCATCTGCATAAGCTCCGCGGTAAGCTTTATCCCGGTCACCGGTGTCTTAAGGTCATGGCTTAAGGATGCTACCAGCTCACGTTCTTTTTTCTGCAGCCCGAGTTCTCTCTCCTTTGCATCTGCCAGCTCCTCCCGCATGATATCAAAGCTTTCCGAAAAGACACCGAACATGTTGTCCCTGTCCATCTCAAGAGGCTCATCCAGTCTGCCCTGTGCTACCTTTCCCGCAAAGTCTTTCATATTTCTGAAAGGGATCAGAATACTTTTGCGGATATACAAGCCGTACAGAATCATTCCGGCACCGATAAGCAGAACGAGTATAATGACAGCAAGCGTCACATAACTGACCATTCTCCTGATCCCGTCAGTCGGGTCATCAAGGAGTATCACAGCTCCCCACACTTTTCCGCCGTCAGACAGATAGCTGTAGGGATAACGCTTCCCGATCGCCTGACTTACAGACAGATCCTCCGGGTCTGTTCCATCTGCCACATGCGTATACAGCAGACGATCTTCCGTACCCACAATAACAAAATCAGCATCAATATCATCAAGAACAGCAAGATCATCTTTATGTTCCTCCGCTGTTTTTACGATATGATTCAGCAAAATGATGTTTTCCCCGGAAACATCCGCGATATCGTTACAGGCAGCATTCGTGATAATGACAAAGATCAGGACAGCAAATACAGCTATGAGCAGGGTGATCCCCACAGTTTTCCCATAGTTTCTCATCCGTCATCCTCTTCTGCCATATATCCCACTCCATAGACCGTCTTAATGATCTTAGGATCTTTCGGATCAGCCTCTATCTTTTCACGAATATGTCTTATATGTACCGTAATGGTTCCATCGCAGGTATTCTCATCCTCCCAGACATTCTCGAACAGTTCATTCCTGGTGATGACCCTGCCTGTATTTTCCAGAAGATACAGCAAAAGTTTGTACTCCATGGCCCGGAGTTCTTCCGCATCTCCGTATTTTATGAGTTTATGGGTGGCTGTATCAAGATACAGGCCCTCCCGGATAAGAAGCTTAGCGTCTGCCTTATCCGCTTTGGATCCACCGCTTTTACTCTCTGCAGTTTTACGTATTGCTTCCCTGGCTTTTTCGTACCGGTCCAGTACCGCCTTTACTTTTGCAAGAAGAACATTCAGCGTATATGGCTTTTTGATATAATCATCACCACCGATGTTCAGGGCTATGAGGATATCATCATCGCTGGTCCGTGCGCTGATGAAAAATATGGGCATATCATAGTTTTCGCGTATTTTTCTGCACAGATCAAAACCGGACCTGTCACCGAGATTGATGTCAAGGAGCAGCAATGAGACCTCCTGCTTTTCCAGAAACTCCACAGCCGCGTCATAGCTTGTGACATAGGCAGTCCTGACGCCCACGATATTAAAATACTCCGAAGTGGACCTGGCTATAAGTTCATCATCGTCTATCATCAATACCTTTATCTGATCTGTATTCCCCATCCTTTGACTATCCTTTTTTATGCTTTCCCATCTATGTATCCATATCATCCGAATCGGCTTCTGACGTGCCTTTTCTTTTTACGCAGTCACGATTTCAAAGCCTTTATAAATGCTGAACTTATCACACTGTAGATCAGATACGTGATAAGTGTTCCAAAGCATACGTCAGTCAAAAAATGATTGGTCATATGAATGCGGTTGCAGCCATAGACTGTTACAAATATACAGGCGATCACAAAAGCTGTTATGTTCTTTTTATCACTCCGTTTTTAAACACATCTGTCAGCATCGGAAGCGCAAACATCATGCTGGCAATAGTTTTCTCTTCATAATCCTGATCCTTTCTGTACATACACATGTTCCGGGACAGCAGTATGGATGTCACCCGTATAAGGAAACATATCTTCAGATTTCCGGTATGATCTCTTTGGCAGACATTATTCCCTTTATTTTGCTAATATTTATTAGCCACATTATAGTTAACGTAAATTAGCCCGTCAAGTAAAAAAATGGTCAGTCATCCGGGCCATCATCGTCATCAGGGCTGCTATCTTCAATTGTATCTGGCAACTGACAATCTACTTCTGCTTTCATATCCTCCTCTATTGAAAGGGGTTTTTGCCCCTGAAATATCTGACATACCCTCTTCAGAGTCGTGGGCTCCCCATACTTTTATTTTACACCGATCACAAGGATCCATGGCTTTCCCTGATAACGGTCAGTAACAACTTTAGTAAACCCTGCTTCCTTCAGCGCCTCCGAAATCTGCTGCGTCGTATAACACTTCATCCCGTCAACGATCTTTTCATATTTTTGCCCGCTTTTATCTTCCCCGTCGCATTCATTTACGATAAGAAAACTTCCTCCGGTTTTCAGTATCCTGCAGACTTCACTAAAGCACTTTTCAAGTCCCGGCCAAAAATATATCGTTTCAAACGCTGTTGCGATATCGTATGTGTCATCTGGAAGATCAAGCGCAGATACATCTCCCCGCTTTACTTCCAGACGACCCTTTTTTATATATTCCGAATTGAATTCTTTTGCTTTTTCAACAGACAGCTCCGAATGATCCACCGCTGTTCCTTTTGCGCCGGGATACTTTTGAAGGAGGGCTCCGATACTCCTGCCACCTCCGCATCCCAGATCCACAACCGTTTTCGGGGCCGCAGCGAACAAATGCGCCATTCCCCATTCAGCCATCTTCGCATGGCCGGAATTCATCCCTTTGATCATCATCTCTCCCAGTTTGCCTTCCGGTTTCCTTGTCTGATTCATAAACTTCCTGATCAATCCCATCTTTTTACCTCTCTTTCTATACCGGCATATTCATAAAATCATCTATCGCCTCAAGCACCGGAAGCGCGTATTTTGCTTCTCAAACAGCCACTGCTTATGCTGCAAATCAAATTTTCAAGGTCTTTCGATCCGTTTTTCCGATTTCATCAAACTTCATTTACTGTATTCTCCATCATCCTGAACACAACACAACACAAAACATATCATTTCGTTCCGACAAGCAGGCAGGAGCCTTTGAGCATCAACTTTGTCGCTTCCCGTTTGGTCATGAATAATCCATCGTCTGTAGGAATAAGTTTTACGTCCTCATAACCGGCATCAAGAAGTTCTTTTACAAACTTCTCCATATCTCCATATCTTCCCTTGGACATGATGTCATGAATGGCAAATGTTCCACCTTTTTTAAGGACTCTGAAAGTTTCACGAAGAAGCCCCTGTTTATCAACCGGTATATTATGATAAACATAATTACTCGTTACCGCGTCAAAAAAACCATCGGGAAAATCCAGCTTTGTCGCGTCGCCCCGCCTGAACTCCGTATTTGAAACTCCCTCAGCCAATGCATTACTCTCACAGAGTTTTTTGCTGAAGGAAGCATATTCCTTTCCCCAGCGGTCTATCCCTGTAAGATTGGCTTGAGGATTTCTTTTCGCGCATGCTATCGTAAGCGCTCCGCTTCCGCATCCTACATCCAGCCCTTTTCCTCCTTCAGGGATCCTGACGTATCCGGCCGTTCCTTCAATGATCTGTTTCGACAGCTGTCTTTTTCCGTTGTATGAGAATTTTCTGTACGCCACGATAGACCACTCGGCAGATTTACCGCACGCTAATGCCCCAAGCGCGAGAACAGTACCTATGCATATCCTTACCGGTGTTGAGACACTCTTAAGCGCAGCAAAACTGAATGCGGATCCAACCACGAGTATCGCTGTTCCGGCCGATAATCCATAGATCATCCCTTTAGGTACCCAGTTTTTATAATCCGGTTTCATTGTAAAATCCTCCTCTATTGAAAAGGGTTTTTGCCCCTGAAATATCTGACATACCCTCTTCAGAGTCGGGGGCTCCACTTCACTTCAGGCTTGTTTTCTTGCTACGCAGTGAAGGCGGAACAATCCACGTTCTTCAAACAGTTCCATCTTAAGCCCGGCTCTGTCGCAAAGCTCCATAACCTCATCTTTGCCATACACATGAACATCGCCGTGCCCTGTGAGATTAATAATACGCATCTCCACATTATTCATGAACCAGCGGACAGGCGGACAGTTTGACGTTATATCCCTGAGAATAAGCCGTCCGCCCGGCCTTAATACTCTGTATGCACTATTAAAGAAATCCTGAACATTCGGGTAATGATGGAAGCTCTGGCAGCAGATCACAACATCAAAGGACTCCGCGGCAAAAGGCAGATTCTCACAGTCTCCGACAACAAGTTCCACGCCCTGCATCTTCTTGGCCTTTGCCACCTCGATCATCTTCGGCGTAAGATCTATGCCCGTATAATGCCTGTCGGGGTATTTCTCCTTTAAAAGCGAAAGCATCGGTGCGGTCCCGCATCCGCAGTCAAGAAGATCGTTAAAATCTTCTTTCTCCAGCTCCGCCAGCACATCCGGATAATCCTTCTTGCACATCTTATACACTCCGGCCTGATCTGTCTCATAGACCGTTGCTGCCTTGGAGAACTCTTTAAGCGACATTTCCTTGTATTCTTTATCCGTCATGACAAACCTCTTTATCTGACTTTCTGCCCGAGCAGTTTTGTCATACTTTTCAGTCCCAGTACGATAGTTGATGTGTTGTGAAGCAGTGCCGACAGTGAGGGCGACAGTACTCCGAAAAGTCCCAGGATGATAAGAGTGCTGTTAAACCCTACTATTGTTCTGTAATTAAACCGTATCCTGTCCATCAGCGCATTACTTAAATCCCTGAGCATTACTATACTGTACAGATCTTCCGACGCAACTGTGATATCGGCGATCTGCCTTGCAATCTCAGCCCCGTCACTTATGGCTATTCCCGCATCTGATGCCGAAAGAGCCGGGGAATCATTGATCCCGTCGCCGATCATTATAACTTTATGCCCGGCTCTCTTCATATCCTCGACAAAACCGGCCTTATCTTCCGGAAGGACCTCGGCATGATATTCATCCACACCGACAAGCTCCGCTATTTTCTTTGCCGTGCGTTCGCTGTCTCCGGTCATCATCACAATATGCGATACTCCCTGCCCTCTCAAAGCGCTGACTGCTGCTTTTGCATCTTCCCGTATCGGATCCTCTATCAATATCACTGCAGCAAGCTTTCCGTCCTTTGCGTAGTACAGATGGGAATAATCATCCGGCAATTCGTCAAACATCTCCTTTTTGCCTTCAGGTATTATCACTTTTTCATCCTCGAAAACAAAGTGGAAACTTCCTATCAGTGTGCGGCTTCCGTTTATATTCGATGATATCCCGTGCGCAACTACATATTCAACTTTCGCGTGAAGTTCCTCATGGGTGATCCCTGCATCTTCCGCCGCTTTTACAACGGCATTGGCGATCGAATGCGGAAAATGCTCTTCAAGACAAGCCGCTTCCCTCAGGAGCTCTTCCTTACTTTCACCGCTAAACGAGATTATATCTTTTACGGTAGGCTGTGCCTTCGTAAGGGTTCCCGTCTTGTCAAACACAATCACATCCGCTTCGGAAACCGCTTCAAGGAATCTGCCTCCCTTGACTGTTACTCTTTCCTCGCCGGCCTCCCTGATGGCCGACAATACTGAGATAGGCATAGCCAGTTTCAATGCGCAGGAATAATCAACCATAAGAACGGATACCGTCTTCATGACATTCCTGCTTAAAAAAAATGTCAATGCGGCGCCAGCAAATGTATACGGAACCAGCTTATCCGCGAGACCCTCCGCCTTGCTCTCGAGCCCTGATTTCAGTTTCTCCGATTCCTCGATCATACGGACAATCTTGTCATATCTTCCGCTGCCTCCAACTGCTGTCACCCTCACCGATATCTCGCCTTCTTCCACGACAGTCCCGGCAAACACGCTTGCGCCTTCTTCTTTCTTTACCGGAATGGCTTCTCCTGTCATAGACGCCTGATTTATAAGAGCATCACCGCTTTTAACCACTCCGTCAAACGGGATGATGTTGCCCATACGCACAACAACAATATCTCCCGTCTCGATCAGGTCTGCATCCGTCTGTATCTCCTGCCCGTTCTCTACCTTCCATACCCGGCTGATGTTCAGGGACATCTGCCTTGCAAGGTCGGTTGTGCATTTCTTATGTGTCCATTCCTCCAGTGTATCTCCAACATCAAGAAGGAACATAACGGATGAAGCTGTCGGGCGATCCCCGACAAGTATTGAAGCTACGATCGCTACCGCATCAAGCAGCTCGACCTTCAGCCTTTTCTCCGGGATCGTCTTAAGTCCCCGCCAAACATAACGCACTGACTTTAAACACGTCAAAACATTTCTTATCGGCAGAGGCAGAAACAACTTCTTTGTGTAGTGCCATACCACGGAAGATACAATATTCCCGTAATACTGTGCATTCAGCTTTCTTGAAGAACTCTCATAATAGTTCTCGGGAACTGCTGTCTTTTCCGGATCATACTCTCTTATGATCCTGACTATCTCATCCCGGCAGCATCTGTACCTGATCACGGCATCAGCCGTTCTTTCATATACTACAGCCTTTTCAACGCATTCAAAACCCTGGAGATAATACTGAAGCGTATCAGCTTCCCTGAAGGAAAATCGCGGCCTGTCAAAATGGACGCGGATCCTCCCCGGAATGTCATGTTTGATAAACGCTTTCATCTCAGATCTCTTCCTCCTGAGCTTTTACAGCTCTTTCTTCATTGATATGTTTAGCGCCTTCATAAATATCAGTACAGTTCTCCTGAAGAACGGTTGCCTGGTCCACCACAACATCCCTGGCTCTTAATACCGCTGCAGTGCAATGCGTGTAAACCTTTTTTGCATCTTTGCCTGACAGTATCTTTATTCCTGCTGTCCCAAACAATATGCCTCCCGCAAAAATACCCAGTTTACTCCAACTCACTTCTGATCACTCCTTTCGTTTGTAATGATTGTATATACCTTTTTATCCCCGCATACGTCGAAGGACTCAGATAATGCCCTATCAAGTGTGCGTCTTCTTTCGCGGTCTTCTCATCCACATTTGCCACAGTCTTTAAAAAATCACTGAGCGTGGAATGCTTCTCGCAGATTTCCCTGGCTTCTTTTATTCCTTCCGGGGTAAGCTCGATCTCTCCGTTCTTCTTCATCCTGATAATGTTCTCCTTGCGAAGATTTGACATAGCAACCGAAACGCTGGCTTTTGAAAACGACATTTCCCTTGCAATGTCAACGGAACGAACACGTCCGAGCCTTTCTGTCAGAAGATATATGGTTTTGATATAATCTTCCGCTGATTTGTTCATTTACTGTACTACTTCCCACATCTCTCCCATATTCTTAAAGCCGCCGTCAGGCATACAGCCCTTACACGGCGCGGTACCGGAGTGCATCGCGCACTCCGGGCATTTATCCGCGCCACAGCTAAGGAAGGAGATTTTCCTGATGGCACCTATGTTTTCAAGATATTCAAGTTTTCTCTTTATATCGTCTGTATCTGTTTTCAGTTCGGAAGCAAGAAGTTCGAGTGTCCTTGCGTGTCCGTCCTTTAACAATTCAAGAAGTTCTTCCATAACTGTTACCAGATGAGCATTCCTATATGGTAAGCCAGGAACGCAAGTACAAGTGAAACCACTGTGTAGTAGATAACGATCCTTGCGGTCCATTTCGCAGAATGCGTTTCCTGGAATGTCGCTGCAAGCGCGACCACGCAAGGCATATTAAATGTCATGGCAAATATGAACGCAAGTGCCTCCGGTTTTGTGACATTCGCCAGCAGAAGACTGTTAAGATTTGAGGTGTCTGCACCACCTGCCATTGCCTGAGTAAATGCCGTTCCGTACGATCCGCCGCCGTATAGGGCACTTATTACGCCAACAGCTCCTTCCTTACCTACTGCCGATGCTATGTACGAAAGGAATAACTGCCAGGGGAGTCCGAAGAATTTAGTCACAGGTTCAATGGCGATACCAATCCGATAAAGCACTCCTCCATTACCGGAAGGAGAATATGACAGGAGCCAGAAGATCCCGCATACAAGAAGTATCACTTTGGTGACCCTCACAAATGTCTCTTTTGTTCTCCCGAGAACATATCTGAAAAGCGCACCCCACTTTGGTTTATGATATGGGGGGAGTTCCATTATCATGCCATATCTGTCTTCTTTCTTAACAAGTTTCCCGCCAAACACCTTTGCAGTGATCCACATATGAACGAGCATCGTAAGGAGTATCGATACTATGACGCCAACGGCTCCCGGACCAAAGAATATCGCCGAAAGCATCGGGATCGTTGCCCATGCAGCTCCACACGGAACCGCCCATGCGAGTGCGATCGTAAGAACCTTCTGTCCCCAGTTATCAATTACTCTCGCACCGGCTGCGCCACCCATCGTGCATCCGAAGCTGACAAGGAACGGCATTACCGACTTGCCCTGAAGTCCGAGCTTGCCCATCGTATTATCAAATACATAGGATACGCGTGCCATTACACCGACTTCTTCAAGAAGACCAAATACAAGTGTTACTCCGAATACAAACCCGAGCATTTTGAAGATATATGAAAACGATTGGATTATGACATCACCTGCGATAAGAATAATAAGCTCCGGGCAGCCGACCGAAGCCAGAGCGTTCATCACGGGAGCCTTAAGCGCAAGTATAGCCTCACCGACACCCATTAACGGCAAAGCCGGAATGAACGATGCTATGAGTCCGAGTAAAACGGTCAGTATTACCGCCGCCTTGCCCCATGTTTTACTCGTATATATCCTGTCAGGTCTGCTAAGGGACACCTTCTTTTCTTTTGTCTCTATTGCTCCGCCGAGCAGCTCATCTATCCATTTGAATTTGCACCCCCCGGTAGCTACTGCCCCGTTCGTGTTCTTTCTTGCTTCTTCAATCCTGCCAAACGCCTCAGCGCCAAGAGAATTCCTAAGTTTCGCAAGAACGACCTCATCATTCTCAAGCACCTTCACCGCAAGCCACATGGGCGAATAACCCTCAATGGCATTTTCCGGTATCAGCTCGCATATATCCTGATATCCTTTTACACTCTCATACTGTTTCGCAAGATCATCTATATTTATCTTCGCGTTTTTCGAAAGGGCTTTTTCCAGCGTTTTATAGAATGTGTCATATGATTTTATATCCGTTGCGGAAAAAGGCACGACCGGGATCCCAAGTTTTTCCTCTATCGCTGACGCATCAATCCTCTTACCCTGATCGCTTGCAACATCTGCCATGTTGAGCAGAAGAAAACACGGAACATCGATACCTGCATAATCAGCCAGCATGAAAAGGCTTCTCTGCAGCTGAGAACTGTCTGCAAGGATACATACTACATCCGCTTTGCCTGACGCTATAAAATCCCTCGTGATCACTTCCTCGTCCGAATTAGCTGACAAACTGTAAGATCCCGGAAGGTCTGCAACCATGTATTCCTTTCCGCCATATGAGAAGCTTCCCTCCTTTTTCTCAACCGTTTTGCCGGGCCAGTTTCCCACATGCTGACGAAGTCCGGTCAGAGCATTAAAAAGTGTGGATTTTCCGGAGTTGGGTTGTCCGAGAAGAGCGATAGTTGCCGATGCGCTCATGCCGTCACCTCCTCGACCATGATGCCTTTACATTCATTTCTGTTAAGTGCGATCATCGTATCCCTCGAATATACAAGAACCGGCCTGTTTTTATCGTTCTTTATGACCTTCACCTTACATCCGGGTGTAAGACCGATCGACGTGATACGGCTTATAAACCGCGTGTCGCCATGGATCCCGCTAACAAGCGCCTCTCTGTTTTCCTTTACTTCACTGAGACTCATCTGTTTTCCTCCTGATATGTTCCGCAATAGTTTCGGGTTAGCCGTCGCTAATCCGTGCACAAAAATATATCATTTAACATCAACCAATGTATAAGACGTCCCCTTAAGTAACTGCAAAAAATCATCCGTGCTCATAACTCTTTTGGAAAGCACTTTCACCTCTTTGCTGCCAAGGTCGGCCTTCGCCCACAATTCTCCTTCGGAATTCAGGGCATTTTCAACCTTCCTCACACATCCGCTGCACACCATCCCTTCGATCCTCAGTTTGTATGTAAAAGGATAGTTTGCTTTATTTCGGTCCTTAACCCGGATCTTTTTATCCGGTGCGCTTCCGGAAGAGCAACACGAACCTCCGTATCTGACGGTACGCCAAATGCGCCTTGCGCCCAAGCAAATAAGCACTATCAGCACTGATATGATTATGACATTTGCCATGTTTTTTCCTTCCGTTTACCTTTCACTGGTCTGCCTGTAAGGTGCAGATATGAGTAAATGATTCGGTCAGACAAGCTGACCGAATCGACACAAACTATAGTTTGTGCCTAAGCACACAATTTGCTTCGCAAATTGGTGCACGCATGCATGATGCGCAGTTACCTCCGCAGGCCCGCTTTCCCATCTTCTTATCTCTTATCATGCTTCGTATTATCGCTGTGACAAGAGCGATGAGAACTATGGATATAAGTATTGTTCCCAGGTTTTCTGTTAACCAGATAATCATCTGAATGTCCTTTCCTACCTTGTCGCACTTGCTATCTCGAGCTTATCTGCTTCCCTGTACTTCTTGAAAAACAGCATATATACCATTCCGGCAAGAGCAGCGATCGCAAGTATCAATCCCAAAATGTTAGTATTACCCGTTAATGCCCATCCGAACTGAGTTATCATGAATGCTATCACGTAAGCAAAACCGCACTGATATCCTATTGCAAACCATGTCCACTTAGGATTGTTCATCTCTCGCTTTATAGCGCCGATCGCTGCAAAACAAGGTGCGCAGAGCAGATTGAATACCAGAAACGAGAACCCTGTGATACCTGTAAAGGCCTGAGCAAGTGCCTGCCATGCCGTGAGTTCTCCGCCTCCGTAAAGGATACCCATTGTTCCGACGATATTCTCTTTGGCCACAAGTCCCGTGATCGATGCAACGGCCGCCTGCCAGTTGCCCCATCCGAGAGGAGCGAATATCCATGCGATGCAGTTACCGATCTTTGCAAGGATCGACATTTCAAGCTCGTCCTCCGCAAGCATACGGAATCCCTCTGCAGTGAATCCGAAGAACGATGTGAACCATACAACTATGGTTGAAAGCAGGATGATAGTACCTGCCTTCTTGATAAACGACCAGCCTCTCTCCCACATGGATCTGAGTACATTGCCGGGTGTCGGCATATGATATGCCGGAAGCTCCATAACAAACGGTGCAGGATCTCCCGCAAACATCTTCGTCTTCTTAAGCATAATACCGGAGATGACAATAGCCGCCATACCGATGAAGTAAGCCGATGTCGATACCCACGCGGACCCTCCGAATATCGCACCTGCGATCATTGCGATAAAAGGTACTTTTGCACCGCAGGGGATAAATGTTGTCGTCATTATCGTCATACGTCTGTCACGCTCATTTTCAATGGTTCTTGATGCCATGACGCCGGGAACTCCGCAGCCCACTCCGATGAGCATGGGAATAAATGATTTACCGGAAAGACCGAACTTTCTGAACACCCTGTCAAGAACGAACGCTATACGCGCCATATAACCACACGCCTCAAGGAATGCGAGCATAAGGAAGAGGACGAGCATCTGCGGAACGAATCCGAGTACTGCTCCAACACCGGCTACAATACCATCAAGGATCAAACCTTTCAGCCAGTCAGCCGTGCCTGCTGCATCAAGCCCCGACTCAACCATTGCCGGTATACCTGGTATCCATGTTCCGTAATCAGCAGGATCCGGTTCATCGCCGATCTCTGCGAGTGTCTTTACAGCTTCATCATAATCTTCGATGCTTGCGGTTTCCTCGCTGATCTCTAGCGTTTCCTCATCTTCAACCTCGTATGCGAATTCACCTGCAGGAGCGCTTCCATTTTCTTCAACATAAGCATCATATCCGTCCACGATCGCGGATGCCTCGGCATAGCTTTCCGAAACCTCACCGTATCCTCCGTCCATTCCGAACAGATGGAACCCGTCGCCGAACAGACCGTCGTTTGCCCAGTCTGTTGCGGGCGCGCCGACCGCGACCATGGCGATCCAGTATACAAGAAACATAACTGCCGCAAAGATCGGTAGGCCGAGCCATCTGTTTGTAACGACCTTATCTATTTTGTCGGAAGTGCTGAGGGCTCCCGCATTCATCTTTTTATAGCTGGATTTTATGACTTCGGCGATATAAACATAACGTTCATTGGTGATGATGCTTTCCGAGTCATCGTCAAGTTCTTTTTCCGCCGCCACTATGTCATTTTCGATATGCGCCATTTTGTCAGCCGGTATCTTCATCTGATCAAGGACTTTATCATCTCGCTCAAATATCTTGATCGCATACCATCTCTGCCGCTCCTCCGGCATATCATGAACGACCGCTTCTTCGATATGTGCGATCGCATGCTCAACAGGGCCTGAGAATGTATGCTGCGGAACAGTCTTTCCGTTCTTTGCAGCCTTGATCGCTTCTTCGGCTGCTTCCATAGTCCCGTCACCCTTCAATGCGGAAATATCAACGACCTTACATCCGAGATGACGTGACAACTCCCCGATGTTGATCTGGTCGCCATTCTTCTTTACGATATCCATCATGTTGACCGCAACAACGACCGGGATACCGAGTTCCGTAAGCTGTGTCGTAAGATACAGGTTTCTCTCCAGGTTCGTTCCGTCTATTATGTTTAAGATGGCGTCAGGGCGCTCATTTATCAGATAATTCCTGGCAACCACTTCTTCAAGGGTATATGGGGAAAGGGAATAAATACCCGGCAGATCGGTGATCGTAACATCATTGTGCTTCTTCAGATTTCCTTCCTTCTTTTCAACCGTAACACCCGGCCAGTTACCCACAAACTGGTTGGAGCCGGTAAGTGCATTGAACAGTGTTGTCTTTCCGCTGTTTGGGTTTCCCGCTAACGCAATTGTTATACTCATCTTTATGCCTCCTCAACCTCGATCATCTCTGCATCCGCTTTACGAAGCGACAACTCGTAGTTTCTGACCGTCACCTCGATCGGATCGCCCAACGGTGCAACCTTCCTCACATAAACAGAGGTATTCTTTGTTATCCCCATGTCCATGATCCTGCGTTTAACCGCTCCTTCGCCGTGAAGTTTTACAACAGTTACTGTTTCTCCGATCTTCACATCCCGTAGTGTTTTCACCTTTCATCCTCCTCTTCCTGTTGAACCTATATCATTATTTTTTTTGCAAGTTCATCACTTAATGCCACCCTGCTTTCCTTGACCTTCACTATAAGGTTTTCTCCGAGTGTGCTTACAACGCTGGCCTCTCCTCCGACTACAAATCCGAGATTCTCGAGATGTTTCCTAACCTCCGGACTTCCTCCGATCTTTCTTATGATCTGAGGTTTACCTGTTTCCGCATATACCAACGGTATCATACATACCCTCCCATAAACCATTCTTTGATTAGCGCCTGCTAATCATTGGGTAAAAAATAAAGGTTAGCCGACCCTAACCATGTACAAGTATAATTAGCTTACGCTAATATGTCAAGCGGTTTTTTCTTATCCCCGTTGTATATCTTTGTTTTTGGAGTAAGCTAGTGCTAATAGAGATAATAATGGGAGACTCTGTCTGAGTCCGAAGAAATGTATCTTGAAACTATATATGTGCTGTCGCAGAAATCCGGTTTTGTCCGGGGTCTTTTTGCACCTGTCTATCCATCAGAATTCCAATAAATCAACGAGAACCGTCCCCATTGACCTTCCGGGCATCCATCAGTGCATCATTAACAATTCTGATCACCTGTTCATTGGAATAGTCCATCGTAGTAGTTGCTATCACTGTACAGATTCCATGTACCAGCAGACTGACTCTCTCAAATATACCTTCAGCTCTCTGTGGGTCGATCTTATATTTATCGATCAACTCTTTTATAATAAGCCTGTTCGTCTGATACTTTTCTCTCTCTTCCAGGAATGATTTTTCATTTCGGAAATCCGAAAGATAAATAAGTCTGTACAGATTCTTATGATCTCTTGCCAGATCTGCCAGGACTGTTACCGATATCTCTACCGGTGAGCAACCCTCACTGTTTTTTAGCTTGTCAGCAATACTTTGCTCCAGTTTATCGCAGGCATAGTTAAATACTTCCTCTTTGAGTTCATCCATATTCGGAAATCGGCTGAACACGGGCTGTGTAGAACATCTGAGTTTCTTTGCAATTGCCCTGCAGTTTACCTGACCTATTCCATCTTCATCAGCAATACTGTATCCGGCCTCAACAATCATTTCTTTGCTTGTTGTAATCTTAGGCGGCATAATGGTTCCTCCTGTCTAAGCAACGTTTTCCTGATCAGCTTCCTGACCATTTTGTTAATAATCTGTTTGATCAACACATTGCCCTGTTTTTAAGCATCTGGTGCATTTTGCGGTTTTCGCGTTGCTGCCACTACATTCCAACCGTCCTCCATAAAATCTTAACATATTCATATCGAGGCCCGGTTGATGCACCAGCAATAAACACTGTTTCATTATTTTTTCTCGTTATATAGCATTTGTTATATATCGCTTGCAATATATCATTGTTTGTTTCTTTTGTCAATATATACTCTTCCCGGTACGATCATTGGGAGTAAACATGCAAACCATAAAAAAATCACCTCACATTCCTTTGATGAGGTGATTTTTTAAATACATAATGCTTTGTGCCTGTCATCCAAAATGATATGTTCACCGGCCTTCTTTAGAATATCGGATATTACATGATAAAAATATTGTTCTCCCGTTTTATTCTCCCTATGAAAATGGCCGGACACGGGGCCCGGCCGAAATTCATTTTAATTCAGCATTGTTTCTATTTAAAAAGTCTATATCATCGCCATACTTCATGGCAGTTTCCATATCGTTATTCATAAAGTTTTCAAACAATTCTTCAGGTATCTTACCGAGCAATAACAACTATGACGGTCATATAATCATGCTCCTTTCTGATCATATAAAGTATAATCCTTGTTAATTATACGTGAACACAACTTATGATTCAACCTTAACAAAAATTATAAAAGAACTTGCGCCATAAATCAGGCCCTGTATCATCTGAAAAGCCAGTCGTGAAATACCTGTCTTTTCTGCAATCGTCTCCTGGGAAAAACCAGGCTGGTTTCTCCCTGCCGTCTGAACTGTTTTCTCACTCATTTGTCTGTCCCTCCGATCAACTGGTCTCCTACAGACCAGACGTGCTTCTTCTCTGCGTCACTTCTTTTATTCTGTGCCATTACACCTGCAAGAGGATGAGGGACATACGGCTCTTCAAGATACAGAAGCTCTTCATCTGTCAGTTCCAGACCCACCGCCTTCGCTGCCCCTTCAATGTGATGAAGCTTTGTGGCGCCGACCACCGGTGACGTTACCTTCGTAAGCAGCCATGCAAGGGAGACTTCTGTCATGGTTACACCATGTTTTTCTGCAAGCTCCGCTACACGGCTGATTATTATGCTGTCCTGCTCTGCCGTGGAATCATATTTAAACTTTGCATAGCTGTCTTCTACCGCACGTTTCGTATCATTTTCGCCAGGTTTCCTGGAAAGCCTGCCGGAAGCAAGGGCGCTATAAGGAGTAATGGCAATATTTTCTTCCTCGCAATAAGGCACCATCTCCCTCTCTTCCTCGCGGAAGATCAGATTGTAATGCCCCTGAATGGATACGAACTTTGCATACCCTTCCTTCTCCGCCAGAGCGTTTGCCTTGGCAATCTGCCAGGCAAAGCAGTTGGATATTCCGATATATCTTGCTTTTCCGGCTTTTACGATACGGTTCAGCCCGTCCATGATATCTTCGAGCGGGGTTTTCCAGTCCCACATATGATAGATGTATAAATCCACATAATCCATGCCGAGATTCTGAAGGCTTGTGTTGATCATATTTTCGATATGCTGCTGACCGGTGATCCCTTTATCTATTTCATCCTGTGTCCTCGGAAGGAATTTTGTGGCAACAACCACATCTTCACGCCTGGCAAAACTCTTAAGTGCACGCCCTGCATATTGCTCACTGGTGCCGCTCTGATAGGCAATGGCCGTGTCATAGAAATTGACGCCCAGATCCAATCCTCTCTTTATTATCTCTCTGGAATGCTCTTCGTCGATTGTCCAGCTGTGCTGTCCTCTGGCCGGGTCTCCAAACCCCATGCATCCCATGCAGATACGGGATACTGTAAGGTCTGAATTTCCAAGTTTCGTGTATTTCATATGGGTACGCTCCTTTACAATGTATTTTTTCCCAGCAGCCTGATAAGGCATGCATAGGTAATCTCCTGTATTGACTGATAAGCAAAATCTATATCTGCCTGTTTCATTGCTTCCTTCTGCTTGTCTGTCACCGCAGTATAGGGATAGATCCCGAACATGAACGGGAAAAAAATATATATGAAGTTATGGATTTCATCGACTGTCATTTCAGGGCAGAACTTTTCAAGGAGCCTGCATATATTTTTCATTGATTCCCCATATGCTCTCTTGAACGATGCAAGCAGTTCAGGTCTGCTGTTTGCCTCCATATCATAATTATTCATGGAGAGAAGCTTTAGCAGCTGCTGTCTGCTGGCAATCGAGGAAGCGATTTTCCCCGCCAGTTCGCTTCTGCTCAAATTTTCGTTATTTTTTCTGATGATCTCAAGTTCCTCGTTCCATCTGTCATATTCACGTTCATAAAGAGCAAGAAATATCTCTTCCTTCGTCTGGAAATAGTTGTAGATGGATGTTCTGGTAAAGGACGTAACTGCTCCGATCTCTTTCAGCGTGATATCCTTAAAGCTCATTGTCTGATAAAGCTGCTCGCAGGCATTTATGATCTCTTCCTTCCTTGCAGCTGTTAGTTCCGGTGATCCCTTCGGCATGATATTGCCTCCATTTCATTGAGTGCTTGTTTGTATTCTGACTTCGTGTCAAAACACATTATATCTCTGTTCTGACACCGTGTCAAGATACAATTTGTTATTCCCCAATAAGAAAAGCCTGCGGAAACATCCGGATCTCTCCCAATACCCGCAGGCGTGGTAACTGTTCGTTATCCAGTTAAACACTCACTTTTTCATCATGTAAATGTCAAGCATTTTTTTACATCGTACATTTCTTTTTCTTTGGTAACGTTAACCGGACTTTAAGGTTTATAAATACCGTTACAATGCCGGACTCCCGCGCCAGGGACAAAGCCGATATTCATTTCCCGCAATCTGCGAAAATCAAAGTTTTAATCTCATATCCGTATATTTCTGAAGTCATAAATGCTTCAGTAGTTGATTAACCATCTTTACCCTTTATTCGGGGGCAGACATACACTTCCTCTCGGATCTTCCTCATTCTCGACCACACATTATCACCGTAATTACTGAGCAAGACTGTGATCATTCCGTTATTGGGATTGTATTCGGAGATTGCACTCACTCCATCATCGCATCCTTGCATATATACATAATCCTGTCCTTCGGGATTTTCGATGATCCAAACTCCAAAACCGTAATATCCTTCTTCCGAATCCTTCCCATCCCCGCTTTGTTTAGAAAACATCGCGGATACCATTTCCTTCGAAAGCAGTTCATGTCTGATCAAACCATTCCAAAACTTCACGATGTCCCCTACGGTTACGAATGCACCTCCGTCACCGGTCCCCTTCGCTCCTACAGAATATATATTTGTGCGATAATCATCTGTTTCAGGACAATATATATAGCTGTTTGCACATTTCGCAGGCAGTCTGTCGAACGCAAAATAACCGGCAGAACACATGCCGCATTTATCAAACACATTTTTCTGAAGATATTCATCAAAGTCCATGCCGGCGATCTTTTCTATGATCATTGCCAGCAATATATATCCGGTATTATTGTATTGGAACTTTTCTCCCTTCCTGTACATCATAGGCTTGTCAATGAACAACGGAAGCATATCTTTATTTTTTCGGATCCTGTAATTGGGAAAATCAGTCCACAAAGCTTCATAATCATCCATAACGGATTCGTCAAAATAATCCGGAACTCCTGAAGTATGATTTAACAGTTCCTTCACGGTTACATCCGGATCTATGCGTTTCAGATCAAAATCCAGTAATTCCCCTATCGTATCTTCAAAATGCAGTTTCTCTGTTCCGATCAGCTGAAGGATTCCCACTGCGACAAATGTCTTCCCCATTGACGCAGACGCAAATCTTGTTTCGAACGTATTCGGTATCTCATTAGCAAGATCAGCAAACCCTCCACTGTAATCAAGTAAGACTGTATCATTTTGTATGATATATGCATTTCCTCTAAAAGCAGTATCTATTTCAATTTTCATATCTTACCCCCTGATTTTCTTTCATACAGCTGTTCTTTTAAACATCTATCTGTCCGGAATAAACCGCACAACTCTGACATTCCCGTCCGTTTCAACATTGTGTATATCAAATCTGCGTACTTTTGCTTCTCTAACCATCTGTAATCCCTCTTACTTTTTCTGTTACCCATCCGTGATAGAAATCACATAAGGGCAGAATAGCAAATAATACCATTCTGCCCTTTACAAAACCTTCATCTAACACTGCAACCGAGGATTTTATCATCAATCCAAGGTGTTTACACAAAATTATTTACACTACCGTGACTGAAGTCTTTTCTTTTCTTCTACTCTTCCAATCAACATTCGCCATTCCTTCCAAATCTTACCCTATTCTCTTTATTTGGATGTTTTCCTGATAAAATCTTAACCTCAAGCCATCTATTCTGTCAATAAAAACTTCCAAATCCTATGTGTAACGCTTGATTTGGAAGTTTTGTTTTAATAGCATACAATGCACGTCTATGAGAAAATCAAATCCATACATCTTCACGTAATTTCGCCCCGACTTGGAGCGTAACTAGCGTATCCGAAAGGCGCAATGTCTTTTTTAACTTTTTACATCCACAAAATGCTTTGCCACAGATATCGGGGACAAAAGCGCGACCGTCTCGACATGCCCCGAGACAGCAGTATGGATGTCACCCGTATGAGGGAAGATATCCAAAATCCCGTCCGTATGTGGAAACATATCTACAGATATACCTGTCGTCGGGAACATGTCAATCTGCTTCGATTTCTATCTTTTTACCGATCACAATCGCTCCTGCATTATCACCGTGTCCAATATCCCGCGTAACTGCGATCGGGGTTTCCGGATGAACATATTCCTTTACCAGTGTGATAATATCCGGAATACATTGATTCTGTTCCATCGCAGTAAAAGTTCCAAGTAGGATTCCATTGATTTTTTCGAATGCTCCTAGCTGCTTTAACCAGGCAAGATATGTTGTCATCTGAGGCACTTCCCCTCCAAGCGCTTCCAGAAGAAGAATCTTGTTTTCAAGATTCGGGAAATACCGGGTACCAGCCAGTTTCAGGAAGCATCGTATGTTTCCCCCGACTACTATACCGCTCATAGCATTCTTTTGAACAAACTTAAACGCCAGAGAGAACAGTTCATCCCTATTTTGAAACCTCTCCCTTTGCAGCTGTGCCAGATTGCCGAAACTCGTCATATACTTTACCTGGTACAATACGCTTGCTTTTCCCGTCATTGCATAAATCGCATTGATGACAGTAGTCAGATCACTATAGCCCCATAAAACAGCTTTACTTTTGCCTATCTTCTCATAATCCAGATCATCCAGGATCTGATTGGCCACATCTCCGCCGGAGATATCATATATCTCGTCTATATCCGGATCAGTGAACATTCTCATCAATTCGCCTGCCTTCTCTTTCGGAGAACCAGAGAATGGCCCTTCGTCCTTCTCATATATGCACGAACTTATTACCGGCGTGATGCCAATTGATTCTAAGAATACGACCAATTCTTCATTCTGTTTCCGGTATTCTTCTTTTTGGGCATCCGAACACGCCACTATACCAACCTTTTTCATCTTTATAAGATTTCTATGTCCTTTCTCCGCAATCCTTTTCATCCAGCCGCAATCAATTTCGTCCAAATTAACCTGCGTTTGGACGAAATTCATTTACTGTCAGCCCTGACATAGAAGGTACTCCTTCCTGAACCCTGCCGGATTATTTTGCCTTCTTCTGTCAGTTTTTTTAGTGCTGCCAGCGCTGATGACCTTCCTATACTCGGGCAATGTGCAACAACATCAGCACCAGTAAACTTTCCGATTTTTTCTTCCGTATATTTCTTTACAATATCATATGCTGTACTGCCCGATCCGCTTTCAGACATTAATCCAACACGCTCCTCAAACTCCGTATAGCAGGCCAGAATTGCCTGCAGCATATATCTTATAAACGGAGTCGGATCGTTTTCTTCCTCATGCCATCCTGCATCTGATTCCTCAAGCGTATCGTAGTATCGATCCTTTGTTTTCTCTATCTGCTTTTCGATACTGATATATTTTCCAACGCTATAACCGTTTTTATACAATAAGAGCAATGTCAGCAGTCTGCTCATTCTCCCGTTGCCATCATTGAACGGATGGATGCAAAGAAAATCGCAGATAAATGTCGGGATCAATATCAAAGAATCTATTTTCTCATTTGCTATAGCCAGCTCATAAGCGTTGCATAAATTCTCCACAGCTTCCGATGTGTCATAAGGCGGGATAGGTGTGAATCTGGTAGCTACCGTTCCATCAGGCTTTGTTTCATTAATATAGTTCTGAACATCCTTAAAATGTCCACCATAAGAAAAGCCTGCCCTCTTTAAAAGATCGCGATGAAGCTGCAATATATAAGAAGGACGAATTGGAATATATTCATTGCTCTCATGAATTGTATTCAGCACATCCCTGTAGCCCATGATCTCATCCTCATCACGGTTCCTGGGCGTTGTCTTTTCTTCAAACAACTGTTTCATGCGAGTACTTGTCGTAACGATCCCCTCGATTTTGTTGGAAGCTTCTGTACTCTGTATCTTTGCTATCTCGACTAAACGATCGAGTTCTACCGGCTTTTGCCGGATGAACAAGTCCTGTCTTCCTTTGCATTCATGAATCTTTGCAACAAGATTTAGTATATCAGTATCCCAAGCCTTTTCTACAAGCCTGCTATAGTCAAACGATCTCATGAAAGCTCCTTTCGTCCAGCGTCATTTCTTTTTCGTCCAATTATACTTAATTTTGGACGATAAATCAATATATTGGATAAAAAAAACACCCGCAGCTCTCAAAATATGAGCCACGGGTGTACGTGTAATTCGTTCAAGCCTCAACCTCAACCGTAAGTCTCTCATCAACATACTGAATTCCTACGCAGCATGAAGATAAGTTCCTTTTCGCTTTTGCTGTCAGATGACGAGCCCTCGGAGTAATAAACTCGTTAAGATTTACAACAAGATGCCTATCTATCAAACGGATAATATCCATTTCCATAAGCGCAGCAAGGCGAGATTCTGCATAATACAACTCCAGAACCTCACTTTCTTTTAATTCATATTTTACCGGACCAGAATCAGGGTTCGGTCTGCGTTCAGTGAATACAATATTATCGTCTGATATCAACCGTCATTTTCCTCCTCGACACGTACATGCTCTCTAATCTCATTCTTAAGCTGTACATTAGAGTATAAAAATCCCATCTGTTGCAGCTGTTCCGTAGCCTTTGCCACGAACATCTTTCAAAATACTATAACCGATATGCCCCGCACCAGTTCGAAGTGCTTCCGTAAGATGGTGTCTGATCCTGAACTCTCCGACAAGATGTCCATCAGCCCACAGATAATAATATGTCTCAGGCACAAACCATTCCGGCATATTTACCGGATGTTCATATGAAATCAAGGTCGGAAGTACTTTTTCCAAATACTCATCATAAGAGACACCATGATATGGATTTGTCAATCCATTCTCATCTAAGGGTAAATCAGTTGTGTATTCCCATTGAGCATATGCATCCTGTATGTTGATTTTTCGTAGTTCCATATTATCTTTACCCTTCATCATTGATTCTTCGTCAAACGTATTGAATTCTATATATTTGCAATTACTTCCCACCTGCCGTTGCGCTTACCGTTCTCTCTTCGAATCAATCCTTTTTCCTGCATTTCGACTGTCCTGGTCTTTATCGTTCTTTCTGATTTACCAATGATCCCGGCTAATTCTTTCTGCGTAATCGAAGGATTCTTAAGTAATTCCTTTAGAATCGCCAATTCCTCCAAAGTGCAATTATTGCACTTTGAAACGCTTCCGATTGCACTTTGGATTTCACTTTGTTCCTTGTAATCCACATGGATAAATCTATTCTTTAATTCATTCTGATACCCCATCAGAAGATTTTCGAAAAACCGTTCCAAATATATTGTAGTGGCACTGATTCCTTTGCCCAGATCGTTATAATTGGCCCTGGCAAGTGCGTTTCTGAAGTACCAGGAATTCTCAGCGAATATTTCATTATTGACTTGAAAACCAAATGTCTTCAGATACTTAATAATGAACACTGCCGTAGATCTTGTGTTCCCTTCACAGAACGGATGAATCTGCCATATACCGGAAGTAAACTTCGCTATATGCTTCACTGCATCACCGACCGAAAGGCCCTGATATGAAAATTGTTTTTCCTGTCCAAAGTCATAATCCAAGGTATCCCTTATACTGTCAGCCGAAGCGTACAGAACAGTCTCTCCATTAAGAACCCATTCGCTTTTAGTAATGTTATAAGTCCTGTATTCACCTGCACGAGGGAAGATATCTTTAAACAGCCGTTTATGAATAGTTTTCCAATCCGCCGGAGAAAACTGAAACCTGAATTATTCACGGAGACATGATTTCAAAATAAATATCTCCGATCCGTTATTTTAGACCGTTGCATATAACGACAACAGGGTTTTGACCCTAAAAATGAGGGCACTATCCCCATAAAAGTTTTTGTGTCGGTATATGA
>JAIKXO010000119.1 GCA_024684065.1 Lachnospiraceae bacterium
GCAGTTGCTTCATCCAGTAAGATCACCGGTGCATCCTTAAGGAATGCTCTTGCTATCGAGATTCTCTGTCTTTCACCGCCGGAAAGCTCACTGCCGTTCTCTCCGATATTGGTGTTGTATTTGTCCGGAAGAAGATTTACAAACTCATCACAGTTTGCAAGCCTTGCGGCATTCATAACCTCCTCATCGGTGGCTCCGTTCTTGCCGATACGGATATTCTCCATAACTGAATTGTTAAACAGCGTAACATCCTGGAACACGATGGAATACTTTGAAAGCAGTGTTTCGGGATCGATCTTTGAAATATCCTCACCTCCCAAAGTGATCTTTCCACTGTTAACATCCCAAAACCTTGCAGCCAATCGTGATATAGTCGTTTTTCCGCCGCCGGAAGGTCCGATGAGTGCAGTTACCTGTCCCTGTTTAGCCGTAAAGCTTACATCCTTCAGTACATCTGTATCATCCGCATATTTAAAGCCCACATGGTCAAATACGATGTCATATCCGCTGTTCTTAAGTTCTTCGGATCCTGTCTGGATCTCATGCGAAAGAACCTCATCCAGACGTTCGCACTGTATGCCCGTTGCTATGATAGCAGCGAAGTTTTGTAAGCTTATCTCCATGGGAGCATAAAGTCTGGACACAAGCATCAGAAACATAAAGAACGTAAGAAGATCGATCTCTCCTTTTGCGAAAAGAATGCCTCCAACAACTGCTGTAGTGCCAATACCGAGCTTTAAGACAATAGCTGCGGAATTAACGTAAACGGCCATCTTAAGCTCCGTAAACAGGGCAAATTTCTCGACTTTTCGGATCTTGCCCTCAAGTTCATCCATATATGCATCCTGGGCGTTATTAGCTCTTAAGTCTCTGATCGACTCCAGGCACTCCTGTATTCCATCCGCCATTTCAAGCTTTACGGCCTGATTTTTTCTTACTGCCCTTTTCTCGGCGCTTGCGCATGTGGCAACGATCGTGAACGCAACCGGGATCACCCAGAAGCTGGCGAGTACCATTCTCCAATCGAAGAAGAAAAACATACTGATGCCTACTAAAGTTACCGAGATAACTGCACCAATCAGTTCGGGTATCCAATGACTCGAAGCGGTCTCGATCATGGCGCAGTCGCCCATGATATTAGTTGTAAGATCCGCGATATTCTTTTTCCCAAAGTATGATAAAGGGAGCTTTCTCAACCTCTCCGCAATCTTTGTACGTCTCACTCCGCTCTCACGGTAGGTTGTAAGGAATGTCGTATTGTACTGGATATAGTTCGTGACAGCGACAAGCAGTATTATTACAACTGAACCCACTGCATAGAATAAGATCCTGTCTTTGCCCAGTCGGTCATTTAAAAGATCGTTTATCAGCGTATATAAAATACCCGCGGACATCATGAGGACGATGTTGGTTACGGTCACACTGACGCAGGCCTTCGCCATATCTATGGCACCCTGCCTGGAAAGTGCGTATTTATGTTGCAGTTTTTCTATCATTTCAAGCACCTACCTTCCACTCGATGGATCTTGTATATTCGTCAAACATGCGCTTATACAAGCTGTTCTTGCTCATGAGTTCTTCATGGTTTCCGGATTCGGTGCACTTGCCGTCCTCCATCACGAAAATTCTGTCGGCATTCATTACGGTGCTCAGTCTGTGAGCGATCATTATAAGAGTCTTGCCTCTGGACAGCTCTTCGAATGCTGTCTGCACCTTACTCTCATTATCGGGATCCGCAAAAGCTGTAGCTTCATCCAGGATCAGTATCGGCGCATCCTTTAATACGGCCCTGGCTATGGTGATCCGCTGCTGCTCTCCTCCTGACAGATAGGTTCCTTTTTCACCTATAACGGTATGTATTCCGTCAGGCAGCTTTCCGATAATATCCATGCACTGTGCTTTCTTAAGTGCCTCAAGTACTTCGGCTTCCGATGCATCCGGTTTAGCCATACGGACATTTTCAAAGATGGACTTTTTGATCAGCCTGCTGTCCTGGAACACAAAAGAAACCTGCTTCATAAGCTCATTTTGCGGCATCTCCTTGACATTTAGTCCGCCGATCAGAATCTCGCCCGAGGTGACATCAAAGAATCTGACCATCAGTTCCGCCAGCGTTGTTTTACCCGAGCCTGACGGTCCTACGAGCGCTACGTGCTCTCCGGGCTTTATAGATATCGAAACATCGCTTACCGCATCGCGGAGCGCGTCCTTATAACGGTAAGCTACGTTCTTCAGTTCGATCCCGTGATCTGAAGGTTTACTGCTCCGGTTTCTTTCTTCAAGTGGTTTTATCTCCAATATCTTATCCGCACGCTTTAGCGCATCGATAAGAGTCATTTCTGCCTCGCCTGAATAAGCGATCTTTGTAAGCGCTATGGTAACCAGAGGCGTTACTATTATGTAGTACATGATGTCCAGAATGGCAGCATTGTCCACACCGTTCTTTGTTACGATGAAAGCCGCGATCACGATAAAGGCAAACACCGCATTGATGCAGGTCATAAACCCCATCATCGGGAATCTGAGCATCAGAGTATACTGCGTTGTCCACTTTCCAAAGCCGTCTATGCAGGCCTTAAAACGTTTAAAGGAATGAACCGTCTGGCCGAAGGTCTTTACGACCGGAACACCCCTTACATATTCCGTTGCCTCGCTGCTCATGGTCTCAAGCGCATCCTGGTATTCCTTCATCTTCTCCTGCATGCCTTTACCCATCATGGACATCATGCATATGAATCCGATCACAGCCGGGATCATGCATATCAGGCCGATCTTCCAGTTAAATGCAAGCACCAGAACAAGAATTCCGATAGGCGTGATCGCAGCAACAGTCTTGTCACAGAGATTATGCGCGATATAAGTTTCCGTAGCCGCTGTGGAATCGTTTACGATCCTTCTGATCTTACCCGTACCGTCTTCATCAAATACGCCCAGAGGCAATGTGATTATCCTGCGCATAAGTGAATTTCTCATATTTGCCTGTACGCGGAAAGCCGCTATATGCGTGCATAACAGCGCCAGTATATAAACCAGCAATGCTCCAACGATCATGCCGACAGCAGACCATGCATATACTTTTATCCTGTCAGTATCTTCCCCGTTGACTGCGCATTTGATTATCTTCCACAATTCATAGTAGGGGATCAGTGTCATTACTGCGCTTATCGCGGCAAAACACCGTCCCACCGTGATCAAATGCCTATGTCCTCCGGCGTATTCCCTGATCAGCTTCATATGATCGTACTTTTGTGCCTTTCCCAACCTGTTCATCCTCCCTTGTTTTTTTATAACGCAAGTTATCGAGCGCTTATTCTTGTTAGCTATCGCTAACTGCAAAGTGATAACTTACGCAAGAAAAAAGAGCCCTAAGGCTCTTTCTACTTCACTCCCATGATCTTCAGCCATCCCGGCATGAAAAACTCCTGGACTGTATTCAAATATTTCTCGACCTTTGCATCATCATAATCGTGTATGATCGGTTCAAAACATGCTGTAAGATAAGCTGACAGCAGCATGTGCAATTCCTCCTCACTTATCTCTATAGCCGGATATCCTTTTTCTTTCAGATATTTTATGGCATCCAGAAACTCTTTTTGATTTCCCTCGACATAGTCGTGGATGAAATTCTCATATTTCGTTCCATTCGAACGGGACATGAGAAGTAAGAACTCGTCTCTTCTTGGAAGTATCACTTCCTTGATCATGTCAACAAAGGTTTCGTCGAACAATTCCTCATTCGGCACTCCGTCATCCACGAGGCTGTGTTTTTTGTCCGTGTGTCTTGCCGTCCAGCTTTTGATACTATCGATCAGCGGCTCCACCATGGCATTAAACATGGCTTCCTTATCCGCATAGTGTCTGTAAAGTCCTGCTGAAGTCATCCCGGCACGAGCCCCGATACT
>JAIKXO010000267.1 GCA_024684065.1 Lachnospiraceae bacterium
GTCCTTAGGCATCCAGTCTGTCTCTGACAGATAATCCAGATTGCCATAGGTATCGCTTGCGATTTCGCCAAGGTTCTCAACCGTCGAATCATCCTTCAGAGCATCCGCACGGATACAGGAACCGGGGATCTCAACATAGTCGACGCCTGTCTTTCCTGAAGCAGGATCATAGATCTTGTCATACTCGCCTGCGATCTCAAGAAGAAGCATACGCATTCCGATCTCACCGTTTAATGTCCAGTCTGTGGTTCCTGCTGCAGTCCAGATCTCAGGATTGGTCTGCATATTTGTGATATCAACGGGATCGATATCTACAGAAGCCATAGGAAGCGCATTGTCGCCGCTGAAGTTAGCGTTCTCGGTGATAGCCGTGTAAACGCCCTGTCCGTAAAGATCATAGTAAGCAACTACTGCATCAACGTCTTCTCTCTTTACACTCTGAAGATATGCTGCAAATACCGTATTCGCGGAATCCATCGTATCCTGAAGAGGCTGAACCTCGCCAACCGTCACGATCTTGCCTGCATCTTCATAAGCTTCCCAACCTACCTCACGGCGGTCAAACGGGCTGTTGTAGTTAGGTCCTCTCCAAACCTTGATCAGGCGGACACCCTCACCGAAGTCTTCGATGAACTTGTCAAGAAGAACCGTTACAAGGCTGTCGTCCTGCTGGAAGAACTGTGTAACGCCGTCGAGCTTCTGATACTCACCGTCTGTATAGAACTGTGTATCAAAAGTAACGATCTTCATATCCGGATACTGCTCCGTGATCTCTTTAAGGAATACATAGGAGCCATCCTGATTTCCGTGGCTTACAAGCAATCCGTCATAACCGGCGGAAGCACAGGTACGGATCGTATCCTGCCACTTATTGAAGTCGCCTTCGCAGAAGAAGAAATCAAACTGTACTCCTAGAGCATCGCAAAGTGTCTGGCAGGAATCCTTCCACATCTGGAATATCGTAGCCGAAGGAAGAAGCATAACATAAGCCACCTTCTTGCCTGCTACAGGATTGTCTCCCGTTGTTTCAGCCGCAGCCGGAGCCGCTTCATCAGCAGGAGCCGTCTCCTCCACCGCTGCTGCAGGAGCATCACCTGCGGGAGCCGTCGGAACACCTGCGCAAGCACACAGACCAAGCGTCATAGACGCAGCCAGCAAAACTGCCCATAGCTTTTTCATACAAAAAACCTCCTTTTTGTTAATATTGACTAATTTCCTTGCGAAAATTATTCATGTATGCATAATATTATACAAAGGTTTCGCAAAAAATCAATACAATTTTTATAATTCACGTTGAATATTAAAACATTGACGGATGCAGTAATACAGCGGGGTTTTCAGCCTGTCCGGAGTGAGTAAAATATATTATGATCTAATATTAGCAAAGCGCCTGATCATGATAACGGATGAAGGAAATACGCGGGATCCCGTGAAGTTTAAGAGTATCTGAACCCGGGCGGCTTAAGGGTTGAAATCGAAAGGATAATAACTTATTATTATATAAAATGACAGGATCTGCCGGGGCAGACTCAGAGTAATAAAAACAAACTACAGAAAGCGAGGCCGTAAAGGAATTGGAGAACAGAGAAAATATATCAGCCGCGGGTAATACACCCATATCCCTGCCGGGCGTTACCCCGCTCGTAAGACCGGGTGACAAAGGCGTCGGATCCGCAATTAACACAGGCTCAAACAGGATCAGTACCGAGGAGATAGAAAGGATCGTTAAACAGGTCGTTTCGGAATTTGTTCCGAAAGGCACCGGCAAAGGCGATCTGGGGGTATTCGAAAAAACAGGCGATGCGGTTGAGGCAGCCTATAAGGCACAGAGAGACTGGGTCGCGAACTACAAGGTCGAGGACAGAAAGCGCATAGTCGAGGAGATCCGCCGGACCTCCCGCGATCATATCCATGAATGGGCAAAAAAGGTTCTCGAAGAAACGGGCATGGGGCGCTTTGAAGACAAGGTGGAAAAGCATATTGCCGTTATTGAAAAGACTCCGGGGCCGGAATGCTTAAATACCGAGGCTATCTCCGGCGATGCGGGACTTATGCTCGAGGAATACGCTCCTTTCGGAGTTATCTGTTCCATCACTCCCACTACCAATCCGACCGAAACCATCATCAACAATACCATCAGCATGATCTCCGGCGGCAATACCGTCGTATTTAATGTGCACCCCCGTGCGAAAAGAGTCTCCGCCGAATGCGTTAAGGTCTTAAACAGTGCCATAATAAAGGCAGGCGGTCCGGAAAATCTTATCACCATGCTTAAGGACCCCACCATGGAGACAGTTGACGAGCTTGCGGCGGATCCCAGGATAAGGCTTATGGCCGGTACGGGGGGAATGGGCATGGTAAACGCGCTCTTACGTTCCGGTAAAAAATGTATCGGAGCCGGAGCCGGAAATCCGCCTGTCATCGTAGATGAAACGGCAGACCTTGAGCTTGCCGCAAAAAAGATATACGAAGGGGCTTCCTTCGATAATAACATCCTCTGCTTCGCGGAAAAAGAAGTCTTCGTTGTAAAGCCGGGCTTTGAGCGGTTTATGGAGCTTATAAGAAATGAGGGGGCCTATATTTTAAGTCCTGAGCAGACGGAACGTCTTGTTTCGGTCTGCCTTCAGAAGAAAAAGAGCGGCGACGGCTATGAAGTGAACAAGACCTGGGTAGGTCAGAATGCCTCAAAGATTTTGGGAGAGATCGGAGTATCGGTTCCAGATACCTGCCGCCTTGCCGTGTGCGCGGTAAATGCGTCTCACCCTTTCGTTATGGTGGAGCAGCTTATGCCAGTTCTGCCCGTGGTATCCTGCGAAAGCTTTGAAGAAGCCATTGAGTTTGCCCTTGTGGCTGAGCATGGAAACCGCCATACCTCCTCGATCTTTTCCCGGGATGTGGATCATCTGACAAAGTTCGGCAGGCTCATCGAGACGACCATCTATGTGAAAAACAGCTGTACCAAGGCAGGCGTAGGGATCGGAGGCGAAGGGCACTGCACCATGACCATCGCGGGTCCGACCGGCGAAGGGATCACGAACGCTAAGAGCTTCTGCAGGAGAAGACGGTGCATGCTTGCCGAGGGAGGTCTCAGGATCGTATAAATCTCAGGATCGTGTAAATCTCAGGATCGTGTAAATCGTGTAAATAATGAAGGGAAAACAATAAAAGCAAATGGCACACAGGATCAATTCAGTTAAAACTTCATTCTTCGGAAAAGGCGCAATAAACCTCTTAGTGGAGGAATTACGGAAAGTGGGTACTAAACGGGCACTGATCGTTACCGATAAGTTCCTGTATGAATCGGGCGTTGCGGACAGGGTCGGGGGCGTTTTGCTCAAGGCAGGGGTTGAATATGCGATCTATTACCGTGTCAGCCCCAACCCCACCACCGAGGTCGTGAATGAATGTATCAATGCGGCTCTGACGCTTGAGGTCGATCTTTTAGTTGCCGTAGGAGGAGGCTCCGC
>JAIKXO010000273.1 GCA_024684065.1 Lachnospiraceae bacterium
CGGAGGATGGGACTTGAAGCTTTAGAAAGTCCCGAAAACACCGATAGAAAGGAGGTTTGCGGCATCAGCAACAACTCACTTGCGCCACTACTTGCACCTCCCCAGACACACATCCGCTGGTTCAGGAGTATTAGGCATATCCTATAAATCTTAATCGAAAAGGACATATAGAAGATATACAAAATACGGATGGTATTTAATTCAAAAATATCTTGATCACAAGATGAAAGAAGCAAAACTATACGATAATTACTCTATGTCACAACTACTTGATAAGCTCGATGTCCTCGAATGCTTCGAGGACGAAAACCGCAAACTGCGTATTGGCGAGCTTCTTAACAAGCAGGCTGAGATATATGAGGCTCTCGGAGTGGCATTACCGACCTCGTCATGTAAATCCGAGAATCCAGGATATGGGAAGACGGGTTTCTAATTTATAGCTTAAAAGACGAAGGCCGCGGCACAAGCCGCGGACTTTGTCTTCAGTCTGACTTCCCACACCTTTTCGGTGTGGGAAGTTTTAGTTCCTAACTGTATCATATCGTTTTTTTCTTTTCAATGTTCTTTTATACCGCCGGAATAAAATGAACATAGCGATATATTAAAATGCTGTCTCATAATATGCATTTACGCCTTTTGTGACTAAATGCGGGGGTTTTCCTCCATTTAGCCACATTTTCACCCTTTCGGGAAGTCAGCGGGCGTCCCCGCTGACTCCCCATCTTTGGCAAAACAACAAAAATGATGTCAGCCGTATGGAAAGGAATGCCAGCGGAACGGTTGAAACAATCATACGCTATCTAATTCTATGGGATACTCGCTTTCGATAAGAAAAAACGGTACACCTGTCTCGGTAACGCCATAAGGTGTGACAAGGATTGGATGGATCGCATAGCGGGCACCGGTAACCGACAGAAAATCTGATCTTTTCTCACGATCATTAAATCAATCTGTGATCCGCAAATGCCGTTTGATGCGTTCTGCTTACAAGCCCAGGAATATTCTTCACTCAGTATACCGGAAATTCCCAGCGCCTATTTATTTGAGATATGTGCTCAAGGCAAGACGCCAGCGATGTCCTTCGAATGTTTCATAAAGAAAGGTATAAGGCATTGTTAGCTAATCTCCATCCTCATGTCCCATTATCTGTAATGTCTGACCACTTCATAAAAACGCGGGAGCATAAGGGAAATAAATCCGTATCTGGAAGAATCAATCAGCCCCTTCCTTATGAGGATATCCCTGTATTTCGAAAAAGTACCGGATCTGATCGAGAGTTTTTTTCTGAGATCCCCCACTTTCACCTCCCGCTCGGAGATCCCGCGGACGATACTGCGCTCAAGTGATGATAATGAAGACCAGATTTTTTTATATACAAAATCATCCAACAGCTCATCATACTCAGTAAGCACTGCATTCATCCCTTTTTCACGATTATCCCAATAGGACACTCCCAGCGCCTGAAAGGCAAATGCGTATCCCAAAGTCATATCTGCGAGCTCTCCGGCTTCCTCTTCATCAATATCATAGATTTCACGATAATTCCTTATGATCTGAAGGATACTTAAGGGACCGGTGGTTATCTTTGGAGAACGTAACAGAAAGGTAAGGGAAGGATCGTTCTGAATATTATAGATATTTTCAAACATTCCTGTCATGATCAGAAAGATTGGGTAATCCTGTCGTACAAAAATCTGAAACTGACTGGCAAAGATCCTCATGTTTTCATCATGTACCGCTTCATCGACAGTGATGAGCACCCTCTTTTTCTTCTTCATCAGTTTTACAAAAAGCCGGTCAATAACACCTACACTGTCAGAAGGCTTTTCATCCGGATCAAACCCGACACCAAATCCCGCTGCCGATACACTAAAACCTCTTTTTATTATATCCGTTTTTTTACTGCAGGCATCGTCAAGTCTTAATGCAAGCCCTGCAAGAAGATCCATCGATGGATTAAGGTTTATAACGATCCAGTCCTTTTTCTCTGCAAGGGTTTTGGCAACTGTTGTCATAAGTACCGTTTTCCCGCTTCCTCTGAGCCCCTCGATCAAAAAGGTCTGACTGACTGCATTTTCTGCGTTAAACGTACTAATAATCCTGTCCACATCCTCATATCTGGATATCTGAGTGTTCGGCTGTTTTCCAAATGTGATTGTAAACGGGTTTTCCTTAACCATAACCCCTTCCTCTTTCTTGTATTGATGGATATTTTAACATATTTTAAACAAAAACTCAATATTTATGAAAAGTTACCATAAGTTTGAATTTTATACATAATTAACCATAACCATTAACCGACGGTCCTCCCGTTTCAACGCTGTATTCAATTCCAAAGTACCCCAAAGGGCACGTAATGGCGCAGCACTCTCCTGTGTTCTTACGCCAAAATAGCCGAGCCGAGCTCGTTTAGTCTGTCTGTTTATCCCTGTCAATAGGTTTTCGTTAATTTTCCCGATTTTTCTTTGCATATTTCTGTTCTTATTACGTTCTTCGGAATCCTCTTCCTCATAACAGAAAAACTCAACCGGATTAATTACTATCAAGCTATAAAGATTCCTCGCTCTGCTCGGAATGACTTATCTCCGCTCGGAATGACATATCTCCGCTCGGAATGACTTATCTCCGCTCGGAATGACATATCTCCGCTCGGAATGACTTATCTCCGATTAAAAGCTTTTTATGAAACTGGCTCGAAAAAGGGAATACAGCCGGATCATGCGCCTAAACTTGGTAGAATGCTTGACAGATTGGATGCAAGCATTAATCCTCAGGATATGAATCTGCCGGGATACAGATTATATCCATTACAAGGCGATAAAGAAGATATGTGGTCTGTTACGGTAAATGGTAATTGGCGTATGACTTTCTATTTTGAGGGGGAAGATGCATATCTTGTTGATTATCACTAAGAAAGGAGAATGATGAATATGACGAGAAAACCCACTCATCCGGGAAACGTATTTCTCGAGGATGTGATGAAGCCGTTAAATATGTCAGTCACTGATACTGCTCGTATGCTCGGCGTAAGCAGGAAGGCTTTGTCAGAGTTTATAAATGAGAAGTCGTCCTTAAGCCCTGAAATGGCTTTGAGAATAAGCAAGGCAACAAATACTTCTGCTCCATGATCTCGATGGCCCGCCTCTGGCGCTCGGATTCCCTACGGAGCCTGTCGATCCCCTCCTTCTGCCTCTCGTTCTCCTCCGCCAGGCCGTGCCTGCTTATCCGTAGCTTTTGGATGGTCCTAGCCGAGCTGACGAGCTCCCTGTTCTCGGTCTTCAGCTCGTAGTTCTTCGCCCTCAGGTTCCTTATCTCCATTTTCGCTGTGTCCAGGTCCTTCGGATACTCAGCGTTCACGGCCCTGTTCAGCCCGGCCTTGTATTCCTTCGTGCTGATCTGTGACGTGCGTATGGACGCCACCTCGCCCCTCTTGTAGCCCAGATGGGCGAGTGACATGGCATACTCGTTCTGGATCTCGAATAGGCCTTCCCTCCTCTTGTCGATGTGGACGCCCTGACCCTCGCGGCCTATCCTCTTGTTGTGCCGGTTCGCGCTGGCGATCTTCGCCGCCGACTTGAACTTCCCCTTGACTGAGAACTGGGTAGTGTGGCTTGTTGCGTAATTTTTAGCGTATCCCATGGTTTCTTCCTCCTTCTTTTTATCTACCTTTGTAGAAATTCTTGGTTCACGCCTAAATATGGGATACGCAAGCGGGAAGGAAACTTGCTTCCATCAAAAAGCGAGTCGCATTCGACGGAAACATGCGGGTTTGCGCGCACTTTTTTGTCCGGTTTTGGGATGGAAGCATGCTTTCCTCGAAGCGAACCTCGGGTGTTGCTTTGGTTGGTTTTCCTAAATCCCGGTTCCTTTGCCATCGATTCTCACCTTCGCCTTCTTTCCCAATAAAAAAAACACCCTCTCCATAAAAAAAAAAGGGTGCACCAAATAGGAACGATATATGAGAATACCAAACGAAACTTTCCCAGCAATGGCCTATCGGTTCGGCAAGGCTATCCCCGCCACTTCTATAGGATAATATTGTTGGGAAATCAGATAGCCGCTCTTTGCAGGCTTTCAGTATATCTTCTATTCAAGAGGTCTTTTTGCTCTCTTCTGTGTTCAAGTTGCTTTTTTAACCGTTTGTCATCTGCCCGTTTCTTTGCCAGCGCTTTTTCTCTCCTGACTTTCTGGGCGTTTTCACGCTGCCTGTTGGTCTGCGCACTACTATTACCTCTATCAACGGTAAGCGCCTGTATCACATCATCTCCCTGGACGGCGTAGGTATCATCGCTGCCTATAGCCATATCAACATGCTGGACGGTACCGGCTCCGGAGCTTTCTTTCAGGAAGAACCCGGTAGATCTGATAACCCCGTCCCTGATGCCGTCTGACCCACCAAAGGTAAACTCTGTATCTGTTGATCCAAGATAAATAGCCCCGATATCTGCGTCTTTCAGATCCATGAGAATATCCTCGCCGTTATCACCCTTGCACCAAACCTTAAGTTTACTGAAAACCTCATCATATTCATCAATCCATCCGTTCCCGTCTGAATCATATTCCTTAAGGTCAGCAAAACCATCTCCGCTCTTTGTCCCGAACAGTTCATTTCCGTCGTTAATGGTACCGTCACCGTTCTTATCAAGGGCAAGGAAGCCGGATTCCCTTCCAAGCATTGATATTTCATCTTCAATACCGTCGGAATCAATATCAAACATAAATTTCTGATCCTTCACATCTGCATAGTCGGAGCCGACATTTATCACCAGGGGATCACAGAGGGCGTTCTGCATGGCAGGGATATGGACATCCATATATTCCATGTAACTCCGGCTCATCATTATATCCACATTGAAGTCAATGGTCCTGCCGTCCTCTGTCTTTGCCTGGCCGTTCGCGTGGAAGGAAGTGTTCTCATATTCCTGATAGGTGACAAAATGCATGGTATTTCCACCGAATAATCCCCCGGATATCCTTCCCATAATCATCTGGAATACACTGTTCTGAAACTCAGTCGCCTTCTGCAACATGTTTTTCTTTATGTTGTTAATATTATTATAAGTAACAGGATAGTAGTCCTGAAGACTGAGTCCTTCGTTGTCACCCTTGGTATACATATCAGAGCCGTTGCTCTTATTCTCTTCCGAGCTCACATAGCTGTTTGCGGTTTCATAAAAGCTTTTATTGACACCGTTCTTCACCCTGCTGCCACTCTGCATATAACTTCTTGATGAAGACATTGTAATCGTGCTTTCTGTTATTTTCATGGTCTGCTCCTTTCTTTTTTCTTATCCCCGTTATTCCATTGCCATGAACAGTGCCTCATATGATGCTGCTCCATCTGAAGGCGTAGGTTTCATAATATTTGACCTGCTTCTTGCGCCAATGATATCCTCGACGCTTCCGGAACCCTGTAAAGCCTTATTATCAAAATACTTCTTCTGATTAAGGGAATTTAAGTATTTCCTCTGCATGTACTTTGCCTGCAGTTCCTCATCAAGGAGTTCCTTCTGCTTACGTCTCTTTTTCTTTCTCCGTTCCTCCCAGAGATCATAGTCTTCAGGCGGCTCATAATCAGCCTGCGGCGCACGGGTTGTAATCCCGCCTTTCCCACACTCTGCATTGTACATAGATCTTGCCCCGGCAGCCGTCCCTCCGTATATCTTACTGAAACCGATCCCATGGTAATCGTCGGGCGCTGCTCCGAAATGCTGTACTATAAAAGAACCTTTATCTCCCATGGCTGTGAAAGGGTTTTTTACTGAACGGTCTTCTTTCAGCAAACCAACAACCCAGGCCGCATAATCCGGATCTTTCTTCATGCTTTCCCATCCTTCACCCGAAATCAGGACGGTCTCCTCATCATAAGGTCTTGAAGGATGATGCGGGATACTCCCTATTACTTCTCTTATCTTTTCCCTGAATTCGTTCATGGACATTTCTTCCATGCCTTCCGCTGAAATACCGGCCAGTGAAAGCACAGAATAACCTGACTCCACCCGTTTTTCCTGCGTGGCTTTGTACTGAGGTTTTCTGGAATAATAATCAGCCATCACGGTACCCCTCTGGGATTCCTGCTTTACTTTCTCGCCTTCCTTACTGTTCACCTTATCGGAAAAGGATGATCTATCCGTATTTTTCCCATTAATCTGATAGCAAATCTGACTGTTATAGCTGTAGGTTATGCCGACTGCGTTTCCTGCCATAAAAATCTCCCTTCTTTCAAAAAAACAGCGTCTGCTTCAAATTCGCATTCCTTTGAACCAAGACGCTGTCCTTAGCTTTATTTCTTTCTAAAACCTTTATCGACCCATA
>JAIKXO010000280.1 GCA_024684065.1 Lachnospiraceae bacterium
TACGATCATCAGCCTTGCTATCTTCGGAGCAATCAGGGTGAGGCGCGCAAAGAAGCCCAAGACGGCCGTGTGAGAGATCGTCTGAGGACTGCCCCAAGGAGGAAGAAACTTGTCTTACGAAAAAAAGAGCATACCTTTGATATTGGACGGAGATCCTGGCCATGACGACGCAATAGCATGGCTCTTAGCCCAGAGTTCCCGGATGACTGACGGGGTCTGCGATATCCGCGCCGTGACTACTGTAGGGGGCAATGTGTCCCTTGATAAGACCACTTATAATGCCCTGCGGGTCTGCACTTTGCTTGGGATCAAGGATGTGCCGGTTGCCAAAGGCGCAGAGCATCCTTTAATCTGTGAGCTTAAGGTCGCGCCGTCGGTCCACGGGGAATCGGGGCTTGACGGGCCGGCCCTGCCGGAGCCTGAAATAGAGTTAAGCGATCTTACCGCAGTGGAGCTGATGGCCGAGGTGATAAGGGGGAGCGGCGAAAAGGTGACCATAGTTTCCACCGGTCCGATGACCAATGTGGCCTCCCTCCTGCTTTCGCACCCCGAGCTCAAGGATAAGATAGAGCGGATCAGCTTCATGGGGGGCGGCATTGCTTACGGGAACTGGACTCCGGCCGCTGAATTCAATGTTCTTGTGGATCCGGAGGCGGCGGATATCGTGTTCCGTTCAGGCATTCCGTTAATTATGTCGGGGCTTGACGTAACGGAGAAAGCACTGATCCTTCCCGAGGACGTAGAGAGGATCGAAGCTTTTCATACCCCTGTGGGGGATATCGTAAGGGACTGGCTCAAGTTCTTCTATCAGTTCCATAAGAAACTTGGCTATGCGGGCGCTCCGATGCATGATCCCTGTGCGGTGATGGCGCTGCTCCATCCGGAGCTCTTTACGATAAAGGATTATTATGTTCAGGTGGAAACCTGCGGGGAATACTGCAGGGGGGCTACTATCGCTGATGTACGCATGCGCCTTGGTAAGGAACCTAATGTATCGGTATTGTGCGGTCTCGACAGAGACAGATTTGCAGATTATCTTATCAGGGCAGTGGGGTGTTATTAAGCAGGGACGCCGTTTTCGGCAGTAATGAGACGATTTGTGCAGAAAACGACATCAGGCTTTGCCTGACCGCTTTCTATAAACAATGTTGATGTTTGAGTATACCGGGATCTGCTAAAGGCTGATTCCGGTATGTTTTAAGGAGGATTGATCATGGCATATCCAGTGTGGATCGACGTGGATACGGGAGTGGATGACGCCGTCGCGATCATTGTTGCGCACGGTTTGAAGGAACTTGATATACTCGGGATATCAGCAGTTTGCGGGAATACTTCTCTTGAGAACAGCTTACGGAATACCATGGCATTAAATGTTATCTGCGGGTCATCATACCCGGTATTTAAAGGGGCGGAGAGACCGCTTTTCAGGGAGCCTGTTCACGCTGAGGAGGTTCATGGGAAAAACGGTCTGGGAGATGTCGGGATCCCTGTTTCAGAGGAAGAAGAGATACATAAAGAAGGGTCAGGAGATGATCCTTCCGCGCAAAGATCACAGGGAGATTTAAAGCCACCTTCCGGGGAAGCCGCCTGGGATGCTTTATACAAGGCGGCATGCAGGCATCCCCGGGAGCTTCGCGTGATCGCAACTGCCCCCCTTACTAATCTTGCCCTTGCCTTCTTCAAATATCCTGATCTTCCCGGCCTCCTGAATATGATCCTGATCATGGGAGGCTCTGCCAGTGAGGGAAATTTAACGCCATGCGCGGAATTCAATATCTATGCCGATCCGGAGGCAGCTGAGGCTGTGTTCAGAAGCGGCGTCCCAATAGTCCTCTGTCCGCTTGATGTGACGGAGAGAGTATACCTTACGGAAGAGGATATGGAGGAGATAAAAGGATACGGAAGCAGGGCCGGACAGTTTGTGTATGACATTCTGAGGAAGCCCTGGAGCTTTCATAAAACTATGGGGAATCCGGGAGTGCAGATGCATGACAGCTGCCCCGTGCTCTATCTTTACCGTCCGGAGCTTTTTACGGCGAAAGAGGCAGGGGTTTATGTTGAGACAAAGGGAAGGGTGACCGTCGGGAAAACGGTCACGGATCTATACAGTGACAGGAAGTTTGATAAAAGGAATGCCGTTGTGGCTTTGGATGCAGATGCAGGGGAATGTATCCGCATTATCAAAGAGTGTATTAAGAAGCTTCCATAGACG
>JAIKXO010000300.1 GCA_024684065.1 Lachnospiraceae bacterium
CGGACATCGGAAGACACCCACTCTTCCGTAATCGTGATCTCATGAAATTCCTCAATAAATCCGTGAAATGTTTCCTGTGTAAAATCAGTAAAGTATCTGTCGTTTCGATACCCTTCAAAGTTACCGTACTTAAAAGATGAAGAGCGGAACAGGGGACGGTTCCTCGTTTCATGCTCGTTTCATGCTCGTTTCAGGAGCGGAACGCGGAACCGTCCCCTGTTTCCCCCTCGTTTCATGCTCGTTTCATGAGCGGAACGCGGAACCGTCCCCTGTTTCAGTTCTGTGCCTGGCGCACCTCCATTTTCTCCAGATCAAATATATTTTCCACATCACGCATCGGATGAATCCTTGCGCCGTATTCTGAAAATATACTCATTTTATGCATTTGATCCGCCATTGCAGTATGCATGGGAATGATAACCTTTGGGCCGGTTTTCCCGATCAGCTTAAGAATGGTCTCAGGATAGGCATGGCCGCTGACATGCAGCGGCTGCATTCTGTGACTCCCTATAAAATCAACGATAGTCTTATCCTTTCGATCTCCCTTCAAATATCCTGCCCATAAGGAGTACATAATGCAGACTTCGTTTTCGGAAAGCGCAGAGAAATGATCCAGCGCTTTTTCAAACGGGCTCCTGCCTTTTTCGGGATAATGATTTGGCCTGACCAACATGACAAAGCCGTTCTTTAAAGTGTCATAGCCTTTTGTCGCCTGTGCGGACTGAAACCCTAAATACAGTTTTTTCTCATTGTTTTCTTTAATTAACTCTCCGACTTTTTCATCGGAATGTTCCAACAGCAGATGTATAGGCCTGGTTTTTCCATTATTCATTTTCTTAGGCCGGTATTTTTCCGACTTATTTTTCATTTTCTGCATTGCCCTGGAAATAATTCTGGCCTGATACAGATCACAGACAAAAGGAACGTCATCCGGAGTATTGTGGTATATCTCCATGATGCTATCTAAGTTAGTGGAGCTGACCATGACAAAATTATATCTGTTCGCCCTGAATCTTTTAGCCGCTTCTTTCCCCAGTTCCGCCTCAGTCCTGACAATGTTCTCCGAAATCTCTTTTTCCCGGGAAAGCATTGTTCCCTCCGTCACAAGGACATCGATGTCTGAAAGGTTATGTCTGTCTGACTCGATAAGGTTCCAGAATTGATCCTCCTCACTTGCTATTCCATGATCCCTGAAATCTCCTGTATACAAAATTCTTTTCCCTGCCATCTCGATCAGGAACATATATGCATCTAATGCCGAGTGATCGACTGAAAAAGGTGTGATCTTCATGTCCTTACATTGTCCGATCACCAGGGGATGCCCCGGTCTGTACGTTCTCATCCCTTTTATTATCTCATTACCCCTGATATCGGAATTCCTGTCTGTATACTCGGTAACTATCTGAAGGATCTCCTTTGCCGTTTCTCCGATATACATTTCCTGACCCCGAGGTATGTCCTTGTACAAACCTATGTGATCTCCATGATAGTGGGTAAACAATACCGCATCATAATCTGAGGCGCCGCCAAAGACCTCCTCAATGAGTTTTTTATCACTTATCGGACATTCTTCATCCATCCCCGGAAGGTTTGAGCCAAAATCGATCAATACCCTTCCATTTCCACTGCAAAGCTCCGTACAGGTACCGCCAATAATATGGGAGCCCCTGTGAAATTTAATATAAGCTGACATTATTTCTCCTTTTTATTCCTTACTGTCTGATGATCTTTGTCATTATAATGCTGTCAAAACAGCCTTGGAAACTGAAGTCGTTTCCTGTTATTATACTTTTCCCGCCTGAAAAATCAATTTAATCCCTTCATTTTCTGTGTGGGGAATATAAAGAAAAGCCGGTCACATCTCTCCGACCGGCTCTCTGCCTTAAAATCTTATAAAATTCATCACCTGATTGTGTCCACGCCTCATACTGTTTTTATGAACTGGGAAATATAATAAAGTGCGGCGCCTGCGGCTATGGACTCATATTTATATGAGCAAAGCTTAATAAAGTCGGCATTAGAATCAAAGGTACTGATCTTCAATGCCCTCTTTTTGATCTCACTTAAATACGGCTCCAGGTAAGCGCCGACATATCCGCCCAGTATGATATCGCAATCCATCAGAGCACGGACATAATTCACTGTCGAAGCCATATAGTCCAGATATCTGTCCCAATTATCAAGCACCTTCTCATCGTTGGTGGTCTTAAGATTTTCAAAATAACCCGCCAGATCATCCTGCGACAGATTTGTCGCAGCCAGATAAGGGTCAACGCAGCCGCACTGGCCGCAGTAGCACATCCTTCCGTGCGGCACCAGGGTCATATGTCCGACCTCCGCGGCCTTGAAATTATTGCCGGAATAGACCTGCCCGTTGATTATCATGGCCCCGCCGACATTATTGCTAAGAAGAATATAAAAGGCATTCAATATTTCCTTATTTACCCATTTTTCGGCAAAACAGGAGGCTTTGGCATCATTAAACATGGCAATATCAAAGTCTATGTGTTTGCTGAACATTTCATAGGTATTCTCCTCAAAGCCCATGATGCGGCTGTAGAAAACGGTCCGGTTATCCGACCGGACCAGAGCGGGAATGCCTATCCCCAGCCCCAATATCCTTTTTTCATCCAGCCCGTTATCGGCAATAAATTTATTCAGGAGCTCCGAAACCTTTGCAAAATAGGATTCGGTGTATTCGAACACCAGCCAGTTCCGTTTAAAGGAAACTACCTTCCCATAAAGATCCACTACGACACAGGAAACATGATGCTTTGTGATGTCAAGCCCCAGCGCGACCTTCGCATCCGGGCAAAGGCTATAGGTGATAGCCCTTCTCCCTCCTGTCTGCCCGCGAAAACCGCTGGCTTTTATCAAGCCCCGTTCCGACAGATAATCAATGTTTTCCTGGCATTCCAGATCCTTTCCTATAAATTCGCCCCTGAGATCTTAGTCGTTCTGCCGCTGTTCATGCTCTACCAGAAGATGGGGCTTTATGACAGCTATCTCGGACTTATCTGGGTTTACCAGCTTATATCACTCCCTCTTCTTATATGGGTTGTAAGAGGCTATTTTGAGGACATCTCGGTGGAGATAGAATATGCGGCACAGGTTGACGGCTACAGCTGGTACCAGATCTTTTTCAAGATGCTGGTGCCCCTTATAAAACCGGGTCTTGTGTCTTCGGCTCTCCTGGCCTTCATTTTTGCCTGGAACTGCTTTACTTTCCCGCTGATTCTGTCAAGCAACAAGGTTTATCCCGTTACGGTAGCTATAATGAAATACTTAGGCACAGACAGTGCGCACTATGGACAGCTTGCGGTCGCTTCTTCGGTATCTGCATTACCCGCCGTTATATTCGCACTTTGCATCCAGAAGCATCTCGTCCGCGGACTGAGCTTCGGTGCCGTGAAAGGATAGGTAGGACTTATGGCAAGAATACAGCTTCAGAATATTAAGAAAACATTTGGAAAAGTAAAGGCCCTTGACGGGATCTCGATAGACGTTAAGGATAAGGAATTCTTCGTCCTCTTCGGACCCGCAGGCGCAGGAAAGACCACGATCCTTAACTGCATAGCCGGTATAGCCATGCCGGAGGAAGGGGTCGTTAAGTTCGACGATGAGGTTATGAACCTTGTTGATCCCGCGCACCGCAATGTGGCGATGGTATTCGAGAACTACGCTCTTTATCCGCAGATGACTGTATATGACAATATGGCTTCCGCTCTTCGGAGCAAGCTCTATAAGGCGGATGAGTCAGTGATAAAGGAAAGGATACAATGGGCCGCAAAGATCATGAAGATGGAAAACCTTCTTGAGCGTCTGCCAAGCCAGCTCTCAAACGGCCAGAAGCAGAGGGTTGCCATGGGGCGCGCCCTGGTGCGCTCTCCAAACGTTTTCCTCATGGACGAGCCTTTAGCCCATCTGGATGCCAAGCTTCGCAACTCTATGCGTACCGAGCTCAAGGAAATGCAGGCAAATCTCGGCTCCACCTGTATCTATGTAACGCACGATTTCATGGAGGCAATGGCTCTCGGCGACCGTATAGCGATCATAAACAAGGGAAAGATCGTGCAGATCGGCACGGGCGACGAGATCTACTATCTGCCCTGCAATGAGTTTACCGCTCAGCTCATGGGGGATCCTGAGATCAATATTATCGAGGCCGAAATAGGCGGCAATGAACATGCTTATAACGTAAGTATCACCGTGAATGGCGAAAATGTCACTATTGCCCTGCCCGAAGATTCCCATGTATATGAAAAAATCATGGAGCTTGGCCTTAAGCGGGCCGACATCGGGATCCGCCCCCAGAACGTAAAATATTCCTTTACTCCCAAAGAAGGATATTTTAAGACTACGGTATATTCTTATGAAAGCATAGGCAATAAATCGGTCATAGTCGCGGAATGCGGTGACTACCAGATCCGCATGATCGCGCCGAACGGCCTTAATGTAGCCATCGACAGCGACGTATATATCTGCTTTGAAATGGATCATGCACTCTTCTTTGACACTGAGACCAGGGAATATATAGTCCGGTACGATGAGGTAAATCTCGCCGCGCTCGCCGCAGCACAGGAGGAGAAATAATGGCTGGCTTAACACTTGAGCACCTTTATAAGAGATATGATAATTCAGGCAAAAAGAAAAAAATAAAGAATGATTTTGCCGTAAAGGATCTGAATCTCGTATGCGAACAGGGGGAGTTCATCGCCCTGCTCGGGCCTTCGGGATGCGGAAAGACTACGACACTGCGCATGATAGCAGGCCTTGAGGAGATCACTGAGGGAAAGATCTATATAGGCACAAGGCTGGTCAACGACCTTCATCCCAAGGACAGGAATATCGGGCTTGCCTTCGAAGATTACGCTATGTACCCTCCTCTCAATGTTTATGGGAACGTCGCCTTTAATCTGAGGGCAAAGGGTGTCGATAAGGCAGAGATCGACAGGAAGGTCCGCGAGATCGCTCCTCTTATGCAGATAGATGATCTTCTTGACAAAATGCCGGTCAAGCTTTCAGGCGGCCAGAAGCAGCGTGTCAATATCGCCAGGGCAATCATAAGAGAGCCGGAGCTTCTCCTCATGGATGAGCCCCTCTCCCATCTCGACGGGAAGGCGCGGCAGGCAATGCGTACAGAGATCAAGCGTCTTATCAACAAGATAAAATGTACTACCGTTTATGTTACGCATGACCAGCTCGAGGCAATGTCTCTTGCGGACAAGATCGCGATCATAAATTTCGGCGTCCTCCAGCAGTACGGCACCCCTACGGAGGTCTATGACGATCCCGCAAACGAGTTCGTAGCTTCCTTTATCGGCGAGCCCCCGATGAACATTTTAGAGACAACGATAATAAACAAGGATGGGGTCTTCTTCTTTACCTTCAGGGATTCCGATGTGCAGATAGCTGTTCCAAAGAGATATTACGGGGTTGTGAGCGACGGTTTCCGCTGCAAGATGGGCGTTCGTCCGATGGATGTGCTGATAGGCGGCGAGGATTCCCAGGGCACGCCCGAAAAGATCGCAACCTTCGAGAATCTCGGAGACGAGAGAAGGATCGGCGTTCATGTCGGCGATATACTTATGATGCTGATCACAGAGGATGAAAAGCGTTATAAGAGGGGCGATGTGATCAAGTTGGAAGTTCGCGGTGAAAAGACGCATCTTTTCGATATAGATACCGGCGACCGTATCCGCGAAGAGGCTTAGAAAACGATCTGGCCTGTCAGGCAGGCTTCATCACAGCAGGAAGGAGAATTAATATGACTATCTTGTTAAGCGCGGTTTCAATAGCACTGCTTCTGCTCCTTTTATGGCAGATCTGGGGCTCCATATGGAATATCATCTCCATAGTATACAGCCTGTTCAAGGACTGAAATTCATTGCTTAGCTTAATATTGTTCTTAAACAGCTATAAAAGCCGGGGATCCCAACCCCCGGCTTTTCTGATCTTCCTCCGGGGCTTTCTTCCCTTCCTGTCTCATCTGTCACACAAACAGGGATCTGCCTTTATCCTGACTCAGGCGTTGCATCCTCTTAATAAACAAGTATAATATAATAAGGAAATATCACCCGGGACGAGGGGCGCGAAATATAGTCTGAAGCCTGAATTGAAAAAGCTGTTCCGGGCTGCCTTCAAAACAGTTCTTTAACAGATAGTGATGAGTATAAAACCAGATAGTGGAGGTGTCGGATGAAAAAGATACTTACATATTTTACGTTGTTATTTTCCGTATGCGTCCTTTCCGGCTTTTCGAGCTGTAAGGGTCCCCAGTTTGAGGAGGCCGAGCTTACCGGCATGGAGGAAAGGGGAAAGATGCTTATGCAGGAATGGCTCGACGAGCATATTCCCGGAGCGGAGGTCCGCACGGCCTCTGCTTATATAAATATGATCCCAAGCGGACCGGAATATCTGACGGACAGTGTGTACGGTACCTTCTCATGTGACGGGGAGGAGCAGGATTACGAGGTGGAGGTCGAAGAAGAGGCCGTATATTTACCGGGTGATAAGAGATTCTTTTATGAAAGGGTTAAGCCCTATGCCCTTGAATCCCTTGGTCTTTCCGATCAGAAAGAGGGGTACGGCTTTGAGCGAGGCAGCACCGGCATGTTATGTGTCGGGTCTGAGCAGTATACTCCCGGTATGCCATATTATGGCTCCGATGATACAGGCCTTATTCCGGGCGAGCTTGCGCTTAAGCTCAGAGAGGCGGATCCGGATTCTGCGGCCGCCTTTAAGGCTCATGCGGGGATGGATGGGGATCAGGAAACAAAGAGCGCCAAGGTGTTGCCTGAAGAAGATCAGGAGGATACGGCTCAGATTTCCTGGAATGATGAAGCCTGCGCCATTATGGACGATTTCATAAGGAACCCGGAGAGCAGGCCCATCATAAACATAAGCGGCTTTATAGATGTTCCGGCAGAGATCGAGCTTAAGGATTACGACATGGCCTTCTTTGACTCTCTTAAGGAGACGGCAGGGCTTTACTGCAGTTTTGTCGAGCTTTATCAGGACTTTATGAGGGATGCTTCGGATCCTGTTTCGCCGGAGAGCATGGGCATCATAAGCGCCGAGGTAACCTGCTCGGGCTGGGATACCTCTTACGAGCGGTTTGTAAGGCAGCCCTTCGAGGATTTTTATATCGAGTATCAGGAGGAATATTACAGCGAGGTCAGCAGGGACGGAAAAGTAACCCTTGAGGAACAGCATACGAATGATGCCGAATATCTCCGGATGGACAGGACGAAGGAGGGCTACGGCTTCAGCTTCACGAATGACGACTGGTTCCTGTTCTACATTATTACGGACGGAAGTTCGGAGCTTTTCGGTCATGAATACATAAACCGCTACGACCAGGCAGCAAATCTGGGACCCGGAGACCGTTACGGAGGCGACCGGTATATAGACCGTGATCTCGAGTGGAGTCAGAGGGATGACGGTTTATGGACACTTACGAATCCGGACGGGGTTTACTCCTGGTTCAGCAATGCCGACGAGCTTATTATAAAGGATGATCCTCCGGTAAGCATTTCATAGGTGACACCGTACTTTTGGGCGATATCATTTGCATAGGACAGGCCCTCCGGCGGAGCGATTTCCAACTTATATGAACGTTCCCCGCTTTTTTGGGTACGCATGACCAGGGACGCCGCTTTATATTTCCGTGAAGCGTTATTCAATTCTTCAATTTCAAAAGCCAGCTTATGCATATGGGTGTTGTAGATAGTCCGTATGCCTTTTTCAAGGATCGCTTTTTCGCAGTCCTTTGCGATATAATAGCCCTCTTCAAATGATGTGGTGGAAAAGGTTTCATTTAAGAGGACGAGGCTCTTTCCGGTTGCTTTGGAATAGATTTCCTTAAACCTCTTGCACTCTTCGCCCAGCCGTCCAAGATCCATGGTCTTATCCTCGTCTGCGGGAAAATGAGTAAAAATATTGTCCGCAGGCGTAAACGTGAATTCCGTCCCGGGCACATAGATTCCGCCCTGAGCCAAAAGGAAGGCCTGTCCGACAGCCTGCGTGACAGTGGTCTTCCCTCCCCTGTTGGCTCCGGTTAATACGTACAGGCAGCGCTCATCGGAAAAGTCCAGGTCATTTGTCACGATCCCGCATTTTAAGGTCTCCTCGCTGTCAAGAAGCTTTAAATTGTAAATGCCGCGAATTTCGGCAAAAATACCTTTATCCACCGGTCTGCCCTTAGAGAAGGAGCCCCCCTTCTTCTTCTGTTTTTCAATGTATTCCACCCATCTGACATAATACATGAATTCCGGGATCAGGTCAGTAATATCGGTTATGGTCAGAAGCGTATATTTATTTAAAACATCCCTTAAATGCTTCACGGTCTGCCGTAAAAGCCGGTCGGTTATTTCATCCATGTAATTGGTTATGCCCCTGCCCTGATTATCATTATCGGAAATGGGTTTTATGCTCATAAAGGCTAACGGGCTAAAAGCAGGGATCTCCGTGATCACATCATTTGAGACCGGATCCTGCGCCGTAAATTCATCGAATCTGTAATCCCCGTCCCATTCGGTTCCCTCGTTTATATGATCCTTTCCTGAAACCTTATCGATAAAACGCCCCACAAGGCCTGACCTGGTAAAAGGTTTGTTATTGATGGAAATGATCCCTATCCCGCAGGCCTCAAAACGCTCATTCAAATTGACGCCGAGCGTCACGCTTTTTAAATTGCCCGTATCAGCCCTGAGATCCTTAATATCTTCCTTTAATTCAGAAAAGCCGTTCCCGTTATACAGGGATATGACGTACTCCTTTAACGCCAGAAGGCCCTCTGACTTAATATCAGCCTTTGAAAGGCACAGATGAATAGCTTCAATAGCGTCTATATAGTCCTTTATCTCCTCAAGCCTGTGCGCTAAGTCCCAGATGCCGGGATCATGGTCATGATCGTATTTCCGGCTCCCGTAATCCCTTAAAAAATTTACCCTTTCAAACAGCTTTATAAGCTCAGCGCGCATTTCCGGGTTTCTGTAAATATCATCGAAAACATCACCTCTGTATGCCGCATTATCGACATCATCGGTAAGCGTGCCTAAAACATTTCTGATATAAGTCTGTTCGCTTTCCCTGTTAGTCAGCTGTCCTATGATCTGGTCCATGCCTGTATCATGCATAGTCTCGTCGTTAAGCTTATTGAAATTCAAACTGCGGTCCGGAAAAAGCAGGCTTATCTTCATGAATAATTTCTCCTCTATTGAAAGGGGTTTTTGCCCCTGAAATATCTGACATACCCTCTTCAGAGTCGAGGGCTCCTTCCCTGTCAGAAATATTTCTCCCTCGAAATATCTGACATGCCCTCTTTAGGATCGAAGGCTCCTTATATATGGTGCCGGTTCCTTCATTATATATGTTACCGGTTCCTTCATCAACGTAAATAAGTATTATACCGCTCTCCTGCCCCCGGTTTTCTGCAGTTCGATCCTTCATTTACTATAATTCGTACTTTCTTCATGCTTTATCTTATATACCATTTCATGAATAATCATGCTATAATAAGTTTGTGTTCCGCAGGATCACTTGCGGACGGGGTTATAGGCCGCAGCCTTGCGGTAATTATCGAAAGGAGAAGAAAAATGAATTCAATTCAGGAATTAGTGGAACAGCTCTCAAAGGACGAAAAGCTCAGCAAGAGCGTAAATGATGCATTATCCGGAAACAAGTCGATCTATGACGTGTTAAAGGATAACGGGATCAATGCATCCCAGGCCGATGTCGAGGCTTTTGCAAAGTCAGTACAGGAAGGCAATATCAAGATTGATGGCGTTGATACAAATGCGCTTCTTAAGTCAGCACAGGAAGGGCTTGCAGGCTTAGATACGGCAGCTTTGGCAAAGGAAGGACAGAAGCTTGCAAACGCCGCTGCTCCGTTTGTTTCCAATCTGTTAAAATCGGCAGGACTTAACAAGAAGTAATAAAGAGAACGACCGTGCTGCGCCGATTTGCAGAGCAAATCGTGCGCTTAGGCACGAACCCCGGTTCGTGCCGATTCGGTCTTCAGACCGAATCATTTCCTTTTTCCGGCTGCGCATTTGGATGCGCAGCCGGAATGGCTTCTAAGAAGTTAGACGAGTCAGATCCGGTTTTCCTGTTCCTGCGGAGCTGGAGCGCGGATCAAAAATATTTATCCAAGGTTAAGAGGATGTATTTATGGCAAGCACAAGCAAATGTCCGTATTGCGGAAGCAGTATCAGTTCAAATGAAGAGCAGTGTCCTAACTGTGGTGCGGCTAACTTAAACTATGTCGAACCTAGATCCACAGTTGTCATGACACCTAAAACCATAGAAGAATTAAAGCAGTACTGTGCCGAACGCGGAATGCCTCTATACAAGATGCGTTTCTTTATAGGCGAAGACTTTAAAGAACCACGTGCCTTTGGTATTTACAAAAAAGGGAACGGGGATGTCTGCGTTTATAAGAATAAAGACACCGGTGAACGCGCCATACGTTATGAAGGCCCCGACGAAGCACATGGAGTGGAAGAAATATATTTAAAACTCCTCGATGAATGTCATAAAAGAAATATATGGCCCGATACTCCTGATGGAAAGGCTCCTAAAAATTACAAAGAGGAAGATAAAAAAGCATCGGGATTTATTCTGGAAGTATTTGTCGGTTTCTTTTCATGTGTTATCGGTTTAGCATTGGGAAATATTGTACCGATCGTATCTGTCCTCATATCCGCCGTTATTATATTCTTTTTAGTCAGGCTCATTAGATCATATATAGTTAATAAAGGTTTTAAATCAGATAAAACCGCAAAAATCGCCAGCAGAATAGCGATACTGTTTATGGCCGCCTGTCTCCTTGGCACTTATTACAGATCATATCAGGGATTCAGACATCCCGAAGGGTATTACATTACAGATAACGGAATATATTATCACATAGGTACCAACTGGTATCTTTACAGTGATGATTCAAATGACTGGGCTCCCGCTCTTGATTATAGTTCTGTTTATGATGATGGTCCTGCTGATTATGCAGGAGAATCATGGAGCAGCGATTGGGGCAGTACTGCTTATGACTTTAAGAAAAGCACTGCGTATTCAGAGTACCAGGAGGCACGATCATCAGATAACAGTGACTATGATTCATGGGATAGCAATGATACTGATTGGGGCAGCGACTGGTAAAGATGACCGCAGTATTTGCCGTATTCCGGAAGTAATTTATGGAAGGCGCGGCGCCGGAGACGTTATGCGTCATCCCTTGAGGGAGAATACCTGCTGTTTACGATGATGATCCCCGCCGCGACCAGGAGCAGTGCAGACAGGCCGGTAATGGAAAAGGCCTCCTTGTTTTCCCCGAGGAAGAGGGCGGATAAAAGCACTCCCATGACCGGATTCATAAACCCGAATATGGAGACCCTGCTGACAGGGTTATGCTTTAACAGCACTCCCCAGAGAGTGTATGCGCCGGCGGAAATGAAGCCCATATACAGGAGGTTATATACACATCCGGAGCTTTGGAATTCAAGATGCCCTCCAAGAAGGACGCCGATCAGGTAAAGAAGGATGCCTCCCGTAAAGAATTGATATCCGCTTAAGGTCACAGGGTTTTCGTATCTGGAAAAAATCTTGATAAGGCATGAGGAGAAAGCATAAAAGAGGGCGGCAAGAAGCATGGCTCCTTCTCCCTGAAAAGTGACCCCGCCTGACCCAAAGGCGCTTGCTCCGCCCAATATGAGAATGATTCCCGAAAAGCCGGTCAGGCAGCCGAGGATCTTTCTTACCGTCATCCGTTCCAGACGGAAAATATAGACTGCTATCAGTATAGCGAGAAAATTCCCGGAAGCATTGATGATCGACCCCCTGACACCGCTAATATGGGCCAGAGACATAAAAAAGAAGAAGTACTGCCCTACCGTCTGGACGAGGGCGAGCGTCACTACATATCTCAGGGATTTTGCCTCAGGAACCAGAAACTTCTTTGAGAGCAGCGAGCCGAAGCATATGGTCATAGCTCCCGCCAGTATGAACCTTGCCCCGGCGAGCATGATCCTTGAGGCAGTGTCGTCGGGAGCTATGCCAAAGAGCTCATAAGCGATCTTGATCGCAGGGGATGCGCTCCCCCACAGCACACAGCAGAACAGGGCCGTTGCAAAGGTTATGGGAAGCCGCGCCCAGATGCTTCCTTCTTTTTTATCCATTTCCCGCTATCCCCTTTTCATATTTCATATTTGTTTCCAATATGCCAATTGATCCCTTCAGCCCTTCATCGCCGCTTAATGCTTTCGTTGTTCTGATTTACCTTTTTTGGCTATTACAGCTTCTTTGCCATTTCCTTTATTGCAGCCATCTTATCCCCTGCCTTGTTCTCTTCACCGGCAAGGCAGCAGATACCTGCATCCTCCATGCCAAGATATCCGATCATATCCCTGTATGTAGCGATGGCTCCGTTTGTGGTTCCCGGTGATCCCGAACTTAAAAGAAGCGCCGCCTTCTTTGCCTTGGGAGGCTTACCGATGCAATATACCCTCTGCATCGCTGCCATGATCTGCGATGTCATGCCAAAGTAATAGATGGGGGAAGCATATACGACCATATCTGCATCCTGGTAAGCGGCTATAACCTGCGTCATATCATCCTGCTGGACACACTTGCCCTCTCCCTTGCCGTGACAGTATTCACATGCAAGACATCCTGCGATCTTCATCTTACCAACGTGCAGGATTTCCACATCATGGCCTGCTTCTTTGGCTCCCTCGGCAAATGCCTCGCACATGGCTGCCGTGTTCTCTTTTCTCGGACTTCCGTTCAAAATCCTGATCTTCATGTGTTTACCTCCTTTGTAATTGATTAATATTTACGTTCCGCTACTCATGCCTGGTTGAATGTATCCTTACCCTGCCGGCTAACAGGACAGGGGGACCGGAACCTTTAGTCCCTGCTTTAACAGATACCGTACATATGATTCACTATAAGCCTTTTCGCCGTTTCCTCTCCGAAAAGTTTCCTGACCTTATCTACCGCCGGTCCTCCCTGCGAAAACAAGGTCCGGACAAATTCATCTATCTTCCTTTTCTTCAGCGCTTCGTCACAATCCGGTGCGGATGCGGCCTGTGAAAGAAAGGTCTCTATATAGGCCTTCATTGTCCCGGTAACCCGTTCGGAAATGTGCCTTCCCGTTTTACCGTACGAGCATGGATACAGAATCTCATCATACCAATGGGCTGAACCTGAGACATAATCCGAAATATCCGAATCATTCTGCTTTAAACGATCAAAAGCTTTCAGATATTCCTCCGGATAAGGCGTAAGCTGCACATCATAAAGCTCCGCCAGGTGTGTTTCCTTTCCGAAAGCCCGGACCCGGTCTGAATTAAACAGAGGAATATCTTTTAAGAATGTGCTCAGAACAGCCGTTTGCATTTGCATCATCCCAAGCATCGCATCCATACGGATAACGGAAAAATGCCCGAGCCCGACTATTTCATAAGCGTGAGTCCTGAATACCATTCCCTTCTTTTTCAACAGTCCGTCACTTCCCAGGTCGGCTTCCCTGATCTCATATGACCGGGCCAGCTGTTCAAGGAAATAATCTCCGATATCAAATGCATTTCTCATATTACGTCTTTGTATATATTCTCATTAATGAAATGGCTTGCCGTTCCGTTATTGAGTATAACTCCTTTCATTCTCCCGTCTGTTCGGCAGATTCCGGTTCCTGCGCAGGTTCGGGCTGAGGTTCCGGTTCCGGGGCTGGCTCAGGGGCCGGTTCAGGCTCGGGAGCAGATTCCTGAGGTTGTTCCGCAGCAGGCTCGGAAGCAGGTTCCGTAGCAGGCTGCTGCTCAGGCTCAGGCTCAGGGGCCGGTTGTGGCTGTGGCTCTGGGGCCGGCTGTGGTTGTGATTCAGGCTGCGGTGCAGGTTCAGGGGCCGGCTGTGGCTGTGACTCAGGCTGCGGTGCAGGTTGCGGCGCAGGCTCAGGTGCGGGCTCAGGGGCCGGCTCATGATGAGGTTCCTGGGCAGGCTGAGGTTCCTGCTCAGGCTGAGACTCCTGGGCCGGCTGCGGCTCCTGCCGGGACTCATTCTCATGTGGCGGCTCCGAAGCCTGTTCCTGTGCCTGTTCCTGTGCCTGTTCGCCGGAATTATCTTTAGGAGGCTCCGTAACAGGCGTGTCCGCAGGAGGAACCGTGCCCTCCGCAGGCTGTGCAGTCTGCGGCGGGATCTCTGCCGGTGCAGCTTCATCGACCATCATGTTCATAAGGTCCTTAAGCTTATCCTCATCGATCCCGGAGCCTTCGTCCATTGTGATCTTCATCCTGTTGGGATCGGGCTTTACATAGTGGACAACATATTCCCCTTCATCGGAAATACCGGGCACCGGATGCTTTACTATATAATCAAGGATCGCCTCGCATCCTCCGCTCGTATAATGCAGTCCGTCCCCACCGTCATATTCGTGCTTTACCTGGCCATCGGAGCCTGTCAGGATCTCTGCGATATCCAGATAGAATATATGCTTTTCCTTTGCCAGATCAAGCAGAAATTCATTGTATTTTACGATCCAGGAATTCTGCACGCTTTTTTTATAAGGGCCGTTGTCGTCAACAGGTCCTATGGACATGATAACGATATTTGATTCGGGAGCCTCCTCCATCACGGTATCGATCAGGTCCGTAAAAGTGCTCTTGTAGTGCTCCTCGCTCGGATCGTTTATCCCGTTCACGCCGAGTGCGATATAAATGACAGGGGACTGGTGGGATTGGAGATAGGATTTCAGGGTATACTGCTTTCCCGCATTATTTATGAAAGTGTTCTTTTTAAAGGACGGATGTGAGATCCCGATCTGAGCCAATGCCGCATCATCATTTATGAAGCCGTAATTGACCATCGCCACCGTCCTTGAGTCTCCGAGGAACACGCATCTGTTAAGATAACCCCTTCCGGCATCTTCCTTCAGGCCAAGGACAGTGGTATCCTCTGTGCTTTCAACCTTCGTTTCCTCTGAAGCGGTCTCAGGTTCGGGTTCTTTGTCGATGGAATTGATATCCTCGCTGTCTGCATCGTTTTCGGCAGCAACACTGTCCGGAATGTCAACAGCAAATACCCTGCCCTCCATAGATGCGGCACTTTGAGCGTCAATGATCACGGCAGCCGAAACTACAACCACGGCCAATAATACTATCGCCGCGGTCATTATCCATTTCAACCGCCCGGGTTTTCGCAGGAAGGAAAGGCTCTTCCTGCGCATCTTCTTCAGAAAGGCTTTGATATCATCAAGCCGTCTCTTCATCGTTTTCTCCGTTTAATATGTTATGATATCAGGGTCAAAAGCTTGAACCCACGGCAAGCTTGCTTGCCAGTGGGTGAAAGGTTTTATGACCCGCCACAATATGAGCAAGAAGTGGGGAGGGGGCCCCACGGATTGCGAATATTGGGGAGCGTGGTGGAAGTGC
>JAIKXO010000019.1 GCA_024684065.1 Lachnospiraceae bacterium
CCCTGGTGAAGAACATACTGCATCAGGCTGTATCCGACAGAGAGCGATACCGTAAAAACAAATGGAAGCCTCTCTTTAAACCGTCCGGTAAGGAACCATGCAAAGGTAAAGGCCGAAAGACACATCTTAAGAACTATCTCCGTATCAAAAAAAAGAAGAATATGATGCTTCTTAAGAAAGAACATAAAAAGATTAAAGGGAGTTGAGAGATAATATGAAAAAAAGGCGATACTTCCCTGTCCGAGGTAATTTGAAAAAGAATACGCAATTGACTGTCTGCCGCTTAAGACATCCTTAAAATATCCCAGAAAATCAATAAACTGAAAATATGCGTCATCATAAGCTAAGGATAAGCCTTCCGACCTGCCTGTAAAGGGAACCAGCCCCAAGAGCCTGAAAACTATGGCAAGCACAATAAACGTGCATGCTCCGGAAACGGCAGATATCAAAAACCTCTTCTTTCTGTTCATATCATCCTCTGATCAGGAAACAGCAGGCTTTTCCACTTCCTGCCCGCGCACATTCTTCTGCCCCGGGCGACAGCCGGAAAAGCTCAAACTCTATAAAAGGACGGGACATTCATCCCGCCCTTTTATTCTGATTACCTGTTGCAATTGAAACTTATTTGAACGGATTCTCCGTCTTGTAAAGCATTCCCGCAGGCTGGTTGAAACCGATCTCTTCTACCTCAACCCCGATATATTTAAATACCTCGTAGAGATACTTTCCTACATGTGAGAAAGCAACCGCGCCGTGATGAGGATAGCCCTTCTCTATAAGCACATGGCGATAGAAGCGTCCCATCTCGGGAATAGCGAATACACCGATGCCGCCGAAGGACCTTGTAGCTACCGGAAGAACCTCGCCCTCTGCAATGTAGGCCCTTAAGATATTGTCAGCAGTGCTCTGCAGACGATAGAAGGTGATAGGTCCGGGAGCGATGTCGCCCTCAAGAGTTCCGTTGGTAACCTCGATAGGAAGACTCCTCGCCATGATGGCCTGATGCTGCATCGAGCAGGCGGACAGCTTCTTTGAGCAGGTATTTCCGCAATGGAAGCCCATGAAGGTATCCGTAAGCTTGTAATCGAATTTATCCTTTATGGACTCCTCGTACATGATCTTGGGTACGGAGTTGTTGATATCAAGAAGCGTTACGATATCGTCGCTTACGCATTCACCGATGAACTCCGACAGACAGCCATAGATATCAACCTCACAGGATACGGGGATCCCTCTTCCGGTAAGACGGCTGTTCACATAGCAGGGAACAAAGCCGAACTGGGTCTGGAACGCAGGCCAGCACTTTCCGGCGATGGCAACATATTTCCTGTAGCCTTTATTCGCCTCTATCCAGTCAAGAAGCGTGATCTCATACTGGGCAAGCTTCGGAAGGACCTCGGGCTTGTTGTTTCCGGTTCCAAGCTCTGCCTCCATATCCTTGACAATGTCAGGGATCCTGGGATCATCCGCATGCTTGTTGAAGGATTCGAAAAGATCGAGCTCCGAATTCTCCTGAATCTCAACGCCGAGATTGTAGAGCTGCTTGATAGGGGCATTGCAGGCAAGGAAATTAAACGGTCTCGGACCGAAGGTTATGATCTTTAACTCGCTCAGTGCGATTACTGCCTTTGCAACGGGAATGAACTCATGGATCATGTCGGCAAGATCCTCTGCATCGCCTACGGGATATTCGGGAATATATGCACCGACGTTTCTGAGCTTTAAGTTGTAGCTTGCATTGAGCATTCCACAGTATGCGTCGCCCCTGCCGGCAGCCGTAACCGAATTATAATCCTCCTCTGCAGCCGCTACAAACATCTTGGGCCCGCAGAAATGCCTGGCAAGAAGCGTCTCTGAAATTTCGGGTCCGAAGTTTCCAAGATATACGCAAAGCGCGTTACATCCCGCCTTCTTGATATCCTCAAGCGCCTGGCACATATGGATCTCGCTCTCAACGATACATACAGGGCATTCATAGATATCATCCGCATCAAACTTGTCCTGGTAAGCCTTTACCAGAGCCTTACGCCTGTTTACCGAAAGCTCCTCAGGGAAGCAGTCACGGGAAACCGCCACGATACCGATTTTTACTTTTGGTGTGTTTTCCATTTTTTAGTCCTCCTGGATTAAAATAATAAAATATTAAGAGTTCCTATGCCTCTATATCCTTCTGAAAAAATCTGTCCTCCCGCTTACCAAAGGACTTTAACGGTCGGATACAGCTTCTTAAAGTACTGATACTTCTCTTCATATTTAGCGGTCAGCTCCTTGTCGGGCTTAACCACATCGATAACCTTAACAAGCTTATCGGCCGCCTCTTCAACGGAAGCATATTCTCCGCATCCTACAGCCGCAAGGATCGCGCCGCCGTATCCGGGTCCCTCTTCCGATTCAATGACCTCTACGTCTATACCCAGGACGTTTGCCATGATCTTCTTCCACAGAGGGCTCTTTGCGCCGCCTCCGCAGATCTTCGTGCTGCTTATCTTTATGCCCTGGCTCTTTGCAACCTCGAAGGAATCCCTTATTCCGAAGGCAACTCCCTCAAGCACAGCCTGAGTCATATCCGCCCTTGTGGTGTCCATCGTCATTCCGATAAACATAGCCCTTGCGTTCGGGTTGTTATGGGGTGAACGCTCTCCCATAAGATAAGGAAGGTAAAATACGTTGTTCTCCCCGAGCTTTGTAATATCAGCCTGCTCTTTGCCGTAATCGCCCGTACCGATGATATCCTCCATCCACCATTTGTTGCAGGAGGCGGCAGAAAGCATGCAGCCCATCAGGTGATAGCATCCGTCCGCATGGGCAAAAGCATGGAGCGCATTCTGCTCATCAACGCAGAAATTCCTGCTGGAAATAAATATGGTTCCGCTTGTCCCAAGGGAGATATTGCAGCGCCCGTCGCCTACGGTACCCGTTCCTATCGCGGCTGCCGCATTATCACCGGCACCGGCTATAACCTTTACATCCTCGGAAAATCCAAGCTCTGAAGCAATCTCGGGTTTGATCGTACCGACCACATCAAAGCTTTCATAGATCTTTGCGAGCTGGTTCTCCTTAACGGAGCAGATCTCCATCATCTCCTTCGACCAGCACTTGTTCTTTACATCGAAAAGGAGCATTCCCGAAGCGTCCGAGACATCGGTGCAGTGCACTCCCGAAAGCATGTATGCGATATAATCCTTGGGGAGCATGATCTTTGCGATCTTCTTAAAGTTCTCAGGCTCGTTCTCCTTCATCCAGAGGATCTTGGGAGCCGTAAATCCCGCAAAAGCTATATTTGCGGTATATTCGGAAAGTTTGTCCTTTCCTATGACATTATTCAGATAATCCGTTTCCTTCCCGGTTCTTCCGTCATTCCATAGAATAGCGGGCCTTATCACCTCATCATTTTCGTCAAGCACTACAAGCCCGTGCATCTGTCCGCCAAAGCTTATACCCTTTATAAGGGATTTGTCGGCATCCTTCGTAAGCTCCTTAAGTCCTTCCATTGTCTGCTTCCACCAGTCGGCAGGATCCTGTTCGGACCAGCCGGGATGCGGAAAGCTTAAAGGATACTCTTTGGAAACAATATTGGCGATCCTGCCGTTACCTTCCATTAAAAGAAGCTTTACCGCAGAAGTGCCAAGATCAACTCCGATATAAAACATAGCTAACCTCCATAATATTAATTCTTTTTTTCGTACCTTCTCCAAAGTACAAATTTAAACCGGCCGATTCAATAAATAACATTGCTTTTAATCATCAGTTTAGATCCGGATTAAAGGCATATATCTATTTCACCGGCAAAATAATCCGTCTGCGGAAAAAGGGGTCAGACAGTCACTTCGATCTCAATCGTTTCCTTCCCTAATCCGGTGCTTACCTCATCAGGTCCGTTAAAGCCGATAAAGAGCTTAAACCTTTCGGAATCAAGGACCCTCTCACCCTTCTCGTCATACTCAAGAAAGGCTTTTCCGGGGATCTTCACCTCAAAAATCCCCTTCTCTCCCGCTTTGCAGAAGATCCTCTTAAAGCCGCACAGATTTACGTTAGGAACCGAAAGCTCAGATCCAGGATCTTTGATATAGACCTCTATGACCTCGTCCGTATCAACGCTTCCTCTGTTCTCGCATTCGACCTTTATATTATACCAAGAATCTTCAAGTATTGAAACACCCGCTTTTAAATCTTTATGGAGTCTGTCCTTCTCTCCGTCCGAAAAGTCAGCGCTTACAACCCATACATCCCCATAGGTAAGACCGAAGCCGAAAGGATATTGCGCCTTAGTCTGCATAAAACGGTAGGTCCTGCCCTTCATCGAATAATCATCAAAGTCGGGAAGCTCCCCGGAGCTTTCATAAAAGGTTATCGGAAGCTTTCCTGAGGGGGATACCTTACCGAAAAGGATATCCGCAAAGGCCTTCCCGCCTTCCGCTCCGGGATAAAAAGCCTGGATTATCGCTTTTACCGAAGGACTCTCCTTAGCCTTTGAAAGATTCATAGCACTTCCTGTCATGTTCACAAGAACTATGGGTTTATTGTTTTTATTCCCGTAATCTATGAGCGTGTCAAGCAGAACCACCTGTGACTTCGGAAATTCAAGATTCTCCTTGTCACCTGAAGCATAACTGTTTCCGGTATCGCCTTCTTCTCCCTCAAGGCTTTCATCTAGTCCGAGCACCAAAACGATCACATCGGAATTATCCGCCACGACCAGAGCCTCTGAAATACGGTCATTTTCACGGGCGAGATTTTCTGTCTTTTCCTTATATATATGACAGCCTTCCGAGAAATATACCCGCACATCGCTCTCATTAAGAGCAGCCCTTATGCCCTCCGAAATGGTCGTATAGTCGGATGCTGTCCCGTGATAGTTTCCGATAAGAGCGGCCCTGCTGTTTGCGTTGGGACCGATGATCCCGACAGACTTTAAGGAACCTTCCTTTAACGGAAGGAAACCATCCTCATTTTTGAGAAGGACCATGCTCTTTTCGGCAGCCTTTCTCGAAAGCTCAAGATGCTCCCTGCATTCCACGACCGAGTAGGGAACACTGTCGTATTCGGTCCCTCCCTCCTCAAAGAGCCCAAGAAGGAACCTGGTCGTAAACAGCCTCTCGCAGGCACCCTTAAGCTCCTCCTTTGTTATCTTCTTCTCATTATAGGCCTGAACCAGGCACAGATAAGTGCATCCGCAGTTTAAATCGCATCCCTTCTTAAGGGCAAGTGCCGCAGATTCCCTGGGATTATCCGTGATCTTATGATTCTCGTGGAAATCCCTTACAGCCCAGCAATCCGAAACAAAGTGGCCTTCAAAGCCCCACTTTCCCCGGAGGATCTCTCCGATAAGCTCGGTATGGGCACAGCAGGCCTCGCCGTTTGTACGGTTATAAGCCCCCATGACGGCCTCGACCTTTGCCTCCTTTACACAGGCCTCAAAGGCCGGAAGATAGGTTTCATGCATCTCCTTCTTCGAAACCTTCGCATCAAAATAATGGCGCTTTGCCTCCGGTCCCGAATGGACCGCAAAATGCTTGGCGCAGGCCGCTGTCTTTAAATATTCGCCGTTCCCCTGAAGTCCTTTTATATATGAAACCCCAAGCCTTCCGGAAAGATAGGGATCCTCGCCGAAGGTCTCATGACCCCTGCCCCATCTGGGATCCCTGAAGATATTGACGTTGGGGGACCAGAAGGTGAGGCCCTTATATATATCTCTGTCATCCTTATCCTTTACGGCGTTATATTTTGCCCTCGCCTCTTTGGCCACCGCATCCCCTATCTTTTCCATCATGTCCTCGTCAAACATGGCGGCCATTCCTATAGCCTGCGGAAAAACGGTGGCGGCCCCTGCCCTGGCAACCCCGTGGAGCGCCTCGTTCCACCAGTTGTACTCGGGAATATTTAAACGCGGGATGGCCGGAGCATCGAAACGAAGCTGTGATGCCATCTCCTCTATCGTCATCCCGGAGACGAGTTCCTTTGCTTTTTGACGTGCTTGTTCTCTTGTCATGTTTTTTTCCTTTGTCTGAAATCTGTTATGGTCTTTCGATCCGCTGCACAGAAATATAA
>JAIKXO010000075.1 GCA_024684065.1 Lachnospiraceae bacterium
GGCGTATGATGTCTGCCGTTCCTAAAGCTGATGTGGTCATTACGAACCCGACCCATTTTGCGGTAGCGCTAAAGTATGATCCGGATGAAATGCCGGCACCGTATGTGGTGGCAAAAGGGGAAGACCTGTTAGCGGCAAGGATCAGGGAGGTGGCTAAGAGTAACGGGATAGATGTGGTTGAAAACAAGCCTCTTGCGAGGATGTTATATTATAACGTGGATCTGGGAGCCATGATACCGGCTGAGCTTTATCAGACAGTTGCCGATATCCTGGCGGTGATTTATAACAGAAGATCCGCATAGATACTGAGTTGTATAAGGAATAAAGAATGAATGTAGCCGGAATGAAAATCGGGAAAGCGGATCTGGGAATAGCGCTGTATCTTCTCTGTGCGTTTGTATTCCTGATAATCCCCATGAACGAAACAGTACTTGATATCTGTCTTACGATAGATATGGGTATTTCGTTCGCCATTCTTTTCAATGCCATGTTCTGCAAGGAAGTCCTTGATATGAACAATTTCCCGACTATCCTTCTGTTTTCCACCATGTTCAGGATTTCCCTGAACGTCTCTTCCACCAGGCTTATCCTTACGAAAGGTGAAGCCGGAAACGTTGTATCGACCTTCGGAAACTTCGTGGGAGGCGGCGATCTCGTTATCGGAATCATAATATATATCATCCTTCTGATCGTACAGTTCATGGTCATCAACAAAGGTACCGAGAGAATTGCCGAGGTTTCCGCAAGATTCACCCTGGACGCCATGCCCGGAAAACAGATGGCCATAGATGCGGACCTTAATACCGGCGCTATAGACGACGCTGAGGCAAAAAGAAGAAGAGACAAGATCCAGGATGAGGCCAGTTTCTTCGGAGCCATGGACGGTGCCACAAAGTACGTTAAGGGAGATTCTACCGCGGGCCTTATCATAACCGCGGTCAACGTAGTAGGCGGTATAGCCACGGGAATGCTGAATTTCGGACTTGGCATTGGTGACGCGGTCAACAAATATTCGATACTTACGATAGGTGACGGACTTATCAGCCAGATCCCGTCTCTTCTCATAGCTCTTTCGACCGGTATCCTTATCACAAAGGGAAGCATGAAGGAGGAGCTCGGCGGAGCCGTTGTAAAGCAGATATTCGGGCTGCCCAAGGCTTTGTATCTTGTCGGGGCGGTACTCTGTTTCCTTGGGATCGCAACCCCCCTTAACGCTGTGATATTCCTGGCGATAGGGTTTATTTTCATCATAGCCGGAAGATATGTATCGGGCCTCGTAGAGGAGGCTACCGTAGAGGAGAAGGTCGATGAAACCGAGGCGGAAGCCGAGGAGGTAAGAAAGCCGGAGAACGTCACCGCTCTTTTACAGGTCGATCCCATAGAGCTGGAGTTCGGATACGGTATTATCCCTCTTGCGGATGTGAACCAGGGCGGCGACCTGCTTGACCGTGTCGTTATGATAAGAAGACAGATAGCCCTGGAGCTCGGAACCGTTGTTCCTATCATAAGGCTCAGGGATAACATACAGCTCAACCCCAACCAGTACATCATCAAGATAAAGGGGATAAGGGTCAGCGAAGGCGAGATCATGTTTGACCATTATATGGCCATGAACCCCGGATATGTTGAGGAGGAGATTTCGGGAATCGAGACCTTTGAGCCTTCATTCCATTTGCCCGCGCTCTGGATAACCGAGTCCCAGAGAGAAAGAGCCGAGAGCATGGGCTATACGGTTGTCGATCCTCCGAGTATCATAGCGACGCATCTTACTGAGATAGTAAGGCAGCATATTGCTGAGCTTCTCACCAGGCAGGATGTTCAGAATCTTATCAATAACGTACGTGAGACCAATCCTTCGGTAGTTGACGAGCTGACCCCGAAGCTTCTTGGCATCGGCGAGATCCAGAAGGTGCTTCAGAATCTCCTGAAGGAAGGCATTTCCATAAGAGACCTGCTTACGATATTTGAGACACTTGCAGACCATGCGATGGTGACAAGGGATACGGATGTGCTCACGGAGTACGTCAGACAGGCTCTTAAGAGGGCTATTTCCGCCAAATTCTTCCCGGCGGGTGATGTTACAAGCGTCGTGACCCTTGATCCGAAGATAGAGCAGGAGATAATGGCAAGCGTCAAGCAGACGGAACAGGGCGCTTACCTTACACTTGATCCCGAAAGAACGCGTTCCATAATGAAGGCCGTGGAGAGCGAGATAGCAAAGCTTGAGAATCTCGGAAAGAATCCTATCATAATAACCTCGCCGATCGTGCGCATGTACTTCAAGAGGCTCACGGAGGATTATTTCAAGGATCTCATAGTTGTATCATATAACGAAGTAGACAGCGACATAGAACTGCAGTCCGTCGGAATGGTAGCCGCATAACTCTGAGTTTTATAAACGCACTATATATTACGGATGGTAATCTTACTGATGCGTTTATAAAACTCAGAGGGGCAAAAACATCTTCAGATGTTTTTGTCAATAATGAATTTGCGAAGCAAATTCTATCCTTACAAGCATGATTATAAAAAAATTCCAGGGAAAAACCGAAGACGAGGCCGTATCCTTCGCAAAAAAGGAGCTTGGGAACGGGGTTGTGATCATGAACGTCAGAAATGCCAGGAAGAAGGGTTTCTTCAGCATTTTCAGAAAGTCCATGGTGGAGGTGACTGTCGCCCTGGAAGAGGAGCAGGAGAAGCCCGTGTTCAAGCCGAGGCCGATACAGAAGCCTGCCCCGGTAAAGAAGCCTGAACCGGTCGACAATCACGACATCATTAAGGAACCGGAGCCGGAAAGGCAGCCCGTTCCGGGAAAGGACAGGCTTCTTGAGGAGAAGCTTGACAGCCTCCAGTCATTCATAGAAAAACAGCTCGCAAAGGAAGAAAAGCCTGAAGAAGAGAATACCGGGAACGAAAGCACTCCCGTCATGAAGCTTGTTTACAATACTCTCATAGAGAACGAGGTGACCGAGAAATATGCGGGCGAGATCATCTCAGAGGTTGGGAAGGTTACCGATGACAACTCCTCGATAGATTTCGTCCTGGCAAATGTATACCAGAAGATGATACTGCAGTTCGGGCAGCCGCAGACGATATATCCTGCAACGGACGGCGTAAAGGTCGTGATATTTATAGGCCCTACAGGTGTCGGAAAGACGACGACCATCGCGAAGATCGCTTCTATATTGGCTGTAAATGACAAAAAAAAGATCGCCCTTCTGACAACGGATACCTACAGGGTCGGAGCCGCTGAGCAGCTTCGGACCTATGCGGGCATTCTGGAGGTTCCCTTCAGGGTCATCTATACATCTGACGAAATGGAGACAGCTATCAAGGACTTCAGTAAGTGTGATTATATCCTTGTCGATACGGCGGGACATTCGCACCACAACGAGGAGCTTAAGAGGAACGTCAGCCAGTTCATAGCCTGTATTGACGAGAATATAGAAAAGGATATCTTCCTTGTTCTTTCAGCGACTACAAAATACAGGGATCTCGTGAATATTACAGATGCTTATGAAGAATTCACGGGCTATAAGCTCATTTTCACAAAGCTTGATGAGACTATGTCATATGGGAATCTGTTTAATCTGAGGATGCATACGGGCGCGGACATGTCCTATATAACATGCGGACAGAGCGTGCCTGACGATATAGAGCCTTTTTCACCGCAGACTACCGTTAAGCAGCTTTTAGGAGGCAGGTGAGAGATATGGATCAGGCCCAGCAGCTCAGAAATATCATAAAAAGAAGCGAACAGCCAAGGCCTGCCGCCCGGGTCATTACGGTCACAAGCGGCAAGGGCGGGGTCGGAAAGTCAAATGTATCGATAAACCTTGCGGTACAGCTGAAAAAGCTCGGCCACAGGGTGATCATTTTTGATGCGGACTTCGGGCTCGCCAATATTGAGGTCATGTTCGGGGCGGTTCCGAAGCATAATCTTTCGGACCTTATTTATCAGGGGAAAAATATCCGCGAGATCATCACCATGGGCCCCATGGAGATAGGGTTTATCTCAGGAGGTTCGGGTATAGCGGGATTATCCAACCTCGGAAGAGACTATATCAATTATCTTGTACAGAACCTGGCGGAACTGGATACATTGGCAGATGTTATCGTTATAGACACCGGGGCCGGAATATCTGACGCTGTGATGGAATTTCTTGTCGCAAGCGGCGAGGTTTTGCTCGTGATGACACCGGAGCCCGCCTCCCTGACAGATTCCTACTCGCTTTTAAAGGCTCTCAACAGACATTCACGCTACAACAGGGAGATGACGCTTATAAAAGTGATATCAAACAAGGTCTCCGGGCAGGAGGAAGGAAGACAGCTGTTCGGGAAGCTCAATGCCGTGGTGAGCAGATATTTAAAGATGCCGCTTCAATATCTGGGGTATGTTCCGGAGGATCCTCAGCTTATGCAGGCGGTAATGCAGCAGACTCCTATCTCCATAGAGAACCCCAAAGCCAAATCTTCACTGGCTTTTGAGGCTCTAGCGCAGACACTCACCGGAAAGGAGCCTGTAGCATCATACACAAGGCACGGGATGGCCGGATTTTTCGCAAATATGGTATGGGGAAAGAAGTTTTCGTGAAGTATTAAAGAGGGGTAGATATGGCATTTAAAAAGAACAAAGAGGAGTCAACGCTTTCAAAGTACATCAAGGAGGGCGACAAGCTGGATATAGAGACCATTGACAGGCCGGGGAGGGCGACCGAGAAACGCCAGTACAGGAGCATGGTCTATAATATTGTTTCAGATGACGAGATAAAGATCGCGATGCCCATGGAACAGGGAAAGGTGATCCTGCTTCCGGTTGACGGCGAATACAATCTCTGTTTTTACACAAAGAACGGGCTTTATCAGTGCCTCTCGAGGGTAGTGGAGAGGAGTAAGACCGATAAGGTTTATGTCCTTCTCATGGAACTGACCACGGATCTTTCCAAATATCAGCGGAGGGAGTATTACAGGCTTAATACCGTTCTTGAGATGAAGGCCTCAAAGATAGCTGACGAGTTTGATGATCAGAGTACGGAAAGAGTGGAGATAATCGATACCGACCTGACCTTTGATAACGGTGTCATGGTCGATATTTCCGGAGGCGGGGCAAGATTTATTTCCCGGACACAGTACCCGGTCGGCTCAGAGGTCCTGTTTAAATTCAAGCTCTTTGTGAGCGGTAACATGAACGATTACTCTATTTACGGAAGAGTGTTGTTTTCACAGCCTATGAAGAACAATCCCGGAGCCTTTGAACACAGGATGCAGTTTGTCCATATCATGAAGGATGACAGGGAAAGCATTATAAGATATATCTTCGAAGAAGAAAGGAAAATCAGGCGTAGGGAAAAGGGTTGAAATGATGAAGAAAAAAATACTGATTGTTGATGACTCTGCACTCATGAGAAGGGTTTTGTGTGATATAATTAACTCCGACAGCAGATTTGAAGTCGCGGATATGGCTAAGGACGGTATTGAGGGCTTTACTCTCCTTACCTCCCGTAAGTATGACGCAGTAGTCCTTGATGTCTACATGCCTAAGATGACAGGCCTTGACATGCTCAGAGAAATGCAGAAGAGCAGGGTTTACGCCAATGTTCTTATGGCAAGCACGACAACAGGCGAGGGAGCCAGGGAGACCATAGAGGCTCTTGATCTCGGGGCGGTGGATTTTATCAAAAAACCCGAGAATGTGGCAAATGCAAGGCACGAGGATTTCAAGCATACATTTCTTGAAACCCTTAATGCGGTAACCCTCGCAAGGCCTACCCACATGCAGACTGCCGGACGCTATACCTCCGGAAGGGCGAGCACGTTCACCTCAAGATATGACGTGAACTTCCATAACAAGCCGCAGGGGGCGGCTAAGGAGCCAGTTAAGCCTTCTTCGGCGGTAAGCTTTACCGCGGAGACAAGGAAGCAGATCGCAAGCATGTCTGGCTCAAAGAAGGAAGCTGATATCTCGAAGTTAGTACATGATATCCCTCCGAAAGCCGGAAAAAAGATCGTAGCGATCGCAAGCTCCACGGGAGGCCCGAGAGCGCTGCAGTCGGTGATCCCGAAGCTCCCTAAGAATTTAAACGCTCCTGTGCTTCTTGTACAGCATATGCCGAAGGGCTTTACCAAGTCCCTTGCCGAAAGACTTACCTCGCTCGGGGAGATCCCCGTAACGGAGGCCGTTGACGGTGAGACGATAAAGAACGGACATGTATACATCGCCCAGGGCGGCCTGCACTTAAACGCTGATTTTAAGAGCGGCGGAAACTATGTGATAAGGTATTCCGACGAACCTACAAGGGAAGGGGTCAAGCCCTGCGCGAATTATATGTATGAATCCCTGGCGGATTCCAAGTTCGACGAGATAGTCTGTGTTGTCATGACCGGTATGGGAAGTGACGGAACTGCCGGTATTTTGAACCTGAAAAAGAAGAAGAATGTACGTGTGATCGCCCAGGACGAGGAGACCAGCACGGTTTACGGAATGCCCAAGGCCATAGCCCTGGCGGGTGCCGTGAACGAGGTGGTCCCGCTCGAGTCGATCGCAGAACATATTATTAAGAACGTGGGGGTTTACTAGCATGGATGTTAACCAGTATTTGGAAATCTTTCTTGATGAAACGAGTGAACATTTACAGAACTTAAGTGACCAGCTTATGGTTCTTGAGAATGAGCCTGAAAATGAAGATACCATAAACGAGATCTTCAGGGCGGCGCATTCCCTTAAGGGCATGGCAGGAACAATGGGCTACAAGAGGATGCAGAACCTGACCCATGACATGGAGAATGTCTTTACGGAGATCAGGGCCGGTAATATGAAAGTAACCTCCAGGCTTATAGATGTATTGTTCCAGACCCTGGACGCTCTTGAAGAGTATAAGGACACGATCCAGGAAACCTCGGACGAGGGGACAAACGATAATGCGGCCATAATAAAAGAGCTGCAGACTATCCTTGATGAAGGCCTCGGAAAGGCTCCCGCAAAGGAAGAGGAATCCTCCGAACCGAAAGCGGAAGAAAAAGCGGGCGCTTCGGAAGGTGAAAAAAAGTGGGAGGAGATCAAGCTCTCCGAAGAGCAGATAGCTTCTCTCAAGGAGGCGGAAGAGGGAGGCCTGAACATTTACGGATGCACAGTTTTCATTCAGGATTCCTGTGTGCTTAAGGCTGCCCGTGCATTTCTCGTATTCAAGGCGATCGAGGATATGGGAGAGGTGGTCGAGTCGATTCCGTCATCCCAGGATATAGAGGATGAGAAATTCGAATTTGATTTCAGCATGATCGTCACCTCCGGAGAGAATTATGAAAAGGTGGAAGAGGCGGTACTATCCGTTTCAGAGATCGAGAAGGTTGTCGGCGAGAAGATCGACCTGAATGCTTTCCTCAAGAAGGAAGAAAAGAAGGAAGAGAAGAAGGAGGAAAGCGAGAACAAGGACGCTTCCGCGGAAAAGGCTCAGGAGGAGACAAAACCTGCTGCCACGACAGCTCCCGCTCCCGCAGCCGCTGCGCCTGCTGCTTCCGCCCAGGGAGCACAGCCCCAGGCCAAGAAGCCGAATGCCGGAAAGCCGGTAGTTAACCGTACGGTCAGGGTCGATATAGAAAAGCTCGATGTTCTGATGAATCTCGTCAGCGAGCTTATCATAGCAAAGAACAGTATCGTATCTGTCGCTTCAGGTGATAACGTAAGCGGCAATGCGCTGAATGAACATATCGGGTATCTTGAGAACGTCACCACGAACCTGCATGAATCGATCATGAAGGTACGAATGGTTCCGATTGAGACTGTTGTCAACAGATTCCCCAAGATGGTGAGGGATCTTTCCAAGAAGCTCAACAAGAAGATGAACCTGTATATGTCCGGTGAGGATACAGAGCTTGACAGGACTGTTGTTGACGAGCTGGGCGACCCTCTGATGCACCTTTTACGTAACTCGGCCGACCACGGGCTTGAGTCCGCGGAGGTCCGTGCCCAGAGAGGAAAGCCTGAAGCCGGTTCCATTTTCCTTGACGCGTATCAGGAAGGCAACAACGTCCATATCGAGGTAAGGGATGACGGTAACGGTATCGATGTCGAGGCTGTAAGGAGCAAGGCAGTGGAGAGAGGGACCATTTCTCCCGAGCAGGCAGCGATGCTTTCCGAAAAGGAAGTTATAGACATGCTGTTCCAGCCGAGCTTCTCGACCGCAAAGGTTGTTACGGACGTTTCCGGAAGAGGCGTAGGTCTTGATGTCGTAAAATCTAAGATCGAGGCTTTGGGCGGAGATGTATCCGTAAAGACAAAGCTTGGAGAAGGAACCACATTCTCTGTAAGGCTTCCTCTGACACTTGCCATAATCCAGGCGCTTATGGTAGTCGTGAACGACGAGAAATACGCCATAGCCCTTGGTTCGATCGATACGATAGAGAGCATTTCCAAATCCAGCATCAAGTATGTTGAGGCCAAGGAGGTCATCACCTTAAGGGAAAACGTCATTCCCATCATCAGGCTCAGGCCCGTTCTCGGGATTGAAGAGGATGAGGACAATAACAGAGAGGATATGATCGTTGTCGTCGTAAAGAAGGGAGACCAGCTTGCAGGTCTTGTGGTTGACGATCTTATCGGCCAGCAGGAGGTTGTTATCAAATCCCTGGGCAAATACATCAACTGCTCAAGCCGCGTGATCTCCGGAGCGACGATCCTTGGAGACGGCGAGGTTGCTTTGATTCTGGATGCAAATATACTTATTTAAAGGGAGGCAGGGTTTGTTATGGATACAGCATTAGCATTAAACGAAGCGGTTACGGAGGAAACGATCCAGTATATTGTTATTTCCATAGGCGGCGAGCAGTATGGTATAGATATAAAATATGTCGACAATATTATAAGAATGACCAAGATAACCAGGGTTCCCGATGTGCAGTACTATTTTGAAGGGGTCATAAACCTGAGGGGCGAGGTGGTTCCCGTTATGAGCTTAAGGAAAAAGGCCGATCTTCCGGTGGTCGATCTTACCGATGAGAGCAGGATCGTTATCATCAAGCTTGAGAACAACGCACCCGTAGGACTTATCGTTGACTCCGTCAAGGAGGTCGTAACCCTTCCTTTAAGCAGCATCGAATCGCCCAACAAGAATTCAAAAAAGACCCAGGTCACTTTTTTAAGCGGCATAGGGAAGTTCGATAACAGGCTTATTTCACTTCTCGACCTTAATGCTGTTATAGCCGAGAAGGAAGCAATATAAAACTCATAGCAAAGGGGAACTGTAAATGGCAAAAATTGATCTCAATAATGTAGATGATTCTTTCTTTGATGTTTTGAAGGAGCTTGGAAATATAGGCGCGGGTAATGCTACGACCGCATTGTCGCAGATGCTCAGCATGAGGATCGATATGAAGGTTCCGAAGGCGGAGCTGCTTCCTTTCAGCGAGATGGGTGAGGCCATGGGCGGAGAGGATCAGATCATGGCAGGTATCGATCTGCTCATTGAAGGCGATATCGACGGCAGCATTATGTTCTTAGTGGAGTTTGAATCTGCAAAGAAGCTTATCTCTATAGCCATGGGTGGAATGCCCGTGGAGGATAAGCCCGAGGGAGAGCCTCCCTTCAATGAGATGGAACAGTCTGTTCTCATGGAGTTCGGAAATATCATAGCCGGCGCATATCTGAACAGTCTCTCACAGCTTACAAATCTGAAGATAATGCCAACTCCTCCGGCGCTCTGCGTGGATATGCTAAATTCGATAATGTCATTTCCCGCTATCGAATTTGCCGAGCTCGGAGACAAGATGCTTTTGATCGAGACGAAGTTTTCAGATGATCTTGAATTAAACGGATACTTTATCCTCGTTCCGACTCTGGAAGCTTATGAAAAAATACTTACTTCATTAGGGATGTAAATAGATGGCACAGATGATAAAAGTAGGCATGGCTGACTTAAAGCTATGCAAGGCACCGGACAAGATCACTACGTTAGGTCTCGGATCCTGTGTGGGGATTGCCATAAGGGATCCGCAGACGAAGGTTGGGGGGCTTGCGCATATCATGCTTCCCGACAGTACACAGATAGCCAGTAATTCAGTCAAGGCTAAATTTGCGGATACAGGCGTGGCGGAGCTTGTGAGCCTCATGATAAAGAACGGGGCCAACAAGAGCAGGATGGTTGCGAAGATCGCCGGCGGCGCAAAGATGTTTGCTTTCAACAGCAAGAACGATATCATGTCAGTCGGCGACAGGAACGTAGAGGCGGTTAAGAAGGCGCTTTCCCTGCAGCGGATCCCCATACTTGCGCAGGATACCGGAAACAGCTACGGGCGTACCGTTGAATTCGATCCGGAAACGGGCGAATTCCTGATAAAGGCGGTCGGAAAAGGACAGAAAACTATTTAACTCTGAGTTTCATAAATATGGATACCAAGAAGATACCTTTAACGGTAATGCTGCTCGGAGCGCTTGTCGCCTGCATAGTTACATACATAAATGATTATCAATTAAGTGAAATGTTGACGATACTGCTCATTTCACTTGTTGTATTTTTGATTTTAGGACTTATAATCAGTGCGGTTCTGAATAAATTTGTGCCCTTGCCGGAGGAAGAGGACAAGGATGGCGAGGTGATCGAAAAGGATCCTGAAGTTATGGACGGGCAGGAGGATGATTCGGATACGGGAGTGACTGAAAAGTCAGGTCCGGATGCGCAGGGATGAATAAGAACGGTATTTGATGCGCAGGTCGGATGGTGATCAGGACTTATATTGAAGGGGTATAGATGGACGATTCCAGGAGACAGAAGCTGTGGAGTGATTACACGGCTAATCCGACACAGGAGCAGAGAGAAAAAATAATACTTGAATACGCTCCGCTCGTAAAAGTCGTTGCGGGCCGTCTTGCCATGTATCTGGGATATAATGTCGAATATGAGGATCTGGTAAGCTATGGCATTTTCGGGCTTATCGATGCCATCGACAAATTTGACAGTACGAAGGATGTCAAGTTTGAGACCTATGCGAGCCTGAGGATAAGAGGTTCCATCCTTGACCAGATCAGAAAGATGGACTGGATCCCCAGGACCGTAAGAAAACGCCAGAGGGATATTCAAACCGCCATTAAGGAGATAGAAGGGAAGACCGGAAAGACCGCCAGTGATGAAGAGATCGCCGAATATCTCGGGATCTCAGGCGAGGAATATGATAACTGGCAGTCCCAGATGAAGGTTACAAACCTTGTTTCCCTGGATGAATTCATAGAGCAGGGCGGCGGCGATGTCAATATCATAGAAGACCAGGGAATGACATCGAAATATGATCTTCCCGAAGAGGCCGTTGAGAAGGAGGAACTTAAGAAGATCCTTGCGGAAGCGCTGCTCACGCTTACGGAAAAGGAGAGAAGAGTGATAGAGCTCTATTATTATGAAGAACTTACCCTGAAGGAAATAAGCAATATCTTAGAGGTGTCCGAGTCAAGGGTCTCCCAGCTTCACACGAAGGCTCTTGGCAAGATGAAGGGTAAAATGGGTTCGTATATGGGCATGATCGCCGGAAACATGTAAATATATTTTGCAAAGGTCTGTTAATTTGCGGTCCTGACTGAGCAGGAGGCATTAAGCGGCCCTAGACAGGCAAAAGCCTGCCGGAATCTTTATAAACGCTGCGGGATATCGTGTTTTGTTACTGCGTAAAGCAATAGGATTAAAAAATGGCCAGGAACGGATATTTTAAGATAAGAATAACAGGCTCCGGAAGATTTGTGGAGATCTATCCTCCGGAAGACGGCGGGGAACCCGTCGATCTTAACGAACTTAAAGAGTATCTTGCCTCAAGGAATTATCCCGTGGATCTGGTAAAGCTTAAATCCACCGTGGAGAGCGCGAAGGACGAGATGAAGCCGGCAAAGCTTGATACGGGCAAGGGCTTTCCCGAGGGAGAGTCGATGAAGCTTACGTTCAGTGACGATTTCATGACGGCTTATGCCAGGTTCTACGCTCCTTCCGAAGGGGGTAACGAACTGTCGGTTGAGGAGATAATAAACGATCTGAAGGTAAAGGGAGTAGTCTTCGGGATCCTTGAGGAAGCCATAGTTTCCTACATAGCAAACAGGGACTACTGCACCACCTATATCGTGGCGGAAGGCGATAAGGTAATAGAAGGGGAAAATGGATCAATAGCTTATTTTTTCAATACCAATCCCGATACAAGGCCGAAGCTTAACGAGGACGGTACCGTGGATTTCTTCAATCTGAACGTGATGAATCCCTGTACAGAAGGGCAGGTTCTTGCAAGGCTTACATCCGCTGTTCCCGGAAGCGAAGGCAAGAATGTTTTCGGTGAAAGGGTAGTGCCTAAGGAGGTTTCCAATCCTTCGTTCAGATCAGGCAACAATACAAAGGTGAGCGAGGACGGGCTGGAGCTTGTTTCACTTGTAAACGGCAATGTCACTTTAATAGACGATACCGTTTTCGTGAAGGATATCTATGAGGTGAATGATGTCGATACCTCGACCGGAAACATAGATTATAAGGGCGACATCAAGGTCATGGGCAGCGTAAGGAGCGGCTTTAGCGTAAAGGCCTCAGGCTCTGTGGAGGTCAAGGGCGTGGTTGAGGGCGCCCAGATAGAAGCAGGGGAAGATATAATCATCGGCCGCGGCATGAACGGCATGGGAAAGGGCGAGCTTAAGGCAGGGCGGAATGTCATTGCGAAGTTTTTTGAAAACTCCAGGGTAAAGGCCGGGGGTTACGTGCATGCTGAGGCTATAATCAACAGCGAGATAGTGGCAAAGACAGATGTCGAGGTGAGCGGGAAAAAGGGCAATATCACCGGCGGCACCGTAAGAGCCATGCATGTTATAGAGGCAAAGACGATAGGTTCCGAAATGGGCGTCGAGACCCGTGTAGAGGTAGGGACCGATCCCGAGGTCAAGCAGAAGATCCAGTCCCTGGAGGCTGATATATCAAGGATCAAAAAGGCGCTTGAAACGATCGAGCCGGCGCTTACAGCATATACCCAGAGGCTTAAGAGGGGTGAGAAGCTGAATGAAGATCAGATTACCCAGATGAAACAGCTCAATATGAAGTATAAGGCTTTAACAGGCGCTCTTGAGAAGGAAAATGCGGTTCATGAGACTTATGCCGATAAGCTTAAGGACTCGGAGGGAGACGCAGCCGTTGTGAAGGTTTCGGGAATTGCCTATCCGGGGACCGTAATTACGATAATGAATGCCTATAAGGAATTAAAGAACCAGGCCCAGCATTCACGTTTCGTGAAAGAGGGCGTGGATGTAAGAATAAAGGCGCTATATTAACTTCATAGGAAGGTTTGCTATGCAGACCTTTTTGTCAAAAATTCTCAGAGAGAACTTTTTGACCCGGTGATCATATTGAATAATGATCATCGTAGAAAGGAGAAAGACATGACCCCTATGGAAATAACACTCCTGTGCATAGGAGTGATTATTTTTGCCGCAAGCTTTTTCATAAAAGACAAGTCACCGGCGAAATCCGAAAAGGATGTTGAAAACGAGCAGGAGCAGATCCGTGAACTTATGGAGCGTGAGCTTGACAGCATGAAGACCAGGGTGAACGACGTAACGGACGAGACCGTCGAATACGCCATGGAAAAGGCCGAGCGCTCGCTTGAGAAGATATCCAACGAAAAGATAATGGCGGTCAATGATTACTCCAATATGATAATGGAGGAGATCGACAAGAACCATAAGGAAGTCATGTTCCTGTATGACATGCTTAATGATAAGCAGGTTGATGTGAAGAATTCCGTAAGGAAGGCGGAGGCGGCCGTTAAGGAGGTAGAAGATCTTTCGGTACAGGCCCAGGAAAGCTCCGAGGAGTTTAAGAGAAACCTTGATGATTATTCAAATCAGAAGATTGAGGAGGTCAGGCAGGCGTCTGAACCCGAGTATACTCCGTATATCCCTCCGAAGGTGGAAAAGCCAATGACTGCCATAGATATGTTAAAAGCAAGGCAGAGCGAAGTGGAGCCGGTATTTAACAAGTTAAACGCGGACAGCTTCAAGTCGGTGGATCCCAATGAGATAACCCTGACTAATCCGGAGGACGTTTTCAGGCCCGTATCGGCTGCGCCGGCTGCTTCCATGGAAGAGCAGTCCGGATTTATTGATACGATAAAGGATGATGTGCCAAAGGAGCCCAAGAAGCAGAGCAGCTTTATGAAGGGCTTTGGCGGCAATAAGGGAAACAACAACCAGAAGATAATAGAGCTTCATGAGCAGGGGCTGTCGACCGTGGATATCGCAAAGGAACTGAATCTGGGGGTCGGAGAAGTCAAGCTCGTTATTGACCTGTTTAAGTGACGGTGCCGTGATCTCCCGTGTACGGACCGGGAACACATGCGATGATCTGTGAGTTCTTCCGGACAAAAAGTTCAAAAGTCCGCGGGGATACGGCCATACTTTATTGCGAGGGGCAGAATATGGGATTAAGACTATATTTAAGAGGCCTGGGGCTTGGGATAATAGTCACGGCGCTTCTTATGGGGTATACCTTAGGAAACCGGAAAGAGGCTCTGACGGATTCGGAGATCAGGTCAAGAGCCGCCGACCTCGGGATGGTCGAAGAGGATAAGCTGCTTATCAAGCCTTCCGGGGATGCTTCAGAGTCTGAGGCGGGCGCGATAATCGTCGAAGGAGAAAAAGAGGTTTCAGAAGAGGATGCACAGCCTTCCGCCGAAAACGGTGAAGCAGATGCCGCGCCTGATACTGATGATCCTTCCGATACTCCTTCCGATACTCCTGATGATACAGAGATTTCCGATGAGAAGGACGTACCGGCCGATATTGAGTTTAAGGATGATTCAGATCCGGATGTTTCCGACCAGGTCGGCCGTAACGGGGAATCTACCCATGAGCTTAACGTATCGGGAAGCATAGATAATGAGGAGGAGACGGTTTCTTCAGGGACAAAGGAGCCTGAAGAGGAGACTTCCGCCAATACCGAAAAGGATAAAGAAACTGCCGCTGCTCCTGCTTCCGATCAGAAGCCTGATGATAAGAGCACGGCGGGGAGCGGTAATACAAATAAAACAGGGTCCGAAAAGATCACGGTCGGGAAGGTGAGCGATTCGATGCAGGTTGCAAGACAGCTTGAGCAGGCCGGAATAATAGATGATGCCGCCAAATTTGATGAGTATCTTGTATCAAGAAAGATAGACAGATATATCGGCTCGGGGAACTTTGATATCCCGTGGAGCGCTTCCTTTGAAGAGATAGCAAAGATCCTGACCGGAAGATGATGGGAGAGCACGGGAACGATCCGCAGGTCATGTGCACAAGCCACTTGAAAAGCGACTAAGTGCAAAGCGGTCAGGAAACCTTTTTAAAATAATTTAAGTATTATAGTATCAATCGTAAGGAAAGAAAATATGAGTGATTATATCGTGAGCTGCTGTTCAACGGTCGATCTGACCGAAGAATATCTGAGAAAAAGGGAAATTGAATATGTGAATTTCCATTATGAACTGGATGGAAAAGAGTATCCGGATGATCTCGGGCGCTCAATGCCATTTGCGGAATTCTACCGGAAGATGGCGGACGGCGC
>JAIKXO010000088.1 GCA_024684065.1 Lachnospiraceae bacterium
TTCTGCTCTATCCTGCTGATCTTCGCCTTCAGAAGCTTCCCAGCATCCATGAGCCTTGCGAAGATAATATTGTCCTTGCTTCGAGAAGAGCATTTTAGAAAAGAAATTCCTCTATTCAATTGAATAAACTTTGTCTTTCTACTGTGCTTTAACTCTTTGACATTAACAGTCTTCTTAAAGAAAGGAGCCCTACCGCCAAATCTCGCACCCCTCGGCAGGCTACTGTATCAGAGGATGTCTGGTTATTGTAAGAAATATGGATAATGATTCCTTATAGAACTCTTTTTAAATATAACTCACTACTTTTCCAGAACAATCGTGTTCCTATCCTATTATAACTCTTTTTTCACAACATATTCTATTACTGATGAAGACTAGTCTTTACATTCGGTATAAACTATATTATCTGTCTTTTTCGTTGTATCGTGCGGTACTTTACTATGACAGAGATCCATGGCGACAATACCCCGCCATATCATCCGGTATAGGAACAGTAATACCAACCGTCTCTGCCCCGAACGGCTGCCTGAATGTCACTTTCCAGGCGTGAAGCAGAGCCCTGTCCACCTCATATGTGCTTCCGATATCTTCTCCGTATAATTTATCACCTATCAGAGGATGCCCGACAGACGCGAGATGCACCCTTATCTGATGTGTGCGTCCTGTATCTATCTCTGCCTCTATCACGCTTCCATTCTTGAATGATCCGCGGCATATGTATCGTGTCAATGCACTCTTGCCTTCAGGATGTTCCATTATCTGCTGCTTCATAAGGGTTCCCGGGATCGGGCCAAGAGGCGCATCGATAACATTCCATGTTCCCATTTCTTCTTTTGGAGGATTAGCACAGACTGCCAGATATGTCTTTCTGAATATGCCCTGCTCCTTTTGACGAAACAGTCTGGATGCGGCAGGCGCATTCTTCGCAAAAAGAATAGCTCCGCTGGTGTCTTTATCAAGACGCCCCACCAAACGAAGAGTTCCATTCTTCCCGGATCTCTTATAATACCCTGCCAGATAATTCGCCAGAGAATCTCTATGATGACCGTGTGAAGGATGAGACACTGTCCCGGCAGGTTTATTCAGGACAACCACGTCCTCATCCTCATACAGGATATCAACGCTGCCCTCGACTGCCTCTACCCTTTCTTCGAGCGGATCATCGTCCCGAAACAGGACTCTTACTGTATCGCCCGGAACGACTCTGTCCTTGACTGTCACAGATTCATACAGTCCCGGCTGACCGGTGTGTCTCGACACCGTTAATCCTGCCGGAGTGAACTTCGCATGACTGATCTCGTGAGGAGTCAGTCCCATGCATTGCTTCAGGACTTTGCTTATGATCCCTCCAAAGGTCCTGTCCGGATCACTGTCTGTAACCTTGTATTCAAGTATCCTGTCCATATCGCAAATTTAACGGCAGCGTATTCTTTCACTCTTTCCCGTTTGCGACAACCACGTTGATCGGCTCTATCACAATCTTATCCCAGACATTTTCAAGGACATAAGGTTCATTCGCAATATACTCATCCAGTTCCTTACGACTCTCGAAGTCCATGATAAGGGCAGATCCTTTCATCTTCCCATCCTCATCCAGCAGGCCTCCGGCGCTGATGATATGCTCACTAAGCTTCTTCATCCCTTCCAGATGACGCGGGCGTACTTCCATTCGCTTTTCAAGTTTTCCTTCTCCATCATACGCTCTGATAAGAAATTGCATAATACCGCCTCCTTTAATTAACTATTTTACTTTGTTTTTACTCTAAAAAATTACTGTGCTCTTAAAGAAAGGAGTCCCACCGCCAAATCTCGCACCCCTCGGCAGGCCGCAGAATCATAGGATGTTTGGTTATTAACCCGTATAAATATAAAAATTCCTTATATCATACCGGTATGCATTCGCTCTGCTTACGATATACACACCCGGTCTCAACTTGTAATTAGCCGATATTTTTCGTTCCTCATATCCTGTGTATATTGCCAGTTGATATCCGTCTGTTGTATATCCATGCAAATAATAATCTGACGATTTTATATTCTTCTTTATAACATCCGCAAATAGTCCTATGCCATCAGAAATGAAGTTAAATATTTTATCCTGTGCATAACCATCCTCTGTAGATTTTAACTCAATGACAGACAATTGCAGTTTCCTTGCCTCTGCTAATAACATTTCCATTACTCTCTTTGCATATCCCTTGTGTCTATTAGCCGGACAAGTGTACACATTGAGAACGGTACCAGTCCTACCATTTATGAAAGCCGGACTCATCGGCTTCTCAATAACAAGTAGAAATGCACATGAGACAATTGTCTGTTCTTCACGTACTACATATATAAAAAGGTCTTTGTTCAGATGAGCCTTATAGTAGTCCGGAAGATCTCTTTTTATAGCTATAACATCAAAGTCATCAAGATTTCCGTTGTCTTCATGTAAATAATCCAGTCTCATTTTCACAAGGAAATCAATATCATCTATTCCAGCTTTTTCAACATTCACTTCGTTTTGTTTTGTTCTGCCATCCAGTCTTCCTTCGTCATCAAACTCACATGACCCGTCCGTTTCTCATGCATCAGAGGTACATCCACATTCTCCGATCGCCACTGATACTTGAAGCCGCATTTCTCCTGGACACGTTTTGACTTTTGATTTCCCTCATAATATCCGATCCAGACCTTCTGCATACCACAGTCCTCAAAGGCGTGGCGGAGCATTTCCTTCACAGCCTCAGGCATAATACCCTGACCCCAAAACGGTTTCCCAAGCCAGTAACCCATCTCACACTCATCATCCCGGTCGGTCATATCGGTATGACCGTTCAGCTTCAGTTCGATGGCACCGATTGCTATTCCATCCTCTTTCAGGCAGATGGCATAAGCTTCCTTACCGCTTAGAACATTCTTTATCACATCACGGCTTTCCTCGATGTTCCGGTGAGGCGGCCATCCTGCAATCGGACCCACATCCGGATCACCGGCATATTTGTATAAATCCTCTGCATCGCTATCTTCCCAGCGGCGTAGGAACAGGCGGTCTGTTTCAAGCGTCCTTTTTATATACAACTCCATATCCGCACAATTCCATATACCTATCGGCATTTCACATTTTCTCTGAGCATACTCAGTAAAACCTACGGCTTCATA
>JAIKXO010000115.1 GCA_024684065.1 Lachnospiraceae bacterium
TCTACCTTGTTGATGAAGATCATAAACACATAGAAGTTGTCCGTATACCCTTTGGCGCAATGGATCTCGATAAATTCTTTGAAGAAGAGATGACGTGACAGCCTTTTACAGTCCATGTCTTAAAGAAGGGGCATCTCTACAAGCTGTCCTTCAGCCGCGTGTAGTAGGCCCTTACTTTTTTCTGGAAATATTCGCCTTCGGGAGAAAGATCCTTAACGATCTCAAACAGTATCGGGGTCTTATCCTTGTAAACTATAATGCTGTTTGGTTCTATATCCGAGGTGCGGCCGACGAGATAATCGACGGAAGTGCCAAAGCACTGCGCGATAACCTCTATGGTCTGGGGGGAGGGAGACCTCTCCCCGTATTCATATCTGCAATATCCGATCTTTGACAGATTAAGCCTCTTAGCGGCCTCCGTCATGGTTATACCAAGCTTTTCACGAGCGGTCTTTAAACGTTCGGGCAATAGTTTATCTGACATGATCTCTCCACAATAAATATATTTGACAAGCGCCAATGGATGACCTATAATTATCCAAAGGATACAATTGTCTTTTATATATGTAAGCTTAACACAATAGCCCTATCATTACAAGACTTTGCAGATAGGGGGTATCCGGATTCTGGAAAACAGGGATGCCATAATCTGTAGAGACAGGGTGCAGGAAACAGGTTTTTGAAGATGAAGATATCGATATATGGGGAGAAGGGAAAACAAACCGGAGATAATACAGGTGAAGCGAATTAAAAGCTTTTCAGCATTTTTATTTTGATATTTCAAAAAATAATACTATCATAATATAAATGCATACAAATCCGTTATCGATCGTTTTTTAGACCGACAGCCGCCGGATGCATTCGGGCTGACGGAGACTTTTTGTGGTTGATGAAGCCCGAAATAATGGAAACCAGGAGGATACGGTATGAAAAAGAGATTCATTACACAGGAGGATTTAAAAAGCTATAAGCTCTTTCTGAAGAGCGGAGAAATGAGCAGGGCGACGATCGAAAAATATGTCAGAGATGTTAAGAAACTTGTGGCTTTTTCAGACGGCAGAGAACTTTCAAAGGAACTGATGGTAGATTTCAAGATATATCTCAGGGAATGCGGCAAATACAAGATGACCAGCATCAATTCCTTCATTGATACTGTAAACAGATATCTCGAATACAAAGAATGGTATGACCTCAGGATAAAGTCCTATCCGGTCCAGAAACAGAGCTTTCAGGAAGAGGAAAGGCATATGAGCAGGAAGGAATATAAGCAGCTTCTTAAAGAGGCTTTAGAGCTCGGGAAGCTCAGGCTTTATTATATACTTATCTGCCTGTGCTCTACGGGAATAAGGGTATCGGAACTTCAGTTTGTAACAGCGGAATCGGTAAGGAGCGGAATAGCGGTTATATATAATAAAGGGAAGGTCAGAAAGGTGATCCTTACGAAGGATCTTTGCAGACAGCTTCGTAAATACACGGAAAAGGAAGGTATAACAAGCGGGCCCGTATTTATCAGCCGTTACGGCAACCCCCTGGACAGGAGCAATATATGGAAGGAAATGAAAAAGCTTGCGGGGGAAGCGAAGGTCGCCCTGAGCAGAGTATTTCCGCATAACTTCAGGAAGCTCTTCGCCTCCTGCCTTTATGAGCAGGAGAAGGATATAGTCAAGGTTGCGGAGGTTCTCGGCCACAGCAGGCTGGACACGACCAGGATCTATATAAGAGGGACAGAGAGCAAGTTCAGGAATATCCTCGACAGGCTGGGCCTTGTAATAGAGCCCCTGCCGGAATGAAAATCAGGAGCCTGTACATTACACAGGAACCTGGAAACATTGAAAAACCCCGGGGTTACAGGCCCCGGAACATATTTCATAAAAAAATACCACATAAGAAATATTATGGGGTATTAATTTGATTTGTTAAAAAAATGAATTGAATCGCGGACAAAGCCTCACACTGTAAGACTTTATCCGGAATGTTGTGGAGCCCGCTTATAGAAGATTATGCAGTGGTTCTGTGCTTTTATCGTGTTATTTCTGAACCACTTGCAAGTCGGGCTCTGTTATGGTAACCAAACCTTTGCGGATTGTTAGGCAGGTATAGGGGATGACTGCCGATTAACTGTTCTCATAACAGATTGATTAGTTTTCTGCTTAAAGCATTGAAAATACTGGTTTTCAGCACCTTGAAACATGCTTTTTCCTCTTGAAAT
>JAIKXO010000186.1 GCA_024684065.1 Lachnospiraceae bacterium
TGTCGTCGTGGACGACGGCACAAGCACAAACGAAACCCGGCTGGGCGCAGTGAAGGATATCCAGTTTGCGATGGACACCCTAGGCCTTGCGGATGATCTCCTGGTTATCGCTGGGGACAATGTGCTGGACTTTTCCCTTTGCTCCTTCGTGGACTACGCCAGAGAAAAGGGTACTTCCTGCACGATGCGCTATTGGGAGGATGACCCGGTGAAGCTGAGGCGGGCTGGGGTGTCCGATGTGGAAGGGGAAAGGCTGGTTTCTTTTGAAGAGAAACCGCAGGAACCGAAGAGCCACTGGTGCACGCCGCCATTCTATTATTATATCGCTTCGGACGCGGCGAAGATCGGTGAGGCCATCGCGGAGGGCTGCGGTACGGACGCGCCCGGCAGCCTGGTCGCCTGGATGTGCAGGCGGAGCCCGATGCATTCCATGGTGATGCCCGGAAAACGGTACGACATCGGGAACCTGGAAAGCTATGAAAGCATCAGGAACAGTTACAAAGGACCGGAAGGAAGGAAAGAGCATTGAAGATTGCAGTTGCAGGAACCGGATATGTGGGTCTGAGCCTGGCGGTGTTGCTGAGCCAGCAGAATGACGTGGTCGCCGTGGATATCATCCCGGAGAAGGTTGAAAAGATCAACCGCTGGGAAAGCCCCATCCAGGATGAATACATCGAAAAGTTCATGGCGGAGCATGAAGAGAGAAAGCTTTCCCTCCGGGCGACAACGGACGGGGACGCGGCTTATGCTGACGCGGATTTCATCATTATTGCCGCGCCGACGAATTATGACAGCCAGAAGAACTTTTTTGACACATCCGCGGTGGAATCGGTGACCGAGCAGGTGCTGAAGGTCAACGACCGGGGCATGCTGATCATCAAATCCACTATTCCGGTGGGCTATACCGCACGGATCTCCAAGCAATTCGACACGAACCGGATTATGTTCTTCCCGGAATTCCTGAGGGAAAGCAAAGCGCTGTACGACAATCTGTATCCGAGCCGGATTATCGGCGGATGCACGGAAGAAATGAAGGAAGCAGCAGAAGTTTTCGCAAAGCTCCTGACTGACGCCGCCGAAAAGAAGGATATCCCGGTGCTCTACATGGGTTCAACGGAAGCGGAGGCTGTGAAGCTTTTTGCCAATACCTACCTGGCGCTGCGGGTTTCCTTCTTTAACGAACTGGATACGTATGCGGAGACAAAGGGACTGGACAGCAAAGCCATCATCGAAGGCGTGTGCCTGGATCCACGGATCGGAACGCATTACAGGAACACATCATTCGGGTACGGCGGATACTGCCTGCCGAAGGATACGAAGCAGCTGCTGGCCAACTACCAGGACGTTCCGCAGAACCTGATCCAGGCGATTGTGGAGAGCAACCGGACACGAAAAGACTACGTGGCAGACAAGATCCTGGAGAGGGCAGGATACTATACCGCGAACAGCATGTGGAATGCGGAAAAGGAACGGCCGATTACCATCGGGATATATCGGCTGACCATGAAGAGCAACAGCGACAACTTCAGGAGTTCATCGGTGCAGGGGGTTATGAAGCGCGTCAAGGCCAAGGGCGCGACGGTCATCATCTATGAGCCGACGTTGGAGGACGGGACGACGTTCTTCGGGAGCCTGGTGGTGAACGATGTGGAGAGATTCAAGAAGAGCTGCGATGTTATCGCAGCAAACCGGTATGATCCGATCCTGGATGATGTGAAGGAGAAGGTGTATACGAGGGATCTGTTTAGGAGGGATTGAGAGAGTGTATGTTAAAAGTATAAATGCACGAAAAACGCACGAAAAAACGCACGCGTGCGTTTTTTCGTGCGTTTAGTGTATACAATACGCTTAAAGTGGCTCGCTTTCAGGTTGACATTAGATGGACAACGTAGATTTGTATATTATTAGTGAATATATTGAAACGCACGCAAACGCACGCGTGCGTTTTTTGTGTTGATTAAACGCACGGCGTGTGTTATCATTGACATGGAGGATGGATTATATGAATTATATACCGGAAAAAGAGACACTCACAATTGAGTTTAAAAGTGATTTGAAAGGCTTTAGCGAGTCGGATTTGGTTACAGAGATAGTAGGGATGGCAAATACTGAAGGTGGTGTCCTTTATTTAGGAGTTGAGGATGATGGCACGCCAACTGGACTCGTTGAGAAGCATAAGGATCCGATTGGCTTGATGGCACTGATAGCTAATAAAACAGTACCGTCTGTTTCTGTAAGGGCAGAAATTATAGAAGTGTGTGGACAAGAAATACTACAGATACAGATTCCAATTAGTCGGACAATAGTTGCTACATCAGATGGGAGAATTCAAAAAAGAAGACTAAAGCCTGATGGGAGTCCGGAAAATGTACCACTATATCCGTATGAAATACCAAGTAGATTGTCTTCTTTAAATCTATTGGATTATTCCGCGCAAATCCTGGAAGGTGCGGAAATAGATGATTTTGATCCAAATGAAAGAGAACGGTTGCGTGCTATTATTAAGTATAGAAAGGGAGATAAAACACTACTAGAACTATCGGATGAAGAATTAGATAAGGCCTTGCTGTTGGTAAAAGAAGAAGCAGGAATGTTAAAACCGACCGTTACGGGCATGCTTCTTTTAGGAAAAGAGGATAGGCTTACTGAGTTGATTCCGACAGCAAAGGCTATGTTTCAGGTATTGGAAGGAACAAAAGTCCGGAAAAATGAGCAATTAGCAAAACCATTGCTGGCAACATTCGAAATATTTGAAGAGTACATGAAAGCATGGAATCCGGAAAGAGAAATGGAATACGGACTATTTCGTGTGCCTATTCCCGAATTCTCTGAAACAGCTTTTCGCGAGGGACTTGTAAATGCCTTTTGTCATAGGGATTATACTATTTTACAGTCCGTAAGATTGGCAATCGAAGATGAAGGTTTGACAATTAGTAGCCCGGGGGGTTTTATTGAAGGCGTTAATCTATCTAATCTATTAACAGTAGAACCACATGGTAGGAACCAGGTCCTCGCTGATGCATTAAAACGCATTGGGTTGGCTGAAAAGACAGGGAGGGGAATAGATAGGATTTTTGAGGGATCAATTATCTATGGACGTCCTTTACCAGATTATTCAGAGTCGACAACGGCATATGTGAAGTTATTTATTCAGAGAGCTGAGCCAGATCTCCCGTTTGCAAAGATGATTTCCGATGAAGAAAACAGGTTGGGTAGATCGTTGCCAATTAATTCACTACTGATTCTTTCGGCTCTTCAAAGTCAGAGAAGACTGAGCCTGCACAATATCGCATCAATGATTAATCTGGGAGAAATCAGGACAAGGGCAAACGTTGAAAAGTTGGTTGAGGCTGGTTTAGTAGAAGCGGTAGGGAATAATAGATCCAGGACATATATATTGAGTTCGAATATATATAAAAGGCAGGAAAATGTTGTGGGATATGTTCGGCAAATGGGTATTGAAACAGTAAAACATGAAGCTTTGGTTATGGAACTGGTTGATAAACAGAACGGGAAAGTGACTAGAGAAAATGTGATTGATTTACTGAATGTTTCTGGACCGCAGGCCTATAGATTGTTGAAAAAATTGACTGATAAGGGAAAACTGAAATTGGTTGGATCGGGGAGAAAGGCATACTATGTGTATGTGAAAAGTGAATAAATGCACGGGAAACGCACGGATGTATTTACCGTGCGTTTTGGTGATATGTGGAAGATCATGCAAAAAATCCTGAGCCTGTATGCGGAAGAGTATAATCACAAATATCATTTTACCGGTCATCTGTTTGAAGGCAGATATGTCGCACAGTTCCAGGAACAAGGAGTATCAGAAAGAATTATAGAACGAAATGGAATTTCTGTAAGACTGAATTCTATTTCAAGAATGCAAGAGTGGAATTTAGTATTTCATTCGACAAAAAAACCGGTAAAAGACTCTGTTTTGTTATGAAACCCGAAAAATAATCCGATATACATGATATAATGAATCCAAATAAAGATTGTAGGAGAGGATATAACATGAAATATAGAAGATCTCTGGTTTGCAGTCGAAAAGGCTTCACTCTGGTTGAATTGATAGTTGTTCTGGTAATATTGGCTATTCTTGCCGCTATGC
>JAIKXO010000190.1 GCA_024684065.1 Lachnospiraceae bacterium
AGCACAGAAGAAAATGGCTGAACGCAGGGCAGATGCAGGCAACAGGCCGTCGCAGCCTGCCTTTACAAAAGCAGAGATCGAAGCATTGAAGAGACAGGCGAAAAAGGTGATCACGCCGATCGTGGCTCAGGTTGCGGCAGAGATAGGCGTCACCTACGGAGCGGTTTCCGTCAGGGCACAGAAAACCCGGTGGGGCAGCTGTTCATCAAAGGGCAATCTGAATTTCAACTGTCTGCTGATACTTTTGCCGGAACATATCCAAAGATATGTGATCGTACACGAGCTGTGTCACAGGAAGGAAATGAACCACTCGCAGGCCTTCTGGAGAGAAGTCGGGAAGTATCAGCCGACATATCAAAAAGACCGTGCGGAGCTGCGCGAGGCAGGGAGAGTTTTGCTGGAGAGGATGGAGTAGGACTGAAAATGGCATAAAAGTTTACCTCTTTTGGAAAATAATTACCATAAACCACGATTAGCATAAAAAAAAAACAAAGGAAGGGAAACAGCCGATCCTATATGTTGTCGGAGTTTCACTTCCTTTTTGTTTTGTCTGTATATAGTATTATCAAGCGGATATTCTTTGCGGACCGGTTATGCACCGGTACTTCCGCGCCATACGGGAGTTGTTGCGACCAGTGTTTTGGTAAAAGGGATATCGGGTGCTTTAATGCGATTCAGCAATATATCCGCAGCCATTCGTCCGATCTCCACTCCGGGGATCCTGACAGTGGTCAGAGGGGGATCCGTGAGGGCAGACTGGGTGATTCCGTCGAATCCGGCAACCATTATATCACCGGGAACGGAGAGCCCTTTTTTGCGAAGTGCATTCATCAGGTGGATGGCCAGATAATCGTTCGCGCATACAAATGCATCCGGCAGGGCTTTGAGCGTGCCAAGCTGTGCCTCGACCCAGCCGGTATCACCGTAGGCAAAGGAGTCGGGTGCCAGAATGCTGTATTCCTGCGGGGCGGGAAGCTTAAGGCTTTCGAGCGCCATACACAGCCCTGTCCAGCGATCCCTGAAACTTCCGCAGTGATCTTTGTCACCGAAGAATCCGACGGTTTTCGCGCCTTTTTTATAAAGATGCTTAACTATCTCTATGATACCGGAAACATTCTCCATGGTTATAAAGTCGCAATTCATCAGCTTCGTGGCTGACTCTGTGGGACTGTCTATCATGATCGTCGGAAGTCCGAGTCCGCAGATCAGATCGAGGTAGGCCTGGTCGAACAGTTCTATACCGACTATCCCTGCAGTATTATCGGGGATAAAATGCGGAGGAAGGGTCTTGTTCGAAAGCTCTTCCTTCGAGATCTCAAACATTCTCAAGGTGTACCCGGCACGGCATATCTGATCCGTAAAAGTCGTTACCAAAAAAGTGCCGAAATGGTAATCTACAGGCATGTTTGCCGTGAGAAGGGCGATCGTCTTCCCGTTGGGATGATCGGCAGAAGTGTCCTGCACCACGGGGAGCCGGTAGCCCAGATCCTCGGCTTTCTTCAGTATCATAGCCTTGGTAGAGGCGGGGACTGCTCCGCGTCCGTTAAAAACTTTTGAAACTGTATTCCTGGAAAGACCGCAGGCATCTGCTATATCCTGCATGGTCACTCTTTTATTGTTCATTTCGCGGCACCTTTCTGTTTTCTTGATCTCTATTCTAACACAGCGAATATCCGACTACAAGTTTACAAAATGTAAAATTTCAGACAGCGGAATTGTAAATGTTGCACAGAATGACTGCTATACTTTGTTCAGGCTGCACAAAAAACGAAAAAATATATGCGGATATATTGACATTGAGCGTTGCAGGAAGTAAAATTCAAAACGTAAAATGTAAATCGTGTAAAACGATGTAAACATAAAACCGGTCGATGGACCTGCTGTTTTATGTTTGATGAAATAGTCGAGGAGGGTCGGAATGCATTTTGTAAAGCAAAATACCCGGAGCAAAGTAACCTCCGGAAAGGTTCCGTTCAGTAAAAAACTGCGTATGTTCAAGGACAACAGTCCTTATCTGTGGATGCTGCTTCCGGCAGTGGTAACAGTATTCCTGTTTTGCTATCTGCCAATTTACGGCGTGCTCATAGCCTTTCAGGATTTTATGCCCGGCGACAGGATCCTGGCAGACACCACGATATGGGTGGGATTCAGGAATTTTGAGCGATTTTTCACGGATGTCCAGTTCTGGCCGCTGATGAAGAATACCTTCCTGTTATGTATATACGGATTTATAATCGGCTTCCCGCTCCCGATCATCGTTGCGCTGTCACTTAACGCGGTAAGGAAGAAACGCGCAGGCAAGATACTTCAGACGATATTTACGGCACCGCATTTTATCTCGCTGGTCGTTCTGGTGGGAATGCTCCGCCTGTTCTTCGGAAGGTACGGTCTGGTAAATAATGCGGCGGACGGACTGGGGATGGAGAGGATATCCTTCTTTCTCGAGACAACAGCGTTCAGACCTATGTATATTCTTTCCAGCAACTGGCAGGATTTCGGATGGAGCGCAGTCATTTATATCGCAGCTCTTTCTAATGTCGATCCGCAGCTTCACGAAGCGGCCATGATCGACGGTGCGAGCAGATTGCAGCGAGTGCTGCACGTAGATATTCCCGCAATCATGCCTATGATCAGCGTAATGCTGATCATGTCGATCGGAGGCTTAATGGGAGTTGGTTATGAAAAGGCCCTGCTCATGCAGACCGACGGAAACCTCGGAGTGAGTGAACTGATCGCAACTTATGTATATAAAAAAGGTCTGACAGGTGTACCCGATCAGGCATACGCGACTGCCATCGGTCTGTTCAATTCGGTAATAAACGTTGTGCTGCTGATAATCGCAAATACGACGTCCAAACGTTTTTCGGAGAATTCGCTGTGGTAAGGAGATTCTTATGAGAGAGACAGATTTATTTGAGACAGAAGGCGCTGTTTCAAAGATCAAACGCGGAGACAAGGTGTTCTTCTTTGTCAATGCCTTGTTTCTGGGGCTTTTGGCACTGCTGATCATTTATCCGCTGTACTTCATTATAATAGCAGCCGTCTCCGACCCGGATGCGGTCCTGGCCGGCAAAGTGGTGCTTTACCCGGTAAATATAACATGGGAAGGCTTTAAGAAGGTATTTGAACGGAAGGATATCTGGACAGGATATAAAAATACGATCATCTATACGATAGAAACGGTCATTCTGTCTATCGCGGTGACTATACCGGCGGGTTGGGCATTGAGCAGAAAACAGCTTCCGGGCAGGAAATACTGGATGGTATTCTTCATCATCCCCATGTTTTTCGGAGGCGGGCTTATCCCTTTCTACAATGTAATGAGCCGGCTGCACCTGATCAATACTCCCGCAGCGGTAGTTCTTCCTGCGATACTTTCGGTATGGAACCTGTTTATGACCAAGACCTTCTTTGAGTCATCGATCCCCGAAGGACTGCTTGAAGCCGCAAGGATCGACGGAGCCGGGAAATTAAGGACGTTTCTGTTCATTGTGGTGCCGCTGTCGAAGGCAATAATAGCCGTTATGGCTCTGTATTATGCAGTGGGACAGTGGAACAGCTACTTTAACGCAATGATCTTTTTACAGGATGAGAGCATGTACCCGCTTCAGCTTGTATTAAAGGAGATCCTCATAGCATCCGAAAGCACGGTCGGCGGCAGCGGAGAAACCATCCTGCAGCAGTACAGGCTGGCAAATCAGCTGAAATATGTATCTGTGATCGTTTCGAGCATTCCGGTACTGTGTCTGTACCCGTTTGTTCAGAAATATTTTGCCCAGGGTGTCATGATCGGATCATTAAAAGATTGAAAG
>JAIKXO010000252.1 GCA_024684065.1 Lachnospiraceae bacterium
CGCGGTTAACAACGGATTGTTCAATTTCAAAACAAAAGAGTTGGAGCCCTTTTCCCCTGAACATGTATTCCTGGGCAAAATTAAGATTAACTATAATCCACTGGCAACAAACGTTGTATTGACGAATCCAGACGGAACCGCATGGGATGTGGAATCCTGGATGAAGACTCTTTCTGATGATCCGGAAGTGGTTGACTTGTTTTGGGAGATTTGTTCTGCAACTGTAAGACCGAATGTTAGATGGAATAAGAGCATCTGGCTTAAGGCCCGTTCGGGGAATAATGGTAAGGGTACCTTTTGTACCCTGCTTCGTAGGCTTTGTGGTGGGAATGCCGTCTCTCTTTCGCTTAGACAATTCAAATCTCAATTTGGCCTTTCGAGACTTATTGGGGCCAATGCAGTTATTGTCGATGAAATTAGTGTTAATGACTACATCGATGATGTAGAGAATCTTAAGACTGCGGTAACCGGGGATGTTCTTAATATTGACCGTAAACATAAAGAATCAGTTCTTTATCAGTACAATGGTGTCATAGTCTTCTGTGTTAATGGGGTTCCACGGGTTCATGATAAGACGGGATCGTTCTACCGCCGCCTTTTGATAGTTCCGTTCGACCACTGTTTTACGGGGGTTGAAAATCCTGCGATCAAAGGTTCATATTTGTCGGATCCTAGAGTGCTTGAATACGTACTTTATAAGGCACTTAATATGAACTTCTATAAGATTTCTGAGCCAAGAGCCTGTACGGCAGAGTTGGATGCATATAAAGAGTTCAACGACAATGTCTTACAGTTCATGCAGGAGGTTCTTCCTGAGGCAAAGTGGGACCTTTTGCCATTCTCGTGGCTCTTTGATTGCTATAAGTCTTGGTTTAGGAAGAATATTCCGAACGGAACCATCCAAGGTAAGAATACGTTTATCACAGAAGTAATCGATAACTTGTCAAAGTTCCCAGAATGGTACACGAAAGGGCGGGATGTACCTGTACGTCCTGGGTTCCTGATGGACAAGCAAGAACCACTTAACAATGAATATGGCCTCTGTAATGAATGGAGTGGACTGTATATTGACGCTCCTGAAAGAGAAGGTTCACGGAAATTAAAAACTGTTTATCGGGGTCTTCTCCGTACGAACAGTAAAGTCGATTCTGATCCGGAAACAGACTCATATGAGGATGTGAAAACGGATTCATGCAATGAAAAATAACGTTTTGTAGAAAGGCTGAGGGCGATAAGCCCTCACGCCAATTGATATAGGAGGAAATAGTTATGACACATATGGCAGAGGATTATGCCGACTCGTACGGCGCTGATTATTACGAGGGATTTACTGATGGATGGAATTCTTGAGATTACGAGAATGAGTGTGGATACAATGACGAGAATCATTATGATCCATTCTTTGAGGGATATCTTTTGGGCGCTCAGGAGATGACTTCAGGAAATTGTGAATCAAAGCCCAACGTTGTGATAGGGGTGCAGTGTTGTACTGCAGATGACGGACATTCTTATGTGCAGATTCAGGATAAGATCGCCCTTACAATCCCTGAAGCGGCCGAATATAGCAATATCGGTCAGAATCGGATTGAGAAGCTGTTAAAAACACCGAATTGCCCCTTCGCATTGTTTGTAGGGGCAAAGAAGTTGGTTAAACGGAGCGAGTTCGATAAGTTTATTAATCAGACGCTTGAACTTTGAAAAACGTTGATTTTTCAACAAAAGACACAGTTTAATTATCCAGCAGAAGCGCCCGGCATATATGCCGGCCTACGCACTTGAGCTCCAGATACTCATTGGCGCTAGAAGGGGAGAAATCCCTCCCCTTCGGAGGTCTGATGTCCGCGACAAGTATATCAATATTTCGCGAGAGCAGATAACTGTCAAGAAATGCGGCGACGCCAAGACTTTCTATAGAATAGTGGAGCACACCAAGACTTACAGAGACCGAGTCTTCCCGCGTTCAGACCTTCTAAACGAATATCTGGGACGCCTATATGCTATATTGGACGCCTATTATCCTGCCAGCCAGTTCCTCTTCCCTGCGGACACGGACAACGAAGTCATCCACAATAACACAATATACAGGCTATATGAGAGAATATGCAGGAAGCTCGGTATACAGATATGCAGGGACGAGATCAAAGGGACGCATTCCTTCAGGAGGAATGCCATAACGGACGTGGTTAACGCCTCCGGCGGAAACGTAGTCCTTGCAGCCCGCCTCTTCGGCAACTCTCCCGAAGTCGCTACAAGGAACTATTACACCGGTATCGACACGGGAGAGGCGTTGAAGGCGCTAAATAAAAGAAAGCTGTCCTAACCAAAGTCTTAACCAAATCTTAACCAAAACGGACAGCTTTCTGCATATTGCCGGTTCCTGAAAGCCCCTGTTTTAAAGGCTTTCAGGATACGACAAACACTCGGGGTGACAGGATTCGAACCTGCGACCCCCTGCTCCCAAAGCAGATGCTCTAGCCAAACTGAGCCACACCCCGATGCGCCTTAAGCGCAAGAGAAATTATATACGAGCGCTATTGAATTGTCAACCGCCCATTATCACGACGTCCGCCTGACACCTCCTGTCTCGCACGAACGGCCTTAAACCGCTCCTTTCACGCCCTCAGACAAGTATCCGTATCCCCTTTTTCGTAACCTCAACAAACCTTACGGCATAACGTACATCCCCGCTGTCCTCTATAGTCATCATAATGTAGCTCGGAAGCCTGTTAGACTGCCTGGGGTATGTAAGAGAACCGGGATTGACAAGCGTTATCCCCTCCCAGGCCTTAACCACGGGCACGTGAAGATGGCCGAACATGACAATATCCGCCCGGTTTTCTTCGGCAAGGTAAAGTAAAGGGCTCAGATCACTGTATACCCGCTGTCTGTGCCCATGTGTCACTATGATCTTATGTCCCTGTACCGTAAAACTGTCTGTATAGGGATAATCGCTCCCATAATCATTATTTCCGCATACCACATGCACCGGACAGTCGGAGGCCGCGGAAAGCTCTCTTTCTATACCGCCGTATCCCACATCACCGCAGTGCACCAGACTGTTTATCGGCTTAACTTTATTTATTATCTCATACATAAGGTCACATTTTCCATGCGTGTCGCTTAAGATAAGTATCTTTTTCATCAGATCACCTTAAGCTCTGTAAGCCTTTCCTTCATTTTCCTAAGCGCCTTTCCCCTGTGTGATATCCGGTTCTTTTCCTGCGGCGAAAGCTCTGCCGAAGTACAGTTGTATTCCGGAAGGAAAAAGACCGGATCGTATCCGAACCCGTGCTCTCCGGCTTCTTTATAACCTATCCTTCCCTCCATGACCCCTCTTACCGTTATGCATCTTCCGTCAGGTAAGGCGGCCGCCACTGCGCATACAAAACGCGCCGTCCGCTTCTCGTCGCTGACCCCTTCAAGCCTCTTTATAAGATCGGCATTTTTTTCACTGTAAGGCGTATCTCTTCCCAGATACCTTGCCGAATGGATCCCCGGTTCATTATTCAGATATTCCACCTCCAGACCGGAATCATCCGCAAGAGTGATCTCACCGGTCGCTTCACATACAGCCCTGGCCTTGATGACCGCATTTTCCTCAAAGCTTTCTCCGTTTTCCTCGATATCCGCCGAGAACCCCGCATCCTTCATGGAAACAAGCTCTACCGGAAGATCCCGCATTATGTCCCTTATCTCCTTAAGCTTATCCTTATTTCCCGTTGCGAATATTATCCTTTTGCCCATTATATTTTCACCCTCCGGATACAGTGATATGCCTGCCATATTTACTTATACACGCTCTCTCTCTTATTCTTTTTGTCATCATACAGCCCGGTATCAGCCCGGTCGATCATATCGGCAAGGTTCACATCGCCGTTGCAGGAAAACGAGCAGAAACCCATACTCATCGAAACATAATACGGCTTAGCCGTCTTCGAATTCAGTTTTTCCGTCTCATCCTTTACCCTGCTGCGGATTAGTTCTTCCGAACCGGATCCTCCCTCATCAACATAAAAAGCACAGAATTCATCACCGCCGAAACGGGCAACAATGGGATTGAATTCTTCAGTACTTTTTTTCAGGATATCCGCTACCATGCGAAGGGAAAAGTCCCCGTCCTCGTGTCCGAACCGGTCGTTTACGATCTTTAAGTTATTCATATCCGCGAAAATGATGACTCCCCTCTTCCCTTCATTTTCCGGTTTCTCGATCTCTTCATGCACAGCCATAAGAAAGCCTCTTCTGTTTAAAAGCTGGGTCAGCTCATCGGATTTCGAGAGTTCATCCAACATCGCGTTTGCCTCGCCAAGCTTCTTAAGGCTCTTCTTAAGCTTCTTCTCGTTATCCTCCCTGTTTTTCAAAAGCTCAATGGTCTTTATTGCCGCACTGGTCTGATAGATGCCGGTCGTAATATAGTAAATATTGGTCTCATCCACCTCAAAAACCATAAGCCCGTATTGTTCCAGACCCGAAAACAGCATTGATGCCACGGCACATACCTGTTCTTCCCGGTCCGCAAACAGATTGATGAAAAGATCCTTAACCTCTCTTTTCTGGCTGTCCTTATTCGGAGTGCAGGAGGTGCCTTTCCGCTGGCAGGCTTTCAGCATCATGGTTTCACATATGGCTGCACGCTCTGCCTTTTTCACTGTCTGATTGGACGGAAGCCTGAGCAGATAGGTGCCGTCAAAGCCGAACCCCGCCAGAGTTTCGATCATTGAAGAGAACAGCACGTCATCTGCCACCGCGTAATTAAGCACATCCCGAAGGAACGTTGTGGTGACGGAGTTGAGCTGATTCACCTTTTCCAGCATGTTGTCGGCATTTTTCTGTGAAAACGACGCCGTATTACGATAGATCTGCTGAAAGGTCTCCGATAAGACCCTCATCCGGTGCTCGTCATCGCTTTGCTTTTTCATCTGCCGGCACAGGCATTCAAACAGAAAGGTCACTTTCTCGATCCTGGTATAGGGCTCCAGTTTCGTTCTGCAAAGACCGGCGGCCAGGGAAACCAGCTTTTTCAGAGCATTCTCACTTTTAACGGCATCCTCTCCCATGCTCTCACAGGCGCAGTCCATAAACTCATTCAGAAGTTCTTTCAGCGTTGCGGCGCCCTTTTCATAATCATTGCCGGAAAAAATATAATCATATACTTTTTCCATAGCCTTTTCATGACGGGATCTGTCTTTAATATCTTCGACAGTGAGCGGGAGCACCGAATAGTCTATATCCGTGCATCCGCAGGACTGTCTCCTTACAAACAGGGACGGGATCTTTAAGTTTGTTACTTTTCGTGACAGAAAATCCTCTACGTTCTTCACGGCCCTGTAGCCGAGTCCGGCCGCATCCGCCCGCACGGTCGTCAGATTCGGCTCGCAGGAAATCGCGCCAACCGCATCATCAAACCCCATCACGTGGATGTCACTGCCGATCTTAAGCCCCCGCTTTTTAAATACCCTGTAGCCGCCCAAAGCCATTCCATCATTTGCAAAAACCAGTGCATCCATGTCAGGATGATCGTCAAGCAGCCTGTTTACCTGATCCTCGCAATACTCCGTAAAATTCCCGTGCTGCACCATGGAAGGATCAGCTTCCATCCCGAATTCTTCCAGAACGGATCTGTATACCTCATAGCGTTCAATGGAGTCCTCGTTTCCCACAGTACCGGCCATAAAACCTATTTTTTTACAATGATGGTCTTTGATCAGATGACGGATCCCTTCCGCAAAGCCCTCCCTGTTGTCAAAGCGTATGCTTGAATATCCTTCGATCTGGCATGTAAGCAGAATGATGGGTACATCGCCGAACGAACGCAGAAACTCCTTTTTCTGATCGAGATCCAGGTACATGCCGATCGTATTCAGTTCTATCAGAAACGCATCAAAGTCCGTTTTTTTCGCATAATCAAAAACGGTGTTAAACTGATAATCATATTGTATTATGTTCTGATCATAATAGGGCGGATTATAGAATCTTCCCAGAAAAATGACCAGATTGCAGTCTGTTTCCACAGCCGCCGACATGGCTCCGATACAGAGCTGGCGCACAAAGATGTTTTCAAATCCGCTCACTAACAGCGCGATATTCCGTCTTTTCCTCTTCATCTTTTAAATACCCTTTGCGCTTGCATTGTTTGTATTATCTGTTGTCATAATCCTGTAAAATATAAAACTGTACTGATACTTGCCCGAAAAAACGTCCGACTGTTCCGGGTCTCCTTTTCAGGTGTTTTCAGGATGTTTTAAGCCGCCTACGGGCATCTTTCCCGGCGGCTTCCCCATAAACTGGTATATATATGTTTTCATCATTCCGTTGTAAACCTTTCTGTTCCGGTCGGCTTTTCGGCCCATATATTTCTCGACATCCTCAAATCCGGTAATTATAAAGGCAGACCACGAATCAAGCCGTTTTATGCCCTCTGAAAGCTCCTTATATAACGCGGGAAGCGCCTCTTTGTCCCCGACCCTCTCGCCGTAAGGCGGATTTGTGATTATGAAGCCGTATTTCCCCCGGTGTTCAAGCTCGGATACAGGCTGTTTTTTAAACCGTATGAGTTTCTCCACATCTGCCATCCTTGCGTTTTCCCGGGCGGCCGCAATAATGTCTCCGTCTATATCATAGCCGATGATCTCTGCTTCAATATCCATATTTATCAGGGAATCTGCCTCTTCCGCGGCCCTGTACCAGTTCTTTTTTTCTATTATATTAGTCCAGTTCTCGGCAGTAAAGCTTCTGTTAAGGCCCGGAGCTATCTTTGCGGCTATCATTGCGGCTTCAATCGGTATAGTCCCGCATCCGCAGAACGGATCCACGAGTATCCTGTCCGCTTTCCAGGGAGACAGCATAATCATTGCCGCTGCCAGATTTTCCGAAACAGGGGCCCGGCTTACGAGCTTTCTGTAGCCGCGTTTATGAAGCGATTCCCCGGTCGTATCCAGCCCGATAGTGACGATATCCTTCATGATGGTGACCCTCAAAGGGTATGGATCACCGCTTTCCTCAAACCAGCTCCTTTTATAAACTCCTTTAAGCTCTTCCACTATAGCCTTTTTTACAATAGACTGTATATCCGAAGGGCTGAACAGCTTACTCTTTATGCCTGACGCCTTTGTGACCCAGAACTTTCCGTTTTCGGGAATGAACTCCTCCCATCTTACCGCTTTTACCCCTTCAAAAAGCTCGTCATAAGTAACCGCCTTGAATGAAGCGGCCTTTATAAGCACTCTTTCCGCGGTGCGCAGAAAAATGTTCGCCCTGCAGACTGCGGATTCGTCCCCTCTAAATGTTATCCGTCCGTCCTCAACGGATACTATCGAAAGACCAAGGTCATTGATCTCACGTTTCAGTATGGCCTCCATGCCGAAATGACAGGGAGCGATCAGTTCAAACTCTTTCATTCGATAATCTCCGGAATCCGCCATGTTTTTGTCTAAAGCCCTTTACCCGAAAAGACTCCGGGACGATTATCCCGGAGTCCTTATTAAGAATATATCACATTTGTTAAGTATGTACAAAGTTTTTAAGCAGGTATCGATCAGGACAGCCCTAAAAGGTTCTTCTCAAGGGTATCCATTATACTGATCCTCGCAGCAGCCTCCGTTTTGTCTGAGGAATCCTCTGAAAATACGGTCTTAAGCTCCAGAGAATCTCGTTCCGCCTTATCTTCCGAGGAAAGGAGGCCCTTTACCATCTTAGTGGTATCTCCTTCGGTTTGCTCCTCTGTTTCCTTAAGGCTTTCCTTAAGCTCGATCTGCTTATCATATTCCTGCTTGGAGATCTCACCCTTTCTGTACATAGCCTCGATCTGATCCTCAGTCAGGCCGGAAAATGACGTCACTGTCTGCTTATTATTTTCAATTTGCTTATTTTCCTCAAGCTGCTTATTTTCTTCTGCCTGCTTCTTTTCCTCTGTTTTCTCTCTTTCTTCTTTTTCCCTTTCCTTTATTGCGGCAGCCTTCTGTTCCTCAGATCTCCGGTCCGAACCCGGAAGGGCGCCTGTCTTCTCTTCATCTTTCTTTTCTTCATCCTTTGGGAGAACATCCATTCTCCCGAATTTGAGATCCTCAAGCTTTTCTGAGCTTTTTTCGCCTACCTGCACGGTATCCCCGTCTTCAGACTTAGATACCACGTTCTGAAGCTCCTCTTCCTTCTCCTGTTTTTTTGTCTCAGGTTTTTCTGTATCAGCCAACGGGCTCCTTACTCTTTGTACCTGCGCAGTCGCAGGAACCGGTGAAAAATCTGCTATCGGCCTGATCTGCATTCCCGCCATATTCCAATACCTCCTGAATTATATCCTTAACCCGCTTCTTCGATTCCGATAAAAGCTACGCCGTTTTGTAACCGTATAAAAATACTGAAAAGTTCTCGATAGTTATCATTATTGTATCATATTCCGTACAATCCTACAAGCAAATCTTATGTTAACCGATATTTTTTATAAGTTTATTATGATATGATTTTATGGTATGATCCAAATGTATGCGTTCGCAATTTGCCAGAATATCGATTTAATATTTCCCCGGGAAAAAAACGGTTAAAAAAATAATAAAAATTTCACCCCTGTTTTATTTTTTCATAATAGAATTTTATACATTATTATGTAAATTAATATTATTTTTCTGCTTTTGTTGATTTTACACCACAAGAGCTTGTGGTTTGTATATTTTTTACTACTATTTTAAAAAATGTGTTGTTTTTTTGGGAATTATAATATATAATAACATCCGTAAGCGAGGTTCAACCCTTCAATGGAACCTCAATTACGACCCCTTATTAATTATTTATACTCCCCTCATCGTAGCCCGTTGGTTCCCCCATCGGGCTACATTCTTTTTATAATTCCGATATTGATATTGGCCTGAACATAATAATAGTGGACGGATTTATTTCTGTCACTATAAATCCGTCCACTATAATTTATTTACTGTAATTTATCTGCGGCTATTTACTGATCCGAAGCTTATTTATTAACTCCCGAAGTTTTTACTGCGGTCTTTTAACGGCATCAGTCTGATACCCATACCCGGTCTGATCCGGGCTGCGTCTCATTTTATGAACATCCCTCTCTCTTTAATATCTCCAGATTATTCTTTATTAAATCGCATCTTTGCGCAACACATTCCACGGATCTTAATCTGTCCTGCGGGGTATTGAATACATAATCAGTAAGCCTGTCTATTGTTGTGCCCGCAACATGCATCCTCGTGTCAGAAGAGGCATAATAGATGAACACGTCTCCGTTATCCCTCTTGACCGCCCCGTTCGTAAAGACCACGTTCGAGACATCTCCGACCCTTTCTCTTCCGTAGGGAGCTATAAGGACGCCGCCCGGTTCAGCTATTACCTTCGAAGGATCCTTAAGGTCCGTCGCAAAGGCATATATTACGTATCTTAATCCGGCCGCCGTATTCCTCACTCCATGAGCGATATGTATCCATCCTTTATCGGTCTTTATGGGTGTTGCTCCGGACCCGTTCTTTGCCTCTGTTATGGTGTGGTATCTCCTCCTGCTTGTGATGATCTCTTCATCGATCACCGCGTGCTCTATATCATCACAGAGCCCGAAGCCTATTCCTCCTCCCGAGCCTGTATCGATGAAATCATCCATAGGCCTTGTATAAAAAGCATATTTTCCGTCGACAAATTCAGGATGCAGCACCACATTCCTCTGCTGGGGAGATCTGAGGGTTTTCAGATTGTCAAGGCGCTCCCACTTTTTTAAGTCCCTGGTCCTTACTATCCCTGCGCTCGCAACGGCGGCGGAGAGGTCATTTACCGAGGTATCCTTTGCTTCTGAGCAGAATACACCGTAAATATATCCGTCTTCATGCTTTGTAAGCCTCATGTCATATACATTTGTCTCTTCAGGGCAGGTGTCATCAAAGAGTATCGGATAATCCCGGAATCTGAAGCCGTCAACTCCCGTATCACTTTCGGCAACTCCGAAAAATGATTTTCGATCCGCCCCTTCTATCCTTGCGATCAGATAAATCTTCCCGTCAAGCTCGATGGCTCCGGAATTCATGACCGCATTTACTCCGAGCCTCTCCATGAAAAAGGGGTTCGTCTCAATATTAAGGTCATATTTCCATGTTAACGGAATATGCCTTCTCGTAAGCACCGGATTTACATACCTGTCAAAGATCCCGTTATAAAAATCCGATTTCCGGTTAGGCATATTGATTATTCTGTTATACTTCTCCAGCTCAACATAATAATTTGGATGCAGCATGCTTCTTTTCCTCCTCAGTAAGATGGGTTTTTGCCCCTGAAATATCTGACCTGTCCGCCACAGAACAAAAAGCTTCTTTTCCTCTTAAAGCCTCTTCATTATCTCCATGCACATTCTTCCGTTATGATAAGGGCACTTCCACTCTTCAACGATAGGTTTTTCAGGATCCGGCCTGCGGTTTTCGTCCACGGCATAGAACCATTCGGAGCCCTCCCTCTTATCGATCTGATATTCCTTTATATAGTTCCAGACGTTCTCGGCGGCTTTAAGGTATTTTTCATCCCCGCTCTTCTCATAGGCGTTTACGAAGCCGACGACCGTTTCCGCCTGGACCCACCAGATCCTTACCGTATTGTCCTTTCCTTTTTCACATTCATTTAGCAGCGAGTCCCCCGTATAAGCCCTCTCGTATATCCTCTCCGAAAGCGCCCTTGTTACCCTTCCAAGCCTCTCTGAATACCCGGGGTCTCCTATGATCTCAAGCGTCCTGTCCAAAAGCCAGGCAGTCTCGATATCATGCCCATAGGAATGAAGGTCGATAAGAGAATTATAGTTTCTGTCAAAGAAGACCTCCTGTCTCTTAAGCCCGCTGTTATATATTTTTGTCTCGATGATATCAAGCATGAACATAAGCCGCTTTTTCGCGAGCTCATTACGGCTCACCCTGTAAAGCTCGGTATAGGCTTCCAGGACATGCAGAAGCGTATTCATGGTCTTTTCGGCCATAACCCCGTTCTCCGAAAGCTTCTCATTGCTCTCGGGAGAAAAGTCCTCCTTAAAGGCTTCAAGATAACCGATATCGTCAGTACACTTTTCCTCAACTGTCTTCATAAGGGCTTCTGCTTCCGTGAGAGCCTTTTCGTCCCCTGAGGCATTATAATAAGAAGAAAGGGCATAGATAGCGAATGCCTGATTATAAGTATGCTTTGTGGAATCAAAAACCGACCCGTCATAGTTAAGGGACCAGTATATCCCGCCGTATTTTCTGTCAAGACAGTGCTCCGTCATAAACTCATAGGCATGCTTAGCCTCTGAAAGAAGCTCCTCATCCTTTAACAGCATATAGGCATTTGAGAAAAACCACAGGATCCTGCTGTTTAATATACATCCCTTTACGGCCTTCTTATCAAGCCTTAAGTCAAACCCCATATACCCGTAATATCCGCCGTATTCATCGTCCCTCATCCCCTTCCAGAAAGGAATGATGTGTTCCTTTAATTCCCGTTCTATCTCTTCCCTGAACATATTCACATCTCCCATGATCCATATTTATTCGGACAGTATTTCTGTACCGTAACCTTCACTTTTCAGGCATTGTCCATCTGTTGAAAGGTTTCCTTCACTTAATGTCTGACCTCTTCAGAACCGAAATCCTCCATCCGTCCATAAAACAGCTTATAACGCTTCCTTCCTGTGGTCAAGCTTTGCCGATATGAACATCCCAAGCCACTGGAGGGCCTGGACCAGAACAACTATGATGCACAGGGTCACTATCATAACTCCCGTATCATACCGGTAATATCCGTATCTTATGGCTATGTCCCCAAGACCGCCGCCGCCGACGACACCGGCCATCGCGGAATATCCAAGCACGGTGCCGAGCACGATGGTAAGGCCTACTATCAGGGATGTCCTCGCCTCCGAAAGCAGAACCTTTACTACTATCGTTTTAGTCGTTGCTCCCATGGAAACCGCGGCATCAATCACTCCCTGGGGAACCTCCTTTAAGGAGTTCTCGACCATCCTTCCTATAAACGGGGCTGCAGCCAGGGTCAGAGGAACAACCGTCGCAGTCGGTCCATAGCTTTTTCCCACCAGAAATCTGGTTAAAGGTATGACAAGTATGAGCAATATCAGAAACGGGATACTCCTCGAAATATTGACTATGACGTCAAAGACCCTGTAAACCGCTTTATTTTCCCTGAGCCCGCCCTGACCGGTAAGCGTCAGGACGATCCCGATAGGCAATCCCAGGATATATCCGAAAAATGTTGACAAAAGGGTCATGAACAGTGTGTCCCTTATTCCTTCAACAAGCATTAAGGTCATCGCTTCATCCCACATTGTTCTCTACCTCCTGATCATCTTCATCGATCTCTACCTCTTCACTCATTCCTACATATATAAGACGTCTTGCCGATGCGGTCTTAGGGTTGGTGAATACATCCTCTACCCTTCCCGATTCCCTGATGATCCCCTCCTCAAGGACCGTAACCTTTGAGCATATCTTTTTTATAACTGTCATTTCATGGGTGATCACGATTATGGTAATGCCAAGCCTCTTATTTATATCAAGAAGAAGCGACAGGATTGATGCGGTCGTCTGAGGATCCAGCGCGCTCGTTGCTTCATCGCAGAGCAGTATCTCAGGATCAGCCGCCAAAACCCTGGCTATGGCCACCCTCTGCTGCTGTCCCCCCGACAGCTGTGACGGATATGCCGAAGCCTTCTCCGAAAGCCCGACTGCGTCTAGCAGCTCCATGGCCTTTTTCTTACGTTCCTCCTTGGGGACACCCAATATCTCCAAAGGGAAACATACATTATTAAGTACCGTTCTCTGTGAAAGCAGGTTAAAATGCTGGAATATCATCCCGATCTTCGTTCTTTGGAGTCTGAGCTCTTCTTTACCAAGGGCTGTGAGCTCCTTCTCTCCTATAAAAATCTTTCCCGAATCGGGCGTTTCAAGAAGATTCAAGCAGCGTACCAGCGTGCTCTTTCCTGCCCCTGACAACCCGATGATACCGTAGATATCACCCTTATCCACGGTAAAAGAAACGTCCTTTAAGGCTTCCACGACTTCCGTTTTCGTCCTGTATTCCTTGTACAGGTGCTCCACTCTTATAGCCGCCCCGTTATTTATACCTGTTTCACTCATTCTTCTCTCCTTACAAAAATTTTTTTGTTTTTTAAAAAAATTTTTGGGACCAAAAAGTTCCGAAAAACAAAACTTTCCGGTAATAATCAATACTTTACTTATTAATTACCCCCGGATATCTAAGGAAAAACTGATTAATTCAGTTTTTCCTTAGATTCCTCCGGCAGGATGCGCAGAAATCCGCCAAGGAAGGGCACTTCGTGCCCGCGGGCTTATTCGACATTTGTAAACAAATGTCGAATTGATTTTCGCGCGGGAAACGCTTTAATCAGCGTTTCCCTGCTATTATACTTCCAAAAGATCGGGATGATCTTACAATAAAAAACAAAGGCATCACGGGATCCTTATCCCTGCGATACCTCTGTTTTATACGGCTCTCTTAAATGACCGAGCTTGCTGATGCAAGCTCTGAGCGAAAAGGAAGCGGATCAGATATCCGCATTATAACGATCCTTCCTTATATTAATCCTCAAAAGGGACAACCGCACCATCATAGGTATCATTGATAAATTTCTTTATCTCGTCTGATTTTAACACTTTCACTAACGCCTGTATACCCTCTTCGTTCTCATGTCCCTCTAAAACAGCAATAATATTTACGTATGTCTTAGCCGCCTCTGAATCACTTTGTTCATAAGCAACCGCATCTTTACCTACAGAAAAGCCCGCTTCAAGAGCATAGTTTCCATTCAGGACTACAAAAGCCACCTCACCCGTTACTCTTGAAACCTGCGCTGCCTCAAGCTCTTCGATCTCAATGTTTAAAGGATTGTCGACTATATCCATGACCGTAGCGGTCAATCCGGCATCTTCTTTTAAAGTGATGATCCCATTGTCCTGAAGAAGCAGGAGAGCCCTGGCTTCATTGGTAGTATCATTGGGAACCGCGATAACGTCTCCGTCCGCAAGCTCCTTAAGATCCGACTTGGTTCCCGGATAGATTCCGAAGGGCTCATAGTGTATCCCTCCGGCATTGACCAGTTTGGTCCCGTTCTCCTCATTAAAATCATTCAGATACGGAATATGCTGGAAATAATTCGCATCGATCTCACCACTGTCTACGACAAGATTGGGCTGAACATAATCTTCAAATTCTATGATCTCAAGTGAATAGCCTTCCTCTGAAAGGAGCTTTGACGCCTCCTTAAGTATCTCCGCGTGTGGTGTGGGAGATGCTGCCACAGTGATCGTTTTATCCGGGGCCGGCGCTGTCTCCGTTTCGGATGCCTCTGCCGTCTCCGTGACGCCTGCCGGACCCGCCTGTCCTGCCGGAGCCATGGCACAGCCCGCAAGCATGCCTGTGGATAACGCTCCCGATAAGATCGCAGCGGTTAATTTCATTAAAAACTGTTTTTTCATAATAACCTCCTTAAAAAGTTCTGCCTTAGCGGAAACAAAAGCAGTCAGGTCACCCCGGTCCTGCCAGCGCTTCCGATAATAATAATACGGCGTGTTAAAACACGTCTTTTATCGGAACCTTGGAAAGCAGGTTCCGATAAAATATATTATCACTAACCGAGAATTACCTCAACCTGATAATCTTTGATCCCTTCCTCGTAAGGGATGACACAGCCTTCCACAGTCTTTCCGTTGACGGTAAGCTTCTTAACTCCCTTCTCCACTCCTTCGGGATTCTTCACCGTAATGCTGTAGTTTCCGCCCCTGTATTTCCTTGTAAGCTCAAAATCTCCAAAGTCCTTGGGTATGCAGGGATTTATGGACAATCCGTTCAATGTAGGATAAAGCCCGAGGATATACTGTGAAATATTTACGAAAGTCCAGGCAGCCGTTCCCGTGAGCCAGGAGTTCTTTCCTTCACCATGGAACTTCGCGTCCCTGCCTGCAACCATCTGACAGTAAATATAAGGCTCGGTCCTGTGTATTTCGCTTATCTCCTCTGTATAGGCAGGACAGGTCTTCCTGTATATCTCAAAAGCACGGTCTCCTCTTCCGATAACCGTTTCCGCTATGCTCACCCAGGGGTTGTTGTGGCAGAAGATTCCGGCATTCTCCTTATACCCCGGCGGATATGAAGAAACCTCCCCTAACTCCTCATGATATCTTGTATATGCAGGCTGAAGGATCATGACTCCGTATTTGGTGTCGAGCCTCTCCTTTACAGAATTAAGAGCCTTTTCTGCTTCCCCGCTTTCTACTCCGACGCCGGCAAGCACGCAGAAGCCCTGGGGTTCGATATAGATCTGCCCTTCTTCATTCTCGTGGCTTCCGACTTTATTTCCCGATGAATCATAGGCTCTTACGAACCATTCTCCATCCCAGCCCGCATCCGAGAGAAGCACTCTGTTCATTTCGGACACTTCCTTCAGGGCTCTCTCCGCTTCCGTATCGTCCCCGGTGAGCCTGCAAAGATCCGCATACTCCCTGCCATACTTAACAAACATCCCGCCTATGAATACCGATTCGGCAACCGGCCCCTCGGAAGGCCCGAAGGTCTGGAAGGATTCCCCGGGATGCAGAGAGTGGCAGTTAAGATTTAAGCAGTCATTCCAGTCAGCCCTTCCGATAAGCGGAAGTCCGTGAGGTCCCTTATGCCCGGCTATATAATCAAAAGAGCGTTTTAAATGGTCTATTAACGGCTTGGCCTTTTGCGGATCGTTGTCAAAAGGCACGTTCTCATTAAGGATTGAGACATCTCCGGTCTCCCTTATATAAGCGCTGGTGCCTGCGATCAGCCAAAGAGGATCATCATTGAAACCGCTTCCGATATCTGAATTTCCCTTCTTTGTAAGCGGCTGATACTGATGATATGCAGACCCGTCTTCAAACTGAGTCGATGCAATATCGATTATCCTCTCCCTTGCCCTGTCAGGGATAAGATGAACGAAGCCGAGAAGATCCTGGCAGGAATCCCTGAAGCCCATTCCCCTTCCTATACCGGATTCATAATAAGAGGCTGATCTTGACATATTAAAGGTTACCATGCACTGGTACTGGTTCCAGATATTTACCATGCGGTCAACCTTTTCATTCGAGGATCTTACGGTGTATATCGAAAGAAGACCATTCCAGTATTCGTTAAGCTTACTGAAAGCCTTTTCCACATCCTCATCGCTCTTATATCTGTCAAGCATCTCGTATGCTTTTTTCTTGTTTATCACTCCATAGCTCTCCCACTTGTCGTCCTCGGCGTTTTCAATATATCCGAGCACAAAGACAAATGAACGGCTCTCGCCGGGCTTTAAGGTAAGGTTGATCTGATGAGCGGCTATCGGCTGCCAGCCGCTTGCTAAGGAATCCGTGCATTTACCGTTTTCAACGGCTTCGGGCTCATGGGCTCCCCTGTAAGATCCGAGGAACGCCTCCCTGATCGTATCGAACCCGTCGATCTCACTGTTTACCGAATAGATCGCATAATGATTCCTTCTCTCCCTGTATTCCGTCTTATGGAAGATCGTCGAATCTTTGACCTCTACCTCTCCTGTCGAAAAATTACGCTGAAAATTGCGGCTGTCATCATCTGCATTCCACAGACACCATTCAACATAGGAAAAAAGCGAAATACTCTTATCAGAGTCTGATTCATTTACAAGCTTAAGCTGTGAAAGCTCGCAGGTGTCGTCCATCGGTACAAAGGTTAAGAGCGATGCTTTAAGTCCGTTCTTTATCGAAGTAAAGCGGCTGTATCCGATACCATGCCTGCATTCATACGAATCAAGCTCAGTCTTCACAGGCTGCCAGCCGGGATTCCAGATCGTGTTCCCGTCCTTTATATAAAAGTATTTCCCGTTTATATCCATCGGAACATCATTATAACGGTACCGCGTAAGCCTTAAAAGCTTAGCATCCTTATAAAAGGTATAGCCCCCGCAGGTATTGGATATAAGGGTGAAGAAATCCTTACAGCCCAGATAATTGATCCATGGAAGTGGGGTTTTGGGTGTTGTAATAACATACTCCCGGCTATCATCGTCAAAATAACCAAACTTCATAGCATTCTCCGTTCCGCGCTCTGCGCAAATTTCGTAGTTCTTTCAGGATCCAAAGCAAGAAAACCCATTATCCGGCTCCCCGGGCTATAAGTAATGCCTTCGGGAAAAACATAAACCGGTACATTTTCTCACTATGAAAACGTTTAAGTAAACTCTTTTAGCATTATACATAAAAAAAATCTTAAATTCAACATATAGATTCACCGTATAAAAGCTTTTTCCGGATATCTTTTATCGGGCAGTAAGCGGCTGTTTTCAGGCCCTGACCAGAATCTTCCCTTTTAACTGCCCTGCATTCTGAAACCTGTTTAAGATTAGTATTTGCTTTGTAGCGGACAGGGTATTATAATATTTTACGAAAACGTTTTCGAAAGAGAGGATCATACTAAATGGTTTCCTTAAAAGATATAGCAACACGATGCGGCGTTTCTGTCGCCACCGCCAGCAAGGCTTTGAACGACCATACGGATATAAGCGTAAATACAAAGCGGCTTATACAGGATACCGCTAAGGAAATGGGTTATAATCCGAATTCCTCGGCCCGCGCCTTAAAGACCAACAGGACCTTCAATATTGGCGTGCTTTTCGTGGACAAATCCTTAAACGGACTTACCCATGACTATTTTTCACATGTACTGGACGGATTCCGTGTAGGCGCCGAAAAAAAGGGCTATGATATCACATTTTTGAGCAACGGACAGGAGCATGCCTCCTATCTTAAACATTCAATGTACCGTGGCTTTGACGGAATAGTGGCAGCCTGTGTGAATTTCTATGATAATGAGGTTATCGAGCTTGTAAATTCCGATATCCCCCTTGTTACCATAGATCATGTATTTGAGCACAGGATCTCCGTTAATTCTGACAATAAAGGAGGCATGGAAGCGCTTGTCAGGCATATCATAAAGTCAGGACATAAAAAAATCGCCTATATCTATGGCGATGATACATCAGTCACCCATAACCGCATAAAAGGTTATGAACATGCATTGTATGAATCGGGCCTTATCCCGCAGAAAAAATATATGAAGGCTTCAAGATACAGAAAGCCCGAAGATTCCTATAAGCTCACGAAGGAGCTGCTTTCATTAAGCGAACTCCCTACATGCATAATTTTCCCGGATGATTATTCGTGTATCGGCGGCATCAATGCGATCACCGAAGCAGGGCTTACTATCCCCGATGATATTTCCATCGCCGGCTTTGACGGGAGCTTCTTTTCCCAGATTCTTTCACCTAAACTTACAACCTACAAACAGGCCAGCGACCGGATAGGCAGCATCGCAGCGGAAAAACTCATCCAGCTCATAGAAAGCCCCAAAAACAACGCTCATGAAAGCATAGTGGTTCCGGGAGAAGTGATCAAAGGAGAATCAGTATGCCCCCTTACCCTTTGAACCGGTTCCTGTCCTTCTTTTCGGCCGGCTTCTCGGCGATCTCTCCCGCTTTCATAAGGGCATTCCTTGTCATTAAAGGCCCCACAAGCTCATAGATCAGAACGCCAAACAGTGTAACGTTTCTGATGACAGATCCCTCAGACTCTCCGAGCGCCATGGCCTGGTTGCACATTCCGAGTGCGACTCCCGCCTGGGGAAGGAGTGTTATGCCAAGATATTTCCTGACCTTTTCATCACAGCCCATGGCTCCGCTCGAAACCCTTGCTCCCAAATACTTTCCAAGCGAACGGACAAGGATATAAGCGATCCCGATGAGCACATACTGATAATGGGAGAAGACACTCAGTTCCAGCTGCGCCCCGCTTAAAACGAAAAATGTCGCGTTTAACGGAGCCGTCCACTTATCTGCCCTGCCCATGATATCCTCGGAAAATTCGCTGACATTGCAGAAAACCGTGCCTAACATCATGCAGACTAAAAGCGACGAGAACGAAATGGTTGCGCTTCCTACAGGGATTTCAAGATAAGACAGGGCTATGGTAAGGAACACAAAGGAAATCGTCATCGAAAGGCGGTTGGAATTCGAGTAAAAAAGCTTTTCCACCTTCGCAAGCACTAATCCCAGAAGTCCTCCCAGAAGAAGAGAAAAGACTATTTCCAGAACAGGATTTACGACAATGGAGACAATGTCCAGATTACCGCCACGCATGGCCTGGGCGATCCCGAAGGATACCGAAAAGACCACAAGACCAACGGCATCATCCAAAGCGACTATAGGGAGTAAAAGCCTTGTAAGCGGTCCGTCCGCCTTATACTGCCTCACGACCATGAGGGTCGCGGCCGGAGCGGTTGCCGAAGCTATGGCGCCAAGTGTTATGGCAACCGGGATCGGAAGAATACTGTCTCCCAGGATAAAATGAAGCCCAACAAGAACAATATCCACTAAAAACGAGGCAAAAACCGCCTGGACGATCCCTATGACCGTTGCGGCCTTTCCTGTATGCTTAAGAGCATCCAGCCTGAATTCACTTCCTATCGAAAAGGCTATGAATCCAAGGGCGGTCGTGTTGATGATACTTACCCGCTGAACATCATCATAGGAAACAAATCCAAGTCCTTCGATCCCGAGCCTTCCCAGAAAATACGGCCCGATCAGAAGCCCGGCTATAAGGAAAGCCGTAACATCCGGAAAATTAAGGTGTAAAAGCCGAAACACACGGGTAAACATCAGACCCGCAAACAATGCTATCGCTATTGACAGAAAAATATACATTGACATATCATTCTACATCCTTTCCGGAGCTTCAAAGCCCAGAAGCTCTATGCATTCTTCAAGGATTCCCTTGGCGAGCTTTATAAGAGCGATATATCCCTGCTTTTTCTCACTGTCCTTTTCGCTCAGTATCTTATTCTCGTGATAGAAGCGGTTAAATGCGTTAGCCAGGTCATATATATAGGAACAGATCTTATGAGGAGCCAGCTCCTTATATGCCGTTTCGATAACGCTGTTATATTTCGATATCTCTATCATAAGTGCCTTTTCCGTGTCGTCATATGCCTCATTTACGAACAGCCCGGAAATCTCTCCGCCCTCCCCTCTGTACCTTGAGATGACGGACTTGATCCTTACTATTGTATATAGGATATAGGGACCTGTATTGCCTTCAAAGGAGGTAAATTTATCTATGTCGAATACATAATCCTTTGTCGCCTGATTTGAAAGATCCCCGTACTTGACTGCCGAAAGCGCCACCATCCCGGCAGTCTTTAAGCCCTCGGCCTCGTCAACCTCTTCATTACCCTTTATTTTCTTATACATCTCCCCGTCAATATCCGAAAGCAGGCTCTCAAGCCTCATCACGCCGCCGTCTCTCGTCTTAAAGGGCTTTCCGTCTTTTCCGTTCATGGTCCCGAAGCCTAAGAAATCAAGCTTTACCGCCTCATCTATTATCCCTGTTTTCTTTGCGCATCTGAACACCTGCGTAAAATGCATATCCTGTCTTTTATCGACCACATAGATCACCTGATCCGGATTATATAAAAGGGCTCTTTCCTTTAAGGTTGCAAGATCCGTGGTCGAATACAGTGCAGCCCCGTCTGATTTTAATATAATGCACGGAGGGATCTCCTTTAAATCATCCTCCCTTGACACATCCACAACCAGGGCCCCGTCGCTTTCGTAGGCATATCCCTTATCCTTCATCTCCTCCACCATTTCGGGGATATATTTCTGTACATCCGACTCGCCCTTCCACCAGTCGAAATCGACATTCAGCTTATCATAATTCCTCTTAAGGTCGGAAACGGAAACATCCATGATATGTCTCCAGAGCGCCATAAGCCCCCTGTTCCCGTTCTGAAGGTCATGGGTGGCTTTCAGGGCTTCCTCCCTATATGCCTCATCCTCCTTTGAGCGTGCTGACGCTTCGGGATATATCTTCTCAAGATCCGAAATGGTAAACGGAGCCTCCTTCGGATATTCACCCGTATATTCTTCATCAAAATAAGGAAGAGAAGGCTCTCTGTGCTTAAGTTCCGTAATGATAAGCCCCATCTGAAGGCCCCAGTCTCCCATATGGATATCGCCGACCACTTCATTCCCCATATACCGGCAGATACGTTTTATGCTCTCTCCTATGATCGCCGCTCTTAAATGTCCGACATGGAGCGGCTTTGCAACATTGGGCCCGCCATAATCAATAATGATCTTTAACGGTCTTGAAACCTCACAAAGGCCGAACTTTATCTCCGATGCCATCCTGTCAAGATAATCCTTTAAAAAGGCTTTGCTGATATTAAAATTCAGAAATCCCGGCTTAACGGCTTCAACGCTTTCAAACATATCGCTGTCCGACACTTTTTCAGAAACTTCTTTTGCTATGTCTATCGGGGCCTTATGGTATTCCTTAGCCGCTGCCATTGCACCGTTACACTGAAATTCACAGAGGTCCGGGCGGTTGGAAAGGGCAGCCTTCCCGTATTTCCTGTCATAGCCGCAGTCAAAAAAAGCTTTTTCTATCTCTTCGGATATAAGCTCGATCATTTTTTCCATTTTATCATTATCTCCTTGTTCAGATTATTTATCAGGTTGCCGGGAATTCACATTACGATCTGATATGTATCGTTCCTCTTTCATATTATGAAGAGCCGGGGCATGTAACGCCGGATGCTTTTGAAAAGGCACATCCGCAGTAATTCTGCCTGTATAGCCCGTATTTCTTTGACAGCTCCACCGAGGCTTTGTATCCGTCTTTTTTCTTGAAATCAGACGGCAGATGCCTGACCCCGTATTCCCCGGACAGTCTCTCCCCTATCTCATTTATCCGGTCGGCGTTCTTTAAAGGTGAGATCGAGAGCGTGGTGGTAAAATAATCCATCTGCTTCTCTCTTGCAAGACATGCCGCCTTACGCAGCCTCATCTCATAGCAGATATAGCACCTTTCTCCGCCTTCGGGAGCACTCTCCAGACCCTTCACCATCTCAAAAAATAGAGCCGGTTCATAGCTTTCCTCAATATATTTTATAGAGCCCTCCCGTGGTCTTTCAGCATTATATACGGATATGAGCCTCTTTAACTCTCCCGCCCTCTTCTCATATTCTTCTTTATCGGTAATGTTCGGATTATAATAAAGATCGGTTATCTCAAAAAATCCGGACAGATATTTCAAAGGGTAGCTCGAGCACGGAGCACAGCAGCTGTGCAGGAGAAGTGACGGTTTCTCCCCTTTCTCCCTGTTTTCTTCTATTATCTTATCCAGTTCCTTCTGATAATTCCTTTTATTCATATATTAATATGCACATCTGAAAAACTGCTTTATGTAAAATTCGTGTGCATCCCGGTCATAAATGAGTTTATCGGTAGTGTCTGCAAAAGCTTAACCTCTGCTCACCTGAAATAATCAACTCCGGACTCGAATATTTTCATATCCTGCCGGCCGTATATATTAACAGAAACCGATCTTCCGATCCTTTCGGGATGCCCCATCCTTCCGAAGCATCTGCCGTCAGGACTTGTGATCCCCTCTATCGCCATATAAGAGCCGTTCACGTTCCACTCCGTATCTTCCGATATGTTCCCGTTATTGTCGGTATATCTGGTAGCAACCTGCCCGTTCTTAAAAAGTCTTTCGATCCACTCCTCGTTCGCGACAAATCTGCCCTCGCCATGTGACGCCGGGATAACATAGGTTTCTCCCGGCTCTGTCTTTCTGAGCCACGGGGACTTATTTGAGATCACCTTGGTATATATCATCTTTGAAACATGCCTGCCTACCGTATTAAAGGTAAGTGTAGGAGAATTTTCCTCCTGTCCTCTGATCTCTCCATACGGCACAAGACCGAGCTTTATAAGTGCCTGAAATCCGTTGCACACTCCCAGGACAAGCCCGTCCCTGTCGTTTAAAAGCTTCATCACCGCTTCCTTCAATATCTCGTTCTGAAAAGCGGTCGCGAAAAACTTAGCGGAGCCGTCCGGTTCGTCCCCTGCGGAAAAACCTCCGGGGAACATGATTATCTGCGACTTATCGATCGCCTCCTTATATTCCCTGACCGAATCCCTGATATCTTCGGGCGATCCGTTCCTGAACACCGAGCAGACCACCTCCGCCCCGGCTTTTTCAAAGGCTTTTAACGAATCATATTCACAGTTGGTTCCCGGAAATACGGGAATGAATACTCCGGGCTTTGCGACCCTGTTCTTACATACATAAACAGTATCCGTTCTGTAAAGATCGTCCGGAAGAATGCTTTCGGAGGCTTCCGCTTTGGAAGGAAATACCTTTTCAAGCGGTTTCTTCCATTCGGTCAATGCTTCCGATAAAGGAAGAGCCATATCCCTGTATTCAATGACCGGATCGGTCAGGACCTCACCTATAAGCGTGTAGGTTATTGAAAGCTTTGAGACATTTTCGGGCCTTACCTCAGCGATTATGGATCCGAAGCCCGGTGAAAAAATATCATTTACATCTACATTATGCTCTATCTTAACCCCAAGGAGATTTCCGAATGCTATCTTCGCTAATGCCGGCGCCATTCCTCCTCCGTCCGGAACAAAGGCGGAAGCTATAAGTCCGCCTTTACAGTCATTATGGAATTTTTCATACTGTGACTTCAGTTCTTCATAATATGGAAGTTCATTTTCATCTCTTTCACACTTAAGGATGACAAGCTTGTTTCCCGCCTTTTTAAGCTCCGGAGTAATGACGTCTTCTTCACTGAGGACCGAAACCGCAAAAGATACAAGGGTGGGCGGCACATCAATATCATTAAAGGTACCGGACATGGAATCCTTCCCGCCTATCGAAGCTATCCCGAACCTTAGCTGTGCTTCAAAGGCTCCGAGCAGCGACAGGAACGGCTCGCTCCACCGCTTTGGATCCTCTGTCATTCTCTTAAAGTATTCCTGGAAAGTAAAATGAAGCTTTCCGATATCTCCTCCTGAGGCTGCTATCTTTGCCATGGACTGGATCACCGCATATATGGCTCCGTGGTAAGGGCTCCAGGATGAAAGACTGGGATCAAAGCCGTAACTCATCATCGTAGCGGTCCTGCTGTCGCCGTTAAGCATTGGAAGCTTTGCGGCCATTACCTGGGTCTCGGCAAGCTGAGTCTTTCCCCCGTAAGGCATCATGATCGTCCCCGCCCCTATGGACGAGTCAAACATTTCCACAAGCCCCTTCTGTGAACATTCATTCAGGTCCCTCAGGGAATTCAGGAAAGCGCCTCTTATGTCTCCCCTGTCTATACAGTCCTGAACTCCTTTGATCCTTTTTTGACCAAAGTAGTCATTATCCTTCTTTGGCAAAACGACACTCACATCTGCTTCCTGATGCGCTCCGTTTGTATCAAGAAACTCTCTTTTCAGATTTACGATCTCATTTCCTCTCCAGATAAGCTTAAGCCTCGGCTCTTTGGTCACCACCGCAACCTCGGTGGCCTCCAAATTCTCAAGAGCCGCATATCTCATAAACTCTTCCTTATCTTCAGGCGCGACGACCACAGCCATCCTTTCCTGGGATTCCGATATAGCAAGCTCAGTACCGTCTAGCCCAGCATATTTCTTAGGCACCTTATCCAGATCTATCAGAAGTCCGTCCGCCAGCTCGCCGATAGCGACCGATACTCCTCCCGCGCCGAAATCATTGCATTTTCTTATAAGCCTGCTGACCTCCGGGCGCCTGAACAGCCTCTGAAGCTTCCTTTCAGTGGGCGCATTGCCCTTCTGTACCTCCGCGCCGCAGGTTTCTATCGAGGTTTCCGTATGCACCTTGGAAGATCCTGTCGCACCACCAAGACCGTCCCTGCCGGTACGTCCGCCTAAGAGGATGATCACATCTCCAGGCTCAGAGCTTTCCCTTATAACATTTTTCCTGGGCGCTGCTCCCACTACAGCCCCGATCTCCATCCTCTTTGCAACATATCCCGGATGATATATCTCCTTTACATATCCGGTTGCAAGCCCTATCTGATTGCCATAGGAGGAATACCCCTTGGCCGCCTCCCTGACAAGCTTTTTCTGCGGGAGTTTTCCCTTTATAGTCTCGGAAAGCGGAACAGTAGGATCCGCCGCACCGGTTATCCTCATGGCCTGATATACATATGATCTTCCCGACAGAGGGTCCCTTATGGCGCCTCCCAGACAGGTTGCCGCGCCTCCGAAAGGCTCTATCTCTGTAGGATGGTTATGTGTTTCGTTCTTAAAGCTTATCAGCCACTCCTCTTCTTTACCATCCTCTGTCTTAACGGGAACAACGATGGAGCAGGCATTTATCTCCTCAGATTCCTCCATATCTGTAAGCTTCCCGTCTGCCCTGAGCTTTTTCATCGCAAGCAGGGCCAGATCCATCAGGCATACATATTTATCCTTTCTGTCCCCGTACAGCTCTTTTCTGGTCGCCATGTATTTTTTATAGCTGTCCTCAACAGGCTTTCTGTAATCACCCTCCGGGATCTCGATATTTAAAAGCTCTGTGGAAAAGGTTGTATGCCTGCAGTGATCGGACCAATAGGTGTCTAAAACTCTTATCTCCGTCATGGTCGGATCCCTGTTTTCATCCCTCTTAAAATAATTCTGTATATGCTTAAGATCATTAAAGGTCATGGCAAGTAAGAGCGACTCATAGAGCTTTTTCAGCTCCCCTTCCTCCATATCCTTAAAGCCCTCTAAAACGGAAACATCCGCAGGCTCGTCATATTCCGTCTTAAGGGTTTCCGGCTTTTGTATGTCGCTTTCTCTCGAATCCACCGGATTTATGCAATAGTTCCTGACCGCTTCAAACTCTTCGTCGCTTATATTTCCGGACAGACAGTAGGTAACCGCCGTCTTTATGATCGGGTTCTCGTCTTCATTCAGAAAGCGGACACACTGCACGGCCGAATCAGCCCTCTGGTCAAACTGCCCCGGAAGGAACTCAACCGAAAAGACCCTGTCATCCTTATTTCTCTCAAAATCCTCCTCGTACAGGATGTCCACGGGCGGTTCCGAAAATACAGTTTTTTTAGCTCTCTCAAAAGTCGCGTCGGAGATATTCTCCACATCATATCTTATAAGCTCTCTGAGTTTTTTCAGTCCGGATACGGACAAATAGCTTTTAAGCTCTCCGAAAAGCTCATTAGCCTTAACCGCATAGGGTTCTTTTTTTTCAACATAAATCCGCCTGACCATTTTGCCTCCTCTGTTAAATATATTTCAAAGCTTCGGTAAGGCTCTCGATGCCAAGAAGCTCTATTCCCTCAACTCTCTTTGCCTGCGACAGCGCCGCCTTCGGCATGATACAGGTCGAGAAGCCAAGCTTTTTTGCCTCCGTTACGCGAAGCTCCGGCATGCTGACGTTTCTCACCTCTCCGCTTAATCCGACCTCTCCGAACACGACGATGTCCTTTGAGACCGGCCTGTTCCTGTAGCTTGAAACCACCGCCATGACGATCCCGAGATCTATCGCAGGCTCTAACATCCTCATACCGCCGGCAACATTAACATAAGCGTCACATTCGGATGTCTTTAAGTTAAGCCTCTTTTCAAGCACGGCCATCAGCAGGTTAAAGCGGTTTACATCCGCTCCGGTCGCCTGTCTTTTTGGAAATCCGAAGCTCGTATGGGTAACAAGCGCCTGTATCTCAAGCAGCATCGGCCTCGTACCCTCCATCGCGCAGGCAACCACGGACCCGCTTGCATCAAGAGGTCTTCCCGAAAGCATATACTCCGAAGGGTTCTTTACCTCCGTAAGGCCATCTCCCCGCATCTCAAAGACCCCGATCTCATTGGTCGAGCCAAACCTGTTTTTAACTCCCCTTAAGATCCTGTACGAAGCATATCTGTCCCCCTCGAAATACAGTACAGAATCCACTATATGCTCAAGCACCCTTGGACCGGCGACCATACCTTCCTTAGTGACATGTCCGACTATAAATACCGCGGTATTTAAAGACTTTGCAAGATTAAGGAGCAGGGCAGCCGCCTCTCTGACCTGTGAGACCGAACCCGGAGCAGAGCTTATCGAATCTGAAAACATAGTCTGGATAGAGTCTATAACGACAACCTCAGGACTGTATTTCCTTATTGCCTCGGAAATTACCCCAAGATCCGTCTCGCACAGTAAGGACAGCTTATCACTGAATTCACCTATCCTCATTGCCCGCATTTTTATCTGCTTAAGAGACTCCTCACCGGACACATACAGTACCTCATGCTCCATTCCCGTAAGTTCTTTACAAACCTGAAGAAGCAGGGTCGATTTTCCTATACCGGGATCTCCTCCTACCAAAACAAGGGAGCCGGGTACTATTCCGCCTCCCAAAACCCGGTCAAATTCCTCAATACCGGTAACTATTCTTTCTTCGTTTTCAAGCTCTATCTCGGATAGCCTCGAAGGCACGCGGTTTATGGATAATGCGCCTCTATCCCGGTTTTGCTGAGCCTTTTCGTTTATGCTCTCCTCTGTAAAGGTATTCCACTGTCTGCACTGGGGACATTGCCCCAGCCACTTGCCCGATTCATATCCGCAGCTGTTGCAGAAAAACACAGTCCGCTTTTTAGCGTTTGCCATATCAGCTCCTAGAGCGAAATCTTGACAAAAACCTCTTCCTCACCCGCAAGCTCAACGCTGAAGCTAAGCTTTCCGCCGAGATTGGTCTTTATCTTCTGGGTGCTTTTATCCCCTACTGAAACATTATATTCGGTATCCTCAGACAGGCCCACGGTTATCTGTGCATCCTCTGTGCCGGAAACCTTAAATTCCATGCCGTCTCTGGTTATCCTCAGGGAGTTGACCGATGTCCCGGGATCCGACTCATATACAAACAGGCCGTCCCGTTCAAGCTTTGTAAGCTCCCTGAAAGTCTTAACCTTGTAGAGATTTCCCTCATACTCAAAGTCCTCAAGCTTCGTCTTCTTTTCAAGCTCGCAGTCGCCGAAGCTTAAAGACCCGTCTTCTTCGATCCTTATCAGTTCCTTAACGTTTGCCATTCCTTTACCCCCTTATAACTATACACTGCCCGATATTTTCAGCTCCTTATTTACGAAGCTTATTACAACCTTTTCCCCGTACCGGATCCTTCCCTCGAGATAGGCTTCGGAAAGAGGATCCTCGATCATGGTCTGCACTGCCCTTCTTAAGGGCCTGGCGCCATATTTTTTATCCGTTCCCTTTTCGATCACATGTTTTTTTGCGGAGTCTCTGATGGTAAGATCAATGTTTAACTCTTCCTTTGCTCTCTTTTCAAGCTCCTTCGTCATTATGGTGACGATCCTCTTCATATCATCTTCATTCAGGGAACGGAAAACAATAGTTTCGTCTATCCTGTTTAAAAACTCGGGGCGGAAGATCCTCTTTACCTCCTCCATTACCCCCGCCTTCATTTTTTCATGATCCTTTTTTTCGTTCTTATCGACTATAAATCCAAGCTGTTTGGGCTCCATTATCCTCTGGGCCCCGGCATTGCTCGTCATTATTATCACGCAGTTCTTAAAGCTTACCTTCCTGCCGTTCGAATCTGTGATATGACCGTCGTCGAGTACCTGAAGAAGTATATTGAACACATCCGGATGAGCCTTTTCTATCTCATCAAAAAGCACTACCGAATAGGGATTTCTTCTGACCTTTTCGGACAATTGACCACCTTCTTCAAATCCGACATAGCCGGGAGGCGATCCGATCAGTTTTGACACCGTGTGCTTCTCCATGTACTCAGACATGTCAACCCTTATCATGGCTTCTTCCGTTCCGAAGAGCACCTCGGTCAAAGCCTTTGAAAGCTCGGTCTTGCCCACTCCGGTCGGTCCCAGGAACAAAAACGACCCGATCGGTCGATTCTTTTCCTTAAGTCCTACCCGTCCCCGTTTTATAGCCCTTGAAACGGCGCTTACCGCTTCATCCTGTCCGATCACCCTCTTTTTGAGCTCCTTTTCCATTTTCAGGAGCTTGCTGCTTTCAGCCTCCTTAAGCCTTTGAAGCGGGATCTTCGTCCACTCTGAAACGATCTTCGCTATATCGTCCTGATCCACCTCCAGCGCCCTCTTTTCTCTTGAAGCCTTCCTCTTAAGCTTTGCTTCATGTTCATCCCTAAGCGCATTCTGGGATTTTACAAGTTTGGCATATCCGCTCAGGTCATCTCTTCTTAAGGCATCCTCTTTATCTTCATCATACTGCCTCATAAGAAGTCCGTATTCGCTGTTAACCTCTTCGTCCCTCTTATAAAGGGAGAGCCTTACCATTGCGGATGCCTCGTCCATAAGGTCTATTGCCTTATCCGGAAGGAACCTGTCGTTTATGTATCTTGTGGAAAGCTTCACGCAGGCCTCGGCGGCCTCATCGGTGATAACGACCCCGTGATGCTTCTCATAGTTGCTTCTGAGCCCCTTGATGATCTCTATCGAATCTTCCTCTGAAGGCTCTTCCACTGCTATTTTCTGGAATCTTCTCTCAAGAGCCGCATCCTTTTCTATATATTTTCTGTATTCATCATAGGTCGTAGCACCTATGAGCTGTATCTCTCCCCTTGCAAGCGACGGTTTCAGGATATTGGAAGCATCTATCTTTCCCTCAGACCCTCCTGCGCCTATGATGGTGTGGATCTCATCGATGAAGAGTATGATGTTATCCGACAGGATGACCTCATTGATCACTCTTTTTATCCTCTCCTCGAATTCACCCCTGTACTTGCTGCCTGCGACCATGGCAGAAAGATCCAGTGTCAGCACCCTTTTCCCGATAAGGCTCTTCGGGACGTCCCCAAGCACTATCCGGCTTGCCAGGCCTTCAACTATAGCTGTTTTTCCAACTCCGGGCTCACCGACGAGACAGGGATTGTTCTTGGTCCTTCTGCTGAGCGTCTGGATTATCCTCTGGATTTCGGTTTCCCTTCCGATAACAGGATCGAGCTTGCCATCTTCTGCCAGTTCGGTAATGTCTCTGCTATACTGGTCTACCAGAAGATCATTGCCTTCCCGGAAGGAAGGATGCTTCCTGGAACCGAATTTTACGCTTTGAAGCTCTTCCCTGTAATCGTCCGGGTTTTCTCCCATCGCAAGAAGAGTGTCCACATATATCTTCTGGCTGTTTATCCCCAGAGTATTGAGGATTCTCACTGCCAGATTATCCATGTCCTTTATAAGGGCTATGAGCAGGTGCTCTGTTCCTATGGACATCGCCTTGAAGGAATCCGCCACACTCTCGGCTCCTTCAATAATCTCCTGCAGCTTCGGCGTATATCCGTCCCTCTCCGCCAAAGCTGTATCCCCGGTCATTGCGATCTGCTCTGCGATGAGTCTCCCGATCTCTTCCTCTTTTGCCCCGTTTTCGTAGAGCACCTTCGAAGCCGTGCTTTCCTTCGTAAGCAAAAGTCCAAGGAGCAGATGCTCTGTTCCTACATAGCTGTGATTCAGCCTTTTCGACAGCTTGGAAGCCAGGACTAAAGCCTGCTTGGCTCTTGCATTCAATTCAAGCTGCATTTATTTATCTCCCGTGTTGATGAATTCAAATTCAAAATCATCGTCTTCATCAATATCTATATTATCGTAATTCTGTCCCTGCTGGCCATTATAGCCCATTCCCTGGTTCTGGTTCTGGTACTGGGGCTGTTCATACTGCTGCCCGTAAGATGTATCATACTGCATATCATATCCGGTATTGCCATACTGCCCTATGTTATACTGGGGAGCGCCCGGAACCGGCTCATAGTACCCGCCATACTGATCGTTCTGACCGTAATACTGGTTCTGGTACTGATAATCCATATAACCCTGCTGTTCATACTGTCCGTTGCCATATCCCTGATATTGAGCATCCTGAGCATACTGCATCTGCTGGCCCGGATATCCGGATGGCGCATAGTCATTCTGATACTGCTGCGCATTATATCCGTCAGAATAATACCGGGGTTCATTCTGATAAGCAGGCGCCTGGGCAGGCTTAAGCTCAGGCTTTTTCGCGGCATTTAATAGCTCCTGCCTTCTCAGTTCCTCTGTATCCATTCCTGCCGGCGGCTTTGGGGCAGGCTTTTTAATCTTGGTCCCGTCATTTATTACCGAGGCAGCCAGGGCACCCATAGGAGCAGCGCCTGTTTCAAGAGGCTTCATGCCTTCCCTTTTCGCCTGTTTTCCGGTTCCCTTTTGCTGAGCGGGGATCTCCGTCCTTTCAGCATTTTTATCCGCACGCTTTCCTTCGGGAATTACAGGCTTCTTTACGCCCTTTCCGGAAACAGGGCTTTCGGATTTTTTAATTTCATTCGCTTTTACAGCACTGCCCGCTGCTTTTTCTTCGTAAGGCTGTGACGCCCCGATCGGTTTGCCGGATTTCGGAAGCTTCTCAGGTTCCACGCCTGTACCGGCTTCTGCTTCCACAGACCTGGACCCGTTATCCTCCGGCATTTCCTCCGGTATTTTTGTTTCATCATTATTTGGGTACTTATTATCCATGCCGCGGGGTCTTCTGCTGTCCTCCCGCTTCATCGCGGACTCCATGGCCTCAAAATCAAACGACCCCTGCGCTTCCTCTTTTCCTTTTCTATGAGCTTTCTTTTCTTTCTTCTCTGCCTTCTCCCTTGCCTTTCTTTCCTTCTTTTCACTCCTTGGATCAAAAAGCTCTTCGTCTGAGATCTCTTTCAGTGTATCCTCCGCTTCTGCCGCAATTTCAGAAGCTTTCCCGGGATCCCCGGAAGGCAGGGCCCCGCCATCATTTGCGGCCGCCTTTTTTGCGGTCTTATCTGACATATCCGGTACTTTGGACAGATCTCCCTCATCCTCGTCTATATATTCATAGCTTTCAAAATCCTTAAGCTTTATCAGGGTAATTATCATGATCACAAGGAAGATAAGGGCAAGAAGTCCTAAGATCCCTATTATTATCCAGCCTGTCAGAGGGATCCCCAGAAGGAGTCCTTCATCGGATTCATTCTCTGCAGAGGCATTCCCCTCCGTAACAAATCGCTGATAGGTCCCCTCGACCTGATCATATGTATACCATCCGGTATTTCCGTCGGAATTCATTGCATAGACCACAAAGAAATCGGGATTTAAGACCTCTCCGGAATCTCCCATCTCCGTATATGCTTCAAGATTCTCCCCGTTCCACTGAAGAGTCACCTTTGTATAGCCATCCGGAGTCTGCGCATCTTCCGGAGCTTTAATTATAATGATACTTTTTCCGGACGGACCCACGATCTGTCTGAAGGCTGAAAGCTCTCCCGCAGAATCGTCAAAGGATTTGAACGAACCGCTTTGACCTGATTGGTCAGTTGTATATAAAAGCTCGATACCTCCCGCATCAAACACAGCGCATTCAGTATCCGTACCCTGATATATGGTTGTTGACTTATGGAAATTCTGCGGCAGATATTCATCCGGAAATACCGTTGATACCAGATATGCGCCGTCAGGCGAAGCTATGGTCTGGGCGGCGACTCCCATATCGGAATAAGAAGCATCCGCGGCAGCCGTCATCGCAGCGGCCGTATCTTCACCTTCTACCATGATCGACAGACTCGATGAAGGCATATCGCTGTCATCCCCACCGAAATATGCGCTTGCGGAAATTACCGCCTCTCCTCCCGAAAGCACCGAAAAGCTTATTGATGCGGTAAGTTCCGTAAATAAAAGATTCCCGGAGCCATCATCTGTATATTCCTTATCAGCCTGCGTCAGCTGAAGCCGGTTGGGATCATAAGTTACGGCAATCTGGGGCGCTTCTGCGTCGCCTTCCGCTACAGCCTCGTAAGCCACCGTAATGAGGCTTCCAACCGTCACGCCCTCGGCATTCTCTGAGGTAAGCGAGATCGAGCCGGCCGCATATACCGTTCTTACAGGCATAAATACCGATGCAATTAATAACGCCGTGATAATTATCGGTAAAAATGTATTCTTTAATTTAAAATAGCGCATATCGGCTCCTTTCCCGACTGTCGTTATTCCAAAGGCTCCAAACCCATGTTCAGGGCCCTGATACATGCTCTCTGTTGTAATCTTACAACCACCAAAAAACTATGTCAACTAAGTAAAAACCTATCAGATCAGTTTTTCCTTAGTTTATCTGAGTCCGGCCTCATCTATTGCCTTTCCGATATCATTTCTGCAGTATTTGTTGGAAAAATCCACCCATTTTACCGCATCATAGGCGTTTTTCCTCGCTTCCTTAAGATCGCTCCCCAAAGCGGTGATGCCCAGCACCCTTCCGCCGTTTGTCACGATCTTTCCATCCTTTACCGCTGTACCCGAATGGAAGCAGTAATATCCGTCTTTTTTATCAAAACTGTCAAGTCCGGTGATTTCAAAACCCTTTTCATATTTGACCGGATATCCGTCAGATGCCAGTATCACGCATACACAGGCTTCTTTTTTGAAGCTCAGGTTTATTTCCGAAAGTCTTCCCTCAACACAGGCTTCCATGACCTCTATGATGTCATTCTCCATTCTGGGAAGCACGACCTGTGCCTCGGGATCCCCGAACCTTGCATTATATTCAAGGACCTTAGGCCCATCCTCTGTCAGCATCAGGCCGAAGAAGATTATTCCCTTAAATTCTCTTCCTTCCTTCGCCATGGCATCGACGGTCGGCTTATATATATGCTCGTAACAGTATTCATCTATATCTTCCGTATAAAAAGGACTCGGAGAAAAGGTGCCCATACCTCCGGTATTTAAACCCTTATCCCCGTCAAGAGCTCTTTTATGATCCTGAGCCGAGGTCATCGGCTTTATTGTTTTTCCGTCAACAAAGGAGAGCACGGAAACCTCTCTTCCGGTCAGGAACTCTTCGATCACGACTTTTTTCCCGGCCTCTCCGAATTTCTTTTCGACCATGATCTCATCTATCGCTTTTTCAGCCTCCTTAAGAGTTTTACAGATGATCACGCCCTTCCCCAGGGCAAGCCCGTCAGCCTTCACCACCAGCGGAAAACTGCAGTTTCCGATATATTCCCTGGCCTTCCCGGGATCATCAAAACTTTCATACGCCGCAGTAGGTATATGATATTTTTTCATGAGATCCTTGGAAAAAGACTTGCTTCCCTCTATAACAGCGGCATTCTTTCTCGGTCCGAATACCTTAAGCCCCTTTGCCTCAAGGACGTCAACTATCCCTCCCGCCAGGGGGTCATCGGGCCCTACTATAACAAGATCTATATTCTTTTCCGCCGCAAAATCCGCTATCCTGTCAAATTCCATCACGGGAATGTCAACGCATTCCGCAAGCTCTGCTATCCCGGCGTTTCCGGGTGCGCAGTAGATCTTACTTACCTTTTTGCTTTCACATATCTTCCGGATAATAGCGTGTTCCCGTCCTCCCTGGCCAACCACAAGTATCTTCATGACGTCCTCCCAATTAAACAGATTAAATAATGTATGCTATTTTATCTTCCTTCCGTACCCTGCCATGGGCGATCGCGTCAATGACCCGCGGAAGCAGTATCCATTCCGCCTCCTCCATTACTCTCTTCTGAAGTAATTCAGGTGTATCGCCGTGCTTCACCTCAACGGCCTTCTGGGCTATTATCGGGCCCGTATCCGTTCCCGAATCTACAAAATGAACGGTAGCGCCTGTTATTTTCACGCCTCTCTCCAGTACTTTTTCATGCACCTTCAGACCATAGCAGCCTTTCCCGCAAAAAGACGGTATCAGGCTTGGATGGATATTGATTATCCTTCCCGCATATCTTTCAACAAAGAATTCCGACAAAACAACCATAAAGCCCGCAAGAACTATAAGCTGTACCCCTGCTTTGTCCAGTGCCTGTGAAAGGGCTTCCTCATACTCTGTTCTGTCTTTATAGTCCTTTTGAAGTATGGTCTTTCGTTCTATGCCGTTATCTTCTGCTCTTTTTAAGGCATAAGCATCCGCTCTGTCAGATATTACGACTGAAATTTCCGTATCTTTTATGATCCCGTCCCTTATGGCATCTATCACAGCCTGCAGATTAGTTCCCCCTCCCGATACCAGGATACCTGTTCTCAGCATATACTCACACCCTTCCCGCCTTTATCTATGTATCCGACCCTTACCGCCGTCTCTCCGGCGGCCCTTGCGGCATTAACGGCTTTTTCCTCATCCTCTTTGTTAACGACGAACATCATTCCGATACCCATATTGTAGGTGTTATACATATCTTCTTCCCTGACGCCTCCCTTTTCCATTATAAGCCTGAAAAGATACGGGACTGTATAGGAATCCTTACTGATAACAGCCCTTGCTCCGTCAGGAAGCATCCTCGGTATGTTTTCATAAAAACCTCCGCCTGTGATATGACAGCAGCCCTTGACCACAACTTTCGAAGCCCTTATGCTTTCAAGAGCTTTAACATATATCTTTGTAGGAGTTAACAGTGCCTCGCCAAGCGTCGTATCCAGATCCCCGATCCTTTCAGAAAGCGCTTTCCTTTCCATCGGAAAGATCTTTCTGATAAGCGAAAAACCATTGCTGTGTATACCGCTCGATGCCAAACCTATGATCACATCCCCCGGTGTAATATCCTTTCCGGTGATAAGTTCTTCCCCGTCAGCTATACCGACAGCAAACCCCGCAAGGTCGTACTCATCCTCCGGATAGAAGCCGGGCATCTCCGCCGTCTCTCCACCTATAAGGGCGGCACCGGCCTGCCTGCAGCCTTCCGCAACCCCCTTTACTATCCCGGCTATTTTTTCAGGCTCGTTTTTCCCGCATGCTATATAGTCAAGAAAGAACAGAGGCTCTCCCCCTGCGCAGGCAATGTCATTAACACACATCGCCACACAATCTATTCCCACCGTATCATGCTTATCAAGGATAAAAGCAAGCTTAAGCTTTGTTCCGACCCCATCCGTTCCCGATACCAACGTCGGATCTTTCATGTTCATATATTTCTTAAGTGAAAACGCCCCGGAAAAACCTCCCAGTCCGCCTATCACTTCAGGACGCAGGGTCTTTCCGACATGCTCCTTTATAAGCTCAACCGCCTTATAGCCCGCCTCAATATCAACCCCGGCGCTTTTGTAGTCCATACTGTCCTCCTCTGTCAATATAGTTTCCTGAAATACAACATATTTCTTATAATGCTTTTATAAGCGTTTCTAATAATAAGAGCAGTCTTAACCTTTAAGATACTCCCTGTATCCTGTTTCTTTAAGCCGCTTTGCCTTCGCAATGACCCCTTCCTTAAGCTCCTCTTTGTACTCCTTAAGCCTGTCCCTTAGGGACTCATCGGAAACCGCAAGGATCTTTACCGCAAGGATCCCGGCATTTGCGCCTCCGTCTATGGCGACCGAGGCAACCGGAATGCCTGCCGGCATTTGCACTATGGAATATAATGAATCTCTTCCGCCAAGGGATTTCGTGTTCATCGGCACTCCGATCACCGGCAGCGGAAAAATAGCCGCAAACATCCCCGGAAGATGAGCCGCCATCCCCGCACCGGCTATTATTATCTTAAACCCGTCTTTTTCGGCGTTCCTTGCACATTCAAAGAAAACCTCCGGTTCCCTGTGCGCTGAAATGATCGTCATTTCATATTCAACGCCGAATCTCTCAAGAATCTCCGCCGCCTTTGCCATTACAGGCATATCCGAGTCACTTCCCATTACTATCAGAACTTCTGCCATTTCCCTCTCCTTTTGCGTAAACAATCCCTGCGCTATTTCATTACGCTCGTTATATATAATGTTATGAAAACACTTTCTTTAAATTTCTGTCGTTTTTAAAGTCAGTTTCCGCTTTTTCCGGCCAAAAACCGCTATGCCAGCAATGGCGTGTTAAGCTCTTCTGTTCCTTTAAGAACAAACAATCCGTCTTCTATCACTGCCGTTACTGAACCGTCCTCATATACTGCGTTAATATGCTTCAGGTCATCATAGGGGATCGTAATATCCGTATGACAGAAAAAATACGCCTTTTCGGGATCCGATTTTCTCATATCGGATATAGCATTTGATTTTGCTACTATTTCCTTTCCGTCGGGATTGTATACCCTCACCTCTTCTTCCCTGCAGTAGCAGGTATCGCCTATGGCAAAGTGGGGACCGGTCTTTTCCCCGATCAGTATCGGAAGTCTTTCTTCAATCCCATAGTCTTTAGACATCCTGTAAGCGGTAGTATTCGTTCCTATTGCAAATTCTCCTATGGGCAGGGTATCATGATGGAACAGAAGATTTTCTCTGATATATTTCCTGTTTTCCTCTTCGGAATCAAAATTTTTACAGGAATAGTCTTCTATCATCCCATCCTTAAACCAAAGCCTCAGATCCTTATATTTCAGACCGTTCAGAAAGACCTCCTTAACATGCAGAAGTCCGTTCGTTCCCTTTAAAACAGGAGAAGTAAAGATCTCACCCACCGGAATATTCACATCAGCGACGCAGTTTTCAAAAATAGCTTCTTTTTCAGGGTCAGAAAGCTTAAAAAGCTCTACCGTAATATCGGTATCGTTTCCGTTTTTCCCTTTAACATGAACTCTCCCTGCGGTATTCAGCACATCTATCATCTTCTGCTGGATAGACTCATATAATCTGTAATCCAGAGTATTAAGTTTTACGGTCTCCCTGAAAATACTGCCGAATTCCGGCCCGATCTCCGGGATGGGATAAGCAATGATGGTAAAGCTCCGCTCTTCCCCGATGATGTATTCATTGGCAAGACGTCCGGCTTTTTCGGAATACGAAACCCAGAGCTTCTGACCTTTTTCGTCAAATCTTATCGCCTGCTCCTTTGCTTTGGGCGAAAACGGCTTTTCTCCGAAAGTCTCGATCACCGCAGGTCCGGCATGTCCGTTTGCAAGCTTTTTCTTCTTTTCGTATGTCCGTTTTAAAATGTCGATCCTCCGCTTTGAATACTCCCTGTCAAAATAAAGAGCTCTGTCCTCCCTGTGGTCATAATCATACTGCCTGTTCGCAGGAGTTGATGAATAGCCTTCACCGGCTCTTGCCCGCATAAGAAGCCCGCCGGCAAGCGTTGAGGACCTGTATATGACTGCCTTAAGGCCCATATCCTCGAACTGTTTTACCGCTTCCCTGACCACAGGCTCAAAACCGAGCTGATATCTGATATTGACCGATATCTTCCTTTCTAAGGGCTTCCCGGCCTTTTCAAAGCCTATCCTGTATCCTTCGGTATAGGTTTTTGCCATGGCGGCAATGTCCTCTTTGGGAAGCGAATTTAAAAAGCTTACAAGGCCTCTCTCATTCTCCGAAATATATTCTCCGAAATCGTAAAGATATCTTTCGGACGAAAGATCCGAATCCATAATCAGCCTTAACGCAAAATCATTTTCGGGATCAAGCCTTTTCTCAAGCTCTGCGGCCATAACGCACTCAAGGTTATCCCTCTCAAACCAGTACAGGGCTTCAAATATCTCCTTTTCCGGGGCAGATCCATCTTCCTCAAAACCGGTAAGGATCCCGTAAACCTGGATGAACAGCTCAAAATAAAGCGTCAGGGTCTCTGTATCACCCTCATATGCATAAGGGATCAGGCCTCTCAGCTGGGTATACAGATAGCAGAGATACTTCCAGACTTTCACATTATATGCGTTATTCTTTGCGGTCAGGTATGCATATTCGGGATTTGCATAGCTTTTTTCATAATTTTCTTCCAGAATGTCACTAAAGAGCAACCTGTTCCAGGCTTTTGCCTCATCAAGGTTAAGTTTACATAATTCTCCGGTCTGCTTAAGTTCGTTTATCTTCCAAAGATTGAGGGCAAAATCGGAAACAGTCTTAAAATACGACAAATACGGATCTTTAAGCACTTCTTCCGTCTTTATCTCCTTTATCCTTTCTGTGGATAACTCATACCGCTCCATACAATCCATAAGTCTACATCCCCCATGCCGCTATAAGCGTCCAGATTAGAATATCAAAAAGATTAAAAAAAAGAGCGGTCCTTGGCAGCCAAACATAAATGTCCCGCTCCTTAAGGCTTATCACGCTGGCGATAACACCAGTTATGTTCATTATCACTCCGAAGAGACCGACAGACCCGATTCCCTTTCCGCCCTTCCCTGCGTTTAAATAGGCTGTAAGTACAGCTCCCAAAAAACCGACAAATGAACATACTGCCAGCAGCATAGCCAGATTCCCGATAAAAGAGTAATGTCTGGAAGTAAACATAAAGCTCTTCTTTTTCCTGATCTTTTTAGGCCTGGGCATTATCTCGCTCCGTACCGCTCATAATATTCATCTATGGATGTTTTGATCGAATCATCGATAATGACTCTGTCCCCATACTTTTTTCCGTAAAGGTAATCCACCACATCCTTCATCGTTACGATAGATGCCGTTTCAAAACCATAGAGCTCTTTTATCTCCGAAAGCGCGCTTTTTTCTCCCTTTCCCTTTTCCATCCGGTCTAAGGATACCATCAGTCCCTTTATCTGTACATCCGCCTGAGCCTTTATAATAGGATATGTTTCTTCTATGGACTTTCCGGAAGTAGTCACATCCTCTATTATGACGATCCTGTCACCATCCTTTATCTTTTCTCCCAAAAGGATCCCCGCGTCTCCGTGATCCTTTTCCTCCTTGCGGTTCGAGCAATATTTTATCTCCTTATCAAAGAGCTCATAATAGGCCATACAGGCTGAAACGGCAAGCGGGATCCCTTTATAGGCGGGACCGAACAATATGTCAAAATCATCCCCAAAGGCCTCATGAATGGCTTTTGCATAATATTCTCCAAGTTTTTTAAGCCGTAAGCCCGAAGTATAAGCCCCCGCATTCATGAAAAAAGGGGATTGTCTCCCGCTTTTTAAGGTAAAGCTTCCGAATTTCAAAACATCACTGTCCACCATGAACCGGATAAATTCTTCCTTATATGCTTCCATTTATATCCTCCCTCATATCAATGACCGCCTTTCTCGCGGCATCAGCAAAACCGTCCTCTCCATATCCGGCGTATTTTTCGTTCTGATACGCTGCTATTATTCCCCTTGATGAATTGACTATAGCGCCCAATCCGTCTTTATTAAAGAAGCAGGCAAGATCCGAGCCCTTTCCTCCCTGCGCTCCATAACCGGGCACGAGAATATACGACGTCGGCATAAGATTCCGCAGCAGTTTACCTTCTTCGGGATATGTCGCGCCTACTACAGCTCCGACCTCACTGTATCCGTTTTGACCGATCAGGTCATTCCCCCATTCTTTAACCTTTTCAGCAACCAGTTCATAAAGCCTGCGGCCGTCCTCATCTGAAAGGCGTCTGTCCTGAAACTCTCCGCTGCTCTTGTTGGAGGTTTTTACAAGAACGAAGATCCCCTTATCTTCCTTTTTACATATATTAATAAACGGCTCCACTCCGTCAGAGCCAAGATAAGGATTGACCGTCGCGAAATCTTCATTAAAAGGAAGGTAGTTCTTCCCTTCTATTTCTATGCCGCCAAGATGTCCGACAGCGTAGCATTCCGATGTGGAGCCTATATCACCTCTCTTTATATCTCCTATAACGATAAGCCCCTTATCATGGCAATAGTCCACGGTCTTTTTAAAAGCGGCGACGCCGGCGACCCCAAACTGCTCATACATCGCGATCTGAGGCTTGACCGCCGGGACAAGGTCACAAACCGCATCGGTCAACATTCTGTTAAAGACCCATACAGCCTCTGCCGCTCCTTCCAGTGTCTCTCCAAATTCCTTATAAGCCTTTTTTCTGATTTTCCCGGGGATAAACCTTAGCTGGGGATCCAAACCTACCACGATTGGAGCTTTTTTCTTTTTTATCTCCGTTACAAGCCTGTCTATCATATTGTTCCAACTCCTTGACATAGTGTATTACATTACAGCATCGTTTTTTGTTTCTTATCCAGAACGAATCAGATAAATTAGTTTTGGATAATGCCGCCCAGAGAATAATTGCGGGTTTGAGCAGGCTCAAACCGCGATCGCTTTCTTCGCTTCCTATAAAATATAGCTTATCGGAACCTGCTTTTCAAGCTTCCGATACTCAGTCCGGTCAAAAAACGCTTACCGGTTAAGTCAATCCTGCTTACCCGTTTGGATAATTCCGGATAATCGTCAGCTATACCGTTTTCAGCTAAATATTACCCTTAGCTAAAAGAAGGAAATGCGTTTTCGCATTTCCCTCTTTCTTAATATTATGCTAAAACCATTGAGCTTTGCTCTGCATATTTTTTTATGTTCGAAGCATTGGCATATTTTTTTATGTTCTCCCCTTCAACGACCACCAGGGTCGGCGCCTGCATCACCCCGTATTTTCTGGTCAGCTCCGCATTCTCTTCTGCGTCCAGAAGAACAATTTTTTCATTCTTCAGATATTCCTTTGCCAGCTTGCAGTTCGGACAATTCTTTGTTGTAAACAGATATTTTATCTTGCCTGCCGGCTTTATATCTATCTTATCCCCCTCCATCAGTCCGGTAAGCGTTACCATCGTGGCCGCAGGCCGTTTCATATAGGACTTGTCGATATCATAAACTACCCTGTTCCTGTACTCCTGTGACTTTCCGTCGTTCCAGTTCTGCACCGGCCTGTAATAACCGGTGATGCGGCTGTATACCTCCGTTTTCTGTCCGCATACGGGACAGATCTTCTGTTCTCCCGCAAGGTACCCATGCTCCCTGCATACCGAATAGGTAGGAGAAAGAGTATAATAAGGAAGCTTATAGTTCTCGGCTATCTTTCTGACAAGCCTGGCGGCCGCCTTCCAGTCAGGAAGCTTCTCGCCGAGGAAAGCATGAAAGACGGTCCCTGAAGTATAAAGCGTCTGAAGCTCATCCTGAATATCCAGAGCATCAAAAATATCCGATGTATACTCTACGGGAAGATGTGAGCTGTTTGTATAATAAGGTACATCCCCCGGCTTTCCGGCGGTCTTTATTCCCGGATACTTCGATCTGTCATGCTTTGCCAGCCTGTATGCAGTGCTTTCGGCAGGCGTTGCCTCAAGATTATAAAGATCGTTGTATTTTTCCTGATAATCAGAAAGCCGGCTCCTCATGTGATTAAGGACTTCTTTCGTAAATTCCTGCACTCTCCTGTCAGTTAAATCGGCCCGCAGCCAGTTCGCATTAAGACCTGCCTCGTTCATTCCCACAAGACCTATTGTGGAGAAATGATTTTCGAAAGTGCCAAGATATTTTTTAGTATAAGGATATAACCCCTCTTCCAAAAGCTTTGTGATAACGCCGCGCTTGATCTTAAGACTTCTGGCAGCAATATCCATCATCTTGTCAAGCCTTCTGTAAAAATCGTTTTTATCGGAAGCCAGATAAGCGATCCTGGGCATGTTGATAGTAACAACCCCCACCGAGCCCGTGCTTTCTCCGGATCCAAAGAAACCACCTGTTTTTTTACGGAGTTCCCTAAGGTCAAGTCTCAGCCGGCAGCACATACTCCTCACATCGCTCGGTTTCATGTCGGAGTTGATATAATTTGAGAAATACGGTGTTCCGTACTTGGCTGTCATTTCAAATAACAGTCGGTTGTTCTCTGTGTCGGACCAGTCAAAATCACTGGTTATCGAATATGTGGGAATCGGATACTGAAAGCCTCTGCCATTGGCATCGCCTTCTATCATGGTCTCAATAAAGGCTCTGTTGACCATGTCCATTTCCTTCTTGCAGTCCTTATACCTGAAATCCATCTCTCTTCCGCCGACAATAGCAGGAAGCTCAGCCAGATCGTCCGGTACAGTCCAGTCCAGTGTGATATTTGAGAAAGGAGCCTGTGTGCCCCAGCGGCTCGGAGTGTTGACTCCGTATATAAAGGATTCGATGCACCTTTTGACTTCCTTATAGGGAAGATCATCCGCCTTTACAAACGGAGCAAGATATGTATCGAAAGATGAAAAAGCCTGAGCTCCTGCCCATTCATTCTGCATTATGCCTAAGAAATTGACCATCTGATTGCACAGTACGGAAAGATGGGATGCGGGGGCGGAGGTTATCTTACCGCTTATCCCCCCCAAACCTTCCGTTATAAGCTGCTTAAGGCTCCAGCCCGCGCAATATCCGGTAAGCATCGCCAGATCATGGATATGTATATCCGCATTGCGATGAGCTTCGGATATCTCAGGGTCATAAATCTCGGAAAGCCAGTAATTTGCGGTTACGGCGCCCGAATTACTTAATATAAGCCCACCAACCGAATAAGTCACTGTGGAATTTTCCTTGACCCTCCAGTCCTCTACCTTGACATAGCTGTTCACGACATCCTTATAATCAAGGATGGTAGACCTCATATTCCTGATCTTCTCACGCTGTTTACGGTAAAGAATATACGCCTTGGCCACGTCGGTATAACCTGCCTGTTCAAGAACGGTCTCCACACTGTCCTGAACGTCTTCGATGGCGATCCGGTCTTCATTCATCTTCTTCTGAAAATCCGCAGTGACCCTGAGCGCCAGCAGGTCTATCATATCATTATTATAATGCTTGTCACAGGCCGTAAAAGCCTTCATGATAGCGTCATTAATCTTGGTAAGATTAAAATCCGCTATCTCCCCGTCTCTTTTGATAACACTCAACATAATCCGATCCCCCCTTAATGTCGAAATAATCAGTATATTTCCCCTCAAGTCTTCAGCTCATGCCTGACAGAGACCTGGCAGAACATGATGCCTGTGTCCGGCATCCCCTTCGAAACCGAACACGATTAGTATAGCAAAGCGACTATCCTAAGTCAACCTAAAAAACACAACATCTAATGCGTCAGATTTTACCCTTCCACTAGATATTGTGTTTTACCATAATAATGTTATGTATACGTGCTGTCTTTAAAGCCCCATATAATTGGGCTTTTCTGAATCATTTCATAAATTGACCCATTAAGTCAAAACAGTCTTGTCCACAAAACCTTGTATCAAAAAAAATACCCGGACGCATTATCTTGTCTTTAAGAATTCATATTCCCTTTTTGCATCCTCATCAGCGGGATATGCCGAAATATACGATTCCATGCCGGTTTTTGCCTTTGAAAACTCGCCCATCCTCTCATAGGTTACTATCTCATTAAATCTGAGGCTTTGCATGGAGCCCGCATCATCAAGTTCTATGCCTTTCTGAAAGGATGACAACGCTCCCGGCAGATCCGAAAGCTTAAGCTTTACAAGCCCCAGCTCATTCAGCATGGCGGCATCGGCCTCATTGCTGTCAAGCCAGGTCTGATACAGGGTCTGGGCGTATTCCGGATCATCAAGGGCATCATAGCACCTTCCCAGATATATTATCAGTCTTGCATCATCTTTCGACTTTCCCCTGGCCTTTTCAAGATAGTTTCTTGCCTCATCAAAATCACCCATATAATAAGAGAAAACACCGTGCTGATAATCGCTCATCTTCTCGTTCTCTGAAACGGCTTTTCCTATATAAGCGTTCGCATCCCCCTCGAAGCCGGCATCGCAAAGATCCATATAAATTTTCTGATACAATACATACCTGGACGGCTCAAGTTCAACAGCCCTGTCAAAATCGGATAACGCTGCAGACTTATCCCCCTTCGTAAGCCTGACCTTGCCCCTCATATACCAGGCATCCTCTTCATCATCATCGATACCGATTATAGCGGAAAAGGTATCTTCTGCGTCATCATACCTCCCCTGCTTGTATTCGCAGACCCCGAGGTAATATGAAATATCGATATCAATATCCCTGACTATCCCGTTCGTTACGGAAAGGGCGGTTAAGAAGGAATTCTCAGCGCTCTGATAATCGCCCGCCCCCATATATGCTATGCCCTCTTCCCTGAGTGAACGCTTTTCTTTTTCTATGCTGCATCCCGGCATAAAAAAGGACATTGTCAAAATTACCGCAAAAAAGAAAAAAACTCTTTTATTCTTCATTTTCCCTTCACTCTCAATAACAGCTCCAAAGGCTCTTTTATCCTCATACAATCCCCATGTGCTTCCCCAAACCCGTATGCCGCGTGTATAAACGGAACCGAGGCTTTTTGACAGGCTTCCTCATCCATAACGGTATCCCCTATATACACCGGCCTTTTCAGCCCGTGCTTTTCAGATATAATATTGATATTATCAGCCTTATACAGACCCGTATCCCCCGGGCAGAGATGGTCCTTAAAGTACTTCTTAAACCCGGTTTTTTCATACATAAGCTCTATATATCCGATCTGGCAGTTGCTTACGATAAAAAGCGGGATCTCCCGGGAAAGCTTTTCAAGTGTCTCCTCAAGTCCCCCGTAAACTATTCCGGATTCCTTCCTCAGAAAATCAAATTCATAGCCCGAGCATATCGGGAGGAATCTTTCCCTCTCCTCTTTTGTGGAGTCAGGTATTATGTCCCTTATGATATCGAGCATCGGAAGCCCAAACAGCCCCTTAAGCCTGTCGGCCGTTACACTGACATCATGGAAGCCATTATCCTTAAGGGCCTGATTCCATGCCTTTTCGACAACAGGAGTAGAATCCCATATCGTCCCGTCCACATCAAATATTGCACCATCAAAAATACAGTCGTTCATTTTGTCCCCTTTCACATGTCCCTTTCTCCAATATCAAAAAGGATCATTGACCATGAAGCATCCGGCATAATCAAAAGGAAGTCAATGCCATCTAAAACATATCATACCTTGCCATGAATTCCTCCGTAAACCTCTTCGCGCCCTTTTCGTTCAGATGTGAAGAATCTCCGAAAAACTCATTAGGATAGCATAATATCTCAGTATCTATCGTAACATCGGGATATGATCCTTCTATTGACTTAAGGTAATCCGCATATTGACTGATATAGTCATCGTTAAGTCTGTCAAAGGAAGCCCTGTTCATCGGAGGCTGTGACACAACAGTCCGTATACCGTATTCTTCGCAGAGCCCAAGCAGCCTCTTCAGATATATATCAAGAAGCATAAAGTCTTCCTCTGTGTTCAGCTCCGTATAATTTGATTCATAATTAAGATCGGACGATCCGTCATCCGTCCCGAAGAGCCCGTGCCCTCTTTCCGAACATATTTTATCATAGCTTTCAATATTTGCCCCGTATCTCCCGAAAAACCTGCTGTTAATAAGCGCAGGCATATAGCTCCCCGGCAGATCAAGGTACATGCTCACCACATCGAAAGCCCCATGCTCTCCGTCACAGACCGAAGCGGATCCGTATTTTCTCCCCTCGCAGTATACTTTAAGCGCTTCCGGAAAAGAAAGATCATGAAAATATATGCTCCTGGTCCAGAAATTATCAATATAAGAGTAATGAAACGGAGCAAACACTATGATCACGCTTTGCGGAGCCCCGGCTTCTTCTATACGGTGTTTAAGGGCATAATACATTTCTATCGCGGTCGCGCCCCCCACGGCAAGATTATAGACATTGTCCCCCATATATTCAGGCACCAGGTCAGCCATAGCCCTTGAATCTCCGAGGATTAGGATATCGTCCTGTCCTTCTTTGTCGATCTTCCCCCTCACAAAATCCTTAGTATACCTCCAGGAAGGGTATTCCTGATCCATATATCCAAATGGGCAAAAAGCCGTATACAGCACCACTGCTATGACAGGAAGGGCCGCAGCCATGCATTTCAGAAGAAATATCAGTTTTTTTTCATTATCTGCTTTATTATTAATAAACGTTTTCTGCTCCATTTTTTACGCCCCTGCATCCGGTCAAGGACAGCTTATACGGATCAAAGCACAGGATTAAAAAGCCTGATACAAAAATTCCTGTGTGGAAAGGTTAGCGGAGAACAGTATCAGAACAACCAGTAAATAATAAAAACCCCACCGGAGAGGAACGTTTGCGTGTACAAAAAGCTCATATATCATACAATTCTTCCTGTTGCAGGCAAGGTCGACAGCAAAAACCACAAGAAGAGACACTACCGCAAAAAGCAGGTTGAACGTTCCAAGGCCCAGATCAAATATAGTTCCATCAAATAAATGTCTGACCGAATTATCTCTGAAAAGTCCCAAAAAAACATTCCCCGCTTCTGACAGGTCTGAGGCTCTGAAAGGTATCCAGGCAAGAGTTACAATAGCATATGTTATCGCTATTTTAACTCCCTGTATGAACCGGGCTCCCGATCCGGGTGATTTATTAAGGAAAAAGTTCCCGATCCTTCCGCCAGCGGACTTTAAGATAAGCTCCGCAGTCTGAAGCACCCCATGAAGCAGCCCCCACACTAAAAAAGTAAGCTCCGCCCCATGCCATAAACCGCTAACGGTAAATACTATAATAAGGTTTACGTACCGCCTGGCATTCCCTTTACGGCTTCCGCCAAGAGGTATATACAGATAATCCCTGAACCAACCGGAAAGAGAGATATGCCAGCGTCTCCAGAACTCTCTTACGGATCCCGAAAGATAAGGCTGTTTAAAATTACATATGATATTATATCCCAGGATCCTGGCTGATCCCAGGGCGATATAGGAATATCCCGCAAAATCGCAATATATCTGGAGTGAAAACGCTATTACCCCAAAAAGCACCGCAGTGCCCGAAATATCTGAATAATTGTCATAGACCATATCGGTCAAAATCGAGAGCCTGGATGCGACCGCAAGCTTTAAAAAATAACCCCACAGCATCACCATAAGACCTTCCTTCACCCTGACCGTCTCAAATGAATGATCATTTCCTTCTGTCTGGGGAAGGATATTCCCCGCTCTTTCTATGGGGCCGGAAAGAATACAGGGATAAAACGAGACAAAAAGCGCATACCTTACCGGATTCTTTTCAGGCTCATATTTGCGTCTGAAGCAATCAATTACATACGATGTTGATTGCAGTGTATAATACGAAATTCCTGCCGGAACCAGCAGATTCAAGGTTTTTGAAGTTCCCGCAAGTCCCAGGGCAAAATTGGCATACTTAAAAACAAGCAACGGTACAAGGTTTAAAATAACGCAAATAAATAACAATATTTTTCGTTTATCGATGTTTACATTATATAAAATATAACCTGTTATCCATGTAAGCACGGTTGAGATAACAAGAAAAAGCGCAATCCCTCCATCCTGGCTCAGATAAAAAACATAGCTGACAATAAGGAGCCAGATATATTTATACTTATCAGGAACAATATAATATATGATCGTAGTAACCGGAAAAAAGATCAGAAAAGCCGTCGAATTAAATAGCATCCTTCCCTCCAGGGGACAGCTGATCCTGTCAGTGTTCACAGCTGCACCAGAAACTGCCAATCGGCTCTTAAACTTGTATTTTGAAAACGATTGTACTATAATAAAAAAAGTGTGTCAACGTATCGTGATCTGGAGACAAGATGGAAAAAAAAGGGACTACCAATGTAGATATAAAGACAGAGATCAGGGAATGGATCATCGTAATAGAGATCGCGGTTATCCTGGCAGTGATCCTTAACATGTTTTTAGTGGTAAATGCCGTAATCCCCTCTGCCTCCATGGAAACCACCATAATGACAGGTGACAGGATATTCGGAAACAGGCTTGCCTATATAAACAGTGATCCCCAGAGAGGGGATATTGTCATTTTCCGCTTCCCCGACGATGAAAAACAGCTCTTTATAAAAAGGGTGATAGGTCTTCCGGGCGAGACCCTTTTTATTCAGGATGGAAAGGTATATATAAACGGAAGCGAAACACCTTTGGACGAACCCTATGTCAACGGGGAACCGTTAGGAGATTACGGGCCCGTCACGGTTCCGGAGGGAGCATATTTTATGCTCGGAGACAACCGTAATAATTCCGCGGATTCAAGATACTGGAATAATCCCTTCGTTTACCGGGACAAGATACTGGGCAAAGCATTCTTCAGATATTACAGAAAGCCCGGGAAAATAGAATAAGAAATATATATCATTCTTCACCTGCAGCCGAGTGCATATGATATCAGATACAGTATGAATAAATGCGCCGGATAAAATGCGTAGAATGCATATTTAAAGCCTTTATGCCCAAGCCTCCCCCTGCTGTTATTGTACAGCAAAAGCGGTATGATCGAAAAAAAGGCAAAGGGCTCATACTCAAACGGGATCTCTCCTATCACACATTTTGCAAATCTGTTTTTCCTGAAAAGATACATTAAGCTTATGGCAAGGACTCCTTTATAGCTGTAATCCGTCCTGAGAAGATAAGCTATGCCCATGCACAGGCCAACGGCCAGAATGGAAAGCGCATAGATCATAACGGGATGAAATCCCTTAAGGAACGAAAAGCGCCTTTCCATTACGCTCTGCAGCAGATACATGCATATAAGCCCCAGTAGGAGCGTAAAATATACATTTTGATGCTTTAAGTCAAACGGATTTCTAAAAAGGGCAAGATCAAAAAACACTTCCGAGATAAACGCAAATATAAGCAGGTTTCTTGCATATTTCCAGACGTTTTTAGTATGAAGAAAGCCTTCAACCAAAAGAAAACAGAAAATGGGAAATGCGATCCTTCCTATTTTATTATGCATGATTCCATACAGATCGTTCATGCTTTTAAAGGTCTCAAAGGACATATTTCCGACGTTAACTTCAATATACGGATTTAAAACCGCAACTGCTGCATGGTCGATGACCATGATCACGCTTGCGATCAGCTTAAGCGCTACGCCCGAAAGACCTATTTTTGCAATTATCCCGTCTAAACCGCTTTCCAGCCTGCTGCCAATTGAACCCATTGTTTTTCCTCCTTCGGTGATAAGGGATCTTTACCCCGGAAATATATGATATATCCTTTGCAGGACCGATGGCTTCCTGCATACGATCCGATAATCCGATCGTAAAATAATATCATCACTTACTGATCAGGACCATTCATAATGCAAATATTTATTTTCTATCATATCATAATCCGTCCGTTTCAGTATAACACTTAAACTATTTTTTAAAAAAAGTTATAATTTGAAGTTTTTCAATGACTTATGATTCATTTTGTGCTATAATTTCCTCTGAATTGTTTTTAGGGCCCTGAAACAGGTCTGTATCGTGGTTTTGCAATAATAATGACCATTCAGATAAAGGGCCATGTAAAGTATTTATGGAGGGAAGGAATAAATAATGAAGAAAAAATCTTTACTCTTACTCCTCGTTCTTTCAGCTTCACTCGTTTTAGCAGGATGCGACGATGATGAAGAGGAAAAGGAACAGGATTCTGCCTTTGCAGACCCCGTTATCCAGGTTCTCACCGATGATGGCAATGATAAGGTCGAGCCTGAAACCGTTGTCGAAGAAACGGTAGTTGAGGAAGAAACAAGGGAAGGCATGTATCGCTCCGAGCTGACCAATGAATGGATCGATGAAGCCATAAAGGATCAGAGGCCTATCGCCGCAATGGTGGACAACGAGAAAACAGCGCTTCCTCATTTCGGACTTACCAAGGCTGATGTTGTTTATGAGATGACCAACTCAACGGCGAATGACGGCGTAACCCGTCTTATGGTATTGGTCAAGGACTGGGAAAGCATCACACAGCTTGGCTCGATCCGAAGCGTAAGACCTACGAATCTTCAGATAATCCCTGAATGGAATGCAGTTATCTGTCACGATGGCGGTCCCTTTTATATAGACGATTATCTTGCAAAAGATTATGTAGAGAACTTTTCGGGAACATTCTCACGTGTAAACAACGGTAAGCCGAGAGAGTTTACTGAGTACATCTGTACAGGGGATCTGGACAAAAACTTTACCAGCAAGGGCTACAGCAGGACCTACAACGATTACTATCCGGGATGGCATTACCAGTTTGCTTCAGAAAATTCTCCCATTGATCTGTCCTCAGATCCGAATTCAAAGGATGCTACGCATGTCCAGCTTCCTTTCAGGCATAACAAGCCGTTTTTCGACTATAATCCGGACACCGGTCTCTATTATTATTCCGAATACGGCCAGAAGCATACGGATCCCGGAAACAACAACGAACAGCTGTCATTTAAGAATATACTCCTTCAGGATGCGAGATATATTAAATTTGATGATAATGGATATATGATGTTCCATTCCATTGATTTCAACCGCGATGGCTGGTTCTTAACCAACGGAAAAGCGATCCCGGTAACCTGGTCTAAGGAAGACGAGCTGACTCCTACAAGGTACTACGATATGAACGGAGATATGATAACCCTTAATACCGGAATGACCTATGTCGCTCTTATACCCGATGATATATGGAGCGGTCTTGAGATAAACTAATAAAGAACGGTAAAGAATGTTCCGGGTGATGATTCGATCTGTTGACCGAATCGGCACGGACTGAGGTTCGTACCAAAGCGCACGATTTGTTTCGCAAATCGGCGCAGATAACGAAAAAGAGAAGCGCCAGACCGCTTCTCTTTTTCTTATTACCGCTAACAAAAAGCTCTTACGATGATCGCACTGCAGCGCATTGAAACGCAATTTTTTGTAAGCGAAAACACATCCGATGATCTGTCCCGGAAGGATGAAAACATAACTTTTATGAGGCCCCTGAAGAGCAGGCACTGTTACCGGAACGGGACCGGATTAAAAAAGCTTTATGATACAGCCTTATTCAAATTATCCGGTGACTTTTCCTCTTCAGTGCTTTCCTCTTTCCAGGAAGGCTTAAGATCAAGCTTTCGTTCCACCAGATAAAGCCCTATTGAAAAGGCAAGCATAAGAATGGAAATAAACTGTGATGTAGACAGGGCACCCACACTGCCTCTCGGATCATCCCTGAAAAACTCTATTATAAACCTTCCTATGGCATATCCTCCGAAATAGATCACGGAGATATCTCCTCTTCTTTTAACCTTAAAACAGCAGGCGATCATAAGCGCGGCGAGCAGCAGATCAAAAGCCGCGGAATACAGCTGCGTGGGTATCAGATGAACCCCCGCCGGTGCCAGGGAATTCTCGGGAAACACCACACTGAGCCTGGAAGCCGTCTCCTTACCGTAGCAGCATCCGGCCATAAAGCATCCGAGCCGTCCAAAGCCCTGGCATATCGCCACTCCCGGGACCAGTGCATCCAGATAGCTTAAGAACGATATTTTCTTTAACCTGCAGTACGTATAAATAGTGATCACTCCGGTTATTATCCCCCCGTAAACCACAAAGCCGGAGGAACCGAGCACCGAGAGCGGTGATGAAAGGAAATCCTTTACTTCGACAATGACAAACATTATCTTTCCGCCGATCCATCCGAAAAGCAATGTATATATAGCAAGACTGCTGTAATGATCGGATGAGAGCTTCAGGTATTTATCGCATCGATAGCCTCCGTAAAGAACCGCGATCATAAACCCTATCCCTATCATAAGTCCGTATCCATGCACCGTAAAACGTCCGATGCTGAAAAGATCCATAGCCATAAAAAACACCTCCTGAAACCTGTTACTACCTGATAAGCCTGTAAAGCTGCCTTACCTCATCCCCGGAGGGAATACCTTCGACAAAGGCACAGGCAGATCCTGCCGCTATTCCCATCGCAAAGGCATCTTCATAATCCCTGTTTTCAAGATACCCCGCAATAAAACCCGCCACCATACTGTCACCGGCCCCCACGGAGTTCACCACGATCCCTTTGGGAGCCTTTCTCTCATATGCCATACCTTCTTCCGTCAGAAAAACTGCTCCGTCCGCTCCCAAAGATATCACCACATTTTTTGCGCCCTTATCCTGCAGATGCCTTGCCGCCAAAAAAAGCTTCTCCTTATCATCGGGAGAGAAATCTTCATTGAAAAGCTCCGAAAGCTCGCTGAGATTGGGTTTTATCAGAAACGGACGGTACGGAAGGATCGAAAAAAGCGCATCACCGCTTGTGTCTACGATAAGCCTGGTTTCCTTTGACTGCAGATGTTCGATTATATAGGCGACCATATTTCTAGGAAGATTCTCCGGTATAGTTCCCGCGATCACCAGAATGTCTTCCCTGCCTATGTTCCCGATCTTCTTATACAACCCCTCCGCAGCTTCAGAGTCTATTTCCGGGCTTACGGCGTTTATCTCGCTCTCCTCTTTGGCTTTGAGCTTAATATTGATCCTCGAATGTCCTTTCCTGAGATGGACGAAATCCGTTTTCATGCCGGCTCTTTTAAGACCGTCCTCGATCTCTTTTCCCGTAAAGCCCGCAATAAAGCCAAGGGCAGTGTTTTCAACCGACAGGCCCATAAGGACCTGAGATACGTTAACTCCCTTTCCGCCGTAATAGATTGCGTCCTTTACCATCCGGTTCATTTTGCCCGCCTCAAATTCATCCCTCAAAAACACGAGATAGTCAATAGACGGACTGAATGTAAGAGTATATATCATATTGTAAATACCAGGATCGTTTTACGATCCTTCCTCCTCTGACGGTAAATACCCCAGATACCTGAGCTTCTCATAAAGCATATTCGCTATTATATCATAAAAATACCTGTTTCCGTGTACATAATCGATCCTGAGGCCTGAAGGTATCTCCCCGTTTATAATATCGTTACTGTCTTCCGGGGTTTCTCTGAGCCCCTCGTATACAAGGCCATTCTCCAGCATAAAGCTCCTGATGTCCAGAAAATTGTCCCCATATTCAGCCGAAAGAGCCTCGTTGACAGCCACTATGTCAGGGATGACCTTTTTACAGGTAAGTCCGATTACCACATATTTGTCACAGCCCGTATATTCTATGATACCTCTCTGCAGAGAAATGATATCCTGAATGCTTTTGCGATCGGGACGATCGTTGGTTCCGGTAAACAGGACAAGTATATCGCCGCTGTTCTTTGCGGCCATTGCCCCTGTTGTTATCCTGCTTCCTTCAGGAACAGCCGTCGGGTCCCCTTCCGTGTCCCTTGTAAAGAAATATGTACCTCCGGTGCGCGAAAGCCTTCCTTTTATACCGTTAATATAGCAGGGATTGATACCGTTATCGCCATATCTCAGCAAGGGGAGTTTATTGCCGCTCTCTGTATGTATAGATATATTCACAGGATCGGGTCCTGCCGGGATCACGAACTCATCTGTATACAATCCGACAGAGCCTGCCCTCGCCGCTATCATGACCGTCGTATCCGACCGTATCCCGTAATTTATGACTTCTGCGCCTGATATGCGTCTCAGCACATCGGGATAAGCAGTCTCTTCATCCGTGCTCTCCGTAAGGGAATCGCCAAAGCATACGATCCTTGGCATCTCGTTTTCCTGCTCTTCTGCGGGAACAAACCCGTCTGATCCAGGATCCGGGCCTTCTTTCTCTATGCCTTCTTCTATAGACGGTTCAATTACTTCTTTCCGGGAAATATCCTCTGAAGGCTTAAGATCCGGCGGGATCATCCTGTCCCTGTCATTGGAAACAGCAGGCTTTTCTGCAAAGGATCCCAAAACGGGAACCGCATCCTTTTCGGTATTCAGCCCGATGACACAAATGATCAGGGTGATCACTGTGATAATAAGGAGGACCATTATAAATCTGAGAACACTCTTATAGAATTTCATGATCCCGGTATATTCAGTCTTATTATTCTATAACAAATTCATTTACTATGGATTTCAGCTGCTCAACACATTCCAGGCTTTCCTCCACAAGCCCGTTCGTCTGGCTCGTCTTTGAGACCATGTCCGTAGTCTTTTCCGCTATATCCGTAACTCCGATGGTAGATTCCCCTACCGTGTTATTGATCCCCGAAAGAGCATCCGAAATCTTTTGAATGGAATCGGCCAGGTTATTGATCGAACTGTTGATGTCCCCCATGCTCTCCTTAAACTGACAGGCATCATTATTATACTGTTCGGATACATCCGTGAATTCCCGGTAATCGCCTAAAACCGTCTCCTCCAGGAACCCTGCCGTCTCCTCCAGGCATGCAGTCATATGGGAAACTGCGGCATTAACCTCCGATACTATCCCGTTGATATCACCTACGGCCTGGGATGTCTGGTCAGCAAGCTTTCCTATCTCCATTGCCACGACCGCAAAACCTTTTCCGGCTTCTCCCGCTCTTGCAGCCTCGATGGAAGCGTTCAGAGCCAGGAGGCTTGTCTGTGATGAAATGGCCATTATGGTATCCGTAAGCTCATTTATCTTATTTACCGACTTTGAATCCCTTATAGCACTGTCAGAACGTATCTTTACGGAATCATAGGTTTCCTGGGTCCTTCTGGCCGCGTCCATGGTCTTCTGCTTAAGATGGCCGGCCCTTTCCATAACCTCGTCAGACATTTCATCGCCGGCCTCCGAAAGCTTGATGATATCCTTTGCTCCTGTCTGCATATATCCGATATTGGCATAAATGCTTTCCGCGGTAGCTGCCGTCTGCTCCATCCCAGCGGCAAGCTCCTCGGTAGTCGCGGAATTATCCGAGCACATGCTGTTTACGACATTGGTCACATCCTGGAGCTTGTTCACATTTCCATCTATTTTGACACTCGCAGAATCAATGTCCTTGACCATATTCCTGAGGTTTGAACGCATTCCGGAGACCGCCCTCGCCATGACTCCGGTCTCATCGCCCCTCTTTTTAAGCTTCTCCGTCCCCGCCCCTCCGCTTTTAAAGTTAAAGGACGCAGTCTGCTCGATAATGCCGGTCAGCTGCTTTATCGGTCTGACTATGAAAACACTCACAAAATACGCGATGATCAGACAGATGATCCCCGTAACGACCGAAACGACAATAGCACTGTTTCTTAATGATGCCAGTTCATTAATGATCGTCCCCTGCATCTCAGCCGGTATCTTTGAAACTATCATACTCTTAAACTCAGATAAAAGGATTATAAGTATCGGCACAATGGATGCTATCAGTACCATCCCTACCAGTAAGAGGATCTTAAAGCCTGTTGAACTGAAAAAGCTGACCCCTGTCTCTTTATTTTTTCTTTTACTCTCAGCCATAAATCCCTCCTATATTGAAAGGGGTTTTTGCCCCTGAAATATCTGACATACCCTCGTCAGAGTCGAGGGCTCCTATATAATGAAACGATCCGATCTGATGATCGAATCGGCGCGAACTCAGGTTCGTGCCTAAGCGCACGATCTGCTTCTCAAACCGGCGCAGAAATATGGGGGTTTGCCCCCGGATCATCCGATTTTGTCCATATCGATCATTTCCCAGAAATCGTTTATCGCATCTTCCTTGTTTTGAAGATTTAAAACCTCGTAATGGCTCCATTCTCTTGGAAACAGTCTTTTATACTCCCCCGAAAGAAATCTCTCATCTAAAAGAGCCACTATTCCCACGTCATCAGCGGTCCTTATCACTCTCCCCGCAGCCTGCAGCACTTTATTCATGCCGGGGAAGCGGTATGCATAATCAAAGCCGTTTATTCCGGCCCTGTCATAGTTTTTCTTCATAAGCTCCCTTTCGTTACAGACCATCGGGAGACCTGTCCCGACTATGGCAGCTCCTATAAGACTGTCTTTCTTTAAGTCTATGCCTTCCGAAAAGATCCCGCCGGCAACACAGAAGCCCACCAATGACAATTTCTCGGGCGCATCGGTAAAACAGTTTAAAAATGCCTCTCTCTCTTCCTCTGTCATGCTGCTTTTCTGGCACAGGATCCTTACACTGCCAACATCTGCCGGTTCCTTTGCTTCCCTGACTTTAATGATCTTCTCTTCATAGGTTCCGGCCCCGGCTGCCAAAAATTTCACAAAACGATCAAGTACTTCGGAAAGAAAGCTGTACGAAGGGAAAAACACCATGTAATTTCCGATCTTTCCGTTCACAAAAGCAGAAATGTATTCCGCTATCCTCTGGTATTCCAGCTCTCCCCTTCTTGTATAGCGGCTGCTGACATCGGACGCTATAAACAGCCCTCTCTTTTTTTCATCAAAGACAGATTCCGCGTAAACCGCATAATCCTCCCTGTCCGCTCCAAGCATGTCCCTGTAATATTTTACGGGAAGAAGAGTTGCCGAGAAGAATACTGTACTGACGCCCTTTGAAAGCCTGACCTTAAGGTTCTCTGACGGATCTATGCATAAAAGCTTAAGCATAAGCCTCCCGTCATACAACAGCTCCGAATAAATGACATAGTCATCCTTGCCCATACCGTCATACATATTAATAAAATGTCTGATCTTAAAGTAAAATTCCAGAAGCTCTGCTCTTTTTTCGAACTTCTCATTATCCTCTAAAAAATCATTGAGCCTGGAATAGGCCTTATTCAGAGCCATTATGAAATCAGTGATATCCTCGTGTTCCTTTACCTTCTCCGTTTCTCTTTTAATAAGAAGAAATTTTCTGTTAACGGCATCCAGAGCCCTTGAGAGCCTGTTATCATGCTCCCTTACAAGCCTTTTTGCGGCCGTGATATCTTCCTTTAAAAGCTCGGCGCTGTACATTTTCATCGCCCTGTCAACAAGATTATGCGCCTCATCGACAAGAAAAATATACTCACCCTGGGGGCTGTCCGAAAAAAAGCGTCTTAAAAACACATTCGGATCAAAAACATAATTATAATCACAGATAACCGCATCAGCAAATAAAGACATATCCAATGACAGCTCAAAGGGACATACCATATGCCGTTCAGAATACTCTTCTATAGTATCCCTCGAGAAATTGTCCACATTGGTCAACAGATCAAATATAGCCTCATTGATCCTGTCATAATGACCCTTTGCATACGGACAGGCCACCGGATTGCAATCCATCTCCTCTGCAGGACAGACCTTTTCCTTTGCGGTGATCTGGACAGTTTTAAAGCGAAGCCCCCCCTCCCTCAGGATATCAAAGCTCTCCATCGCCACGGTCCTGGTAATCGTCTTCGCCGTCAGATAGAAGATCTTTCTGGCTTTTAGCGCGGCAATGGCTTTTACAGCAGGAAATACAGTAGATATCGTCTTTCCCGTACCTGTAGGAGCTTCCAGAAAAAGCTTTCTCTTATGGTATATCGTCCTGTAAACCTGCGATATCAGCTCCTTCTGTCCCTTTCTGTATTCGAAAGGAAACCCGACAAGGGCGGCAGTCCTGTTCCTTAACTCATTCCAGGAGAACTCAAAATCCGCCCATTTTCCGTATGCTGACAGCAGATCATCAAACCAGGCCTTAAGCTCAGAAAAAACCAGGCCCTCATGGAAGTATGCGATCTGCTGGTCAAACAGATTCACATAGGTGATCCTTACCCTGATATCCTTTAAACCGTGCTGTTTTGCGAAAATATACGCATAGCATCTCGCCTGCGCAATATGTACCGGTTTAGGTTCCTTTATCCTTTCTATATCAACCCAGGTGCTTTTTATCTCATCCACCGTTACGTCGGAAAGAAGCGCTAAAGGCTCTGTTTCAAGGTCAGTACCGGACTTTACCGGCAGCTGATCCGAAGCTTTTTCCTCATAGATTATCCCGTCAGCTCTTCCTTCGACCACAATGTCATAGCCTGTCCTTGGAAAAATTTCTCTTAACGGAACCTCCGCATGATAGGAGGGTCCCATTCTTGACTGGATCAGTCTATGGATCCTTGCCCCCTCTGCCATGCTCTCTTCTGAAGAACCTTTTTTCCTGTTATCGATATCTCCCGATCTCAGAATGAACTCCACCAGATTCCTTACCGAGACCTTTATCTGTCCTCTTTTGATAATCTCAGGAACCATCAGATAGTACACCCATAGCAGAAGCCTCCTCCGCAGCAGAGATTACAGAAAAGGTTCAGAAGGCAGACCCTTAAGCAAAAACTATCACCTGGAACCACTGACGTACCGTATGGACTCTGCATATCCCTGTACCAGCTTCCGCCTGACTGAAGCCTTTGCAGGAACATCCTGTATGTACCGTTATCGGGCTCAAGGCTTACTGCAGTCCTTGCATGATCCAGTGCCTGAATATTATTTCCGACACCGGAATTGGCAAGAGCAGAAAAGTAATACCATTGACCATTTCGGTCATTGATACTTTCAAGCACATTCAGAGCTTCCCTGTAATGCCCGCTGTTTATATAATTAGCCGCCGCCTGCATATGCATGGACCGCGGGTCAGAGCCCTGTCTGTCCTCGGCATTTCTCGAAAAGCCGCCAAAATCAAAACCGCCGAAATCGAAGCCACCGAAGTCAAAACCGCCTCTGTAGCCTCCACTTCCGGAACCGGTATTGCCCGACGAATAACTGCTGTCAGAATATGAATAGCCCTTCTGCCTCATGTCCATGATAAGCTCATAGGCCTGCTGTACCTCTTTAAACTTCTCCTCAGCCTGTGCTTTATTGGGATTATTGATATTGGCATCGGGATGATACCTTCTCGACAAGGTCCTGTATGCTTTTTTTATTTCTTCCTCTGTGGCATTCTCTGAAACACCCAGTACTTTATATGGATTCATTTTTTCTTTTTACCCTGGCCGTCACCAAACCTGCTCCACACTCCCGAATACAGGATATTTCTCAATATCTCCACATCCCTGTCTATTATCGGAAGGCGCTCAAAAGCCCTGGAGCATTCACTCATCATCATTAAAAGCATCGCTTCGACTTCTTCCTTTAGCCCTGTCCTGAAGCCCTCATCCGCTTCGCACCTTAAAAGGAGGGGATTATAACTGCCTGACTTTTTATCAGTCTCAAGATCATCAAAGGCATCCAGTATATATACGAATTTTCCCAGATAGAATCCGATCCGCCGAAGCTCGTTTTCCCATTCATCCCTGTATACCGCGAGTACCTCCGCCATTATCTCACCAAAAGCCCCCGCTGCAAGATCGATATTAGGCTCCTTTGTGTCCTCATATTTCCCTATTTCGAGAAGATTCTCATCTATAGCCCGGACTTTTTCCGGATATTTTTCCGAGATCCTCCTTACTCTTTTCCCAAGGAGCATGGAATAAATCTTTTTAGCAAACTTTCTCTCATCCTTCCAGTCATCCTCACACTTATTACAGGCAAGCAGAAGATTCATGTCCGCAGCGTAAACTGTAAAGCAGTTTTCCCTTACCGGATGCTTCGTAAATGGATGGGCAAAACAGCGTTCCATTCCATCCGTTGATTCAGGCTCATAAAGAGCGGTAAGAAGCATTATAACGAAGGTCATATCATAGCTTAAACAAAAACGCGCGGTACTCCCGTAGCTTTTCCTTAATTCACCGCACAAACCGCAATAGTACGACCTGTACCTTTCATATTCCCTTAATCTGAGTTCCTGCCTGTTGACGATAACATATCCAAACATAAACTTTATCATATCATAATAAGATATCTGCGTCAAAAGTTGTTGGCCTGCATACCGATCTTTGTACTTTCAATAGCCTGCACCATTTGGTATAATTCTGTAATAAGGGTAATTTTACGTCTCTGTTTTTTTGAATCCAACCCGGAGCATGGAGGATTTTTCTTGGTATTTTCTAGTCTGGTCTTTACTTTTATATTTTTACCGGTTGTAGTCGCTTTGTATTTCATCGCAAAGGATAAATACAGGAACTATATCCTGCTTGCCGCAAGTCTTCTTTTTTACGCATACGGAGAACCCCGCTTTGTCCTTGTAATGATCCTTTCCATAGCGGTCAATTACTTTATAGCGCTGTCCATAGACAGGCAGAATATATCCGGAAGCAAAAACAGGTCCAGAGTTCTTCTTATTACGGATATCGTATTGAATATCGGACTACTGTTCGTTTTTAAGTACTTAAATTATACCGTTCTGTGCATAAACAGGCTTTTTAAAACAGAGCTTAATGATCCTGAAATAGCGCTCCCCATAGGGATCTCCTTCTTCACCTTTCAGGCTTTATCCTACTGCATAGATGTTTACCGGGGCACGGTCAGGGCCCAGAAGAATCCCCTTTATACGGCTCTTTACATATCATTTTTCCCACAGCTTATAGCGGGTCCCATCGTAAGGTACTCCACCATAGCGGACCAGATCACCGGCCGCTCTTTGAATATTGACGATTTTGCCGAAGGCGTAAGACGCTTTTTTCTGGGCTTTGCCAAGAAAGTCATTCTTGCCAATAATCTATCCTCTGTAGCCTCACAGATCTTCGGTTCAGACTATTCGAACGCCAATCCTTATATGCTCTGGCTTGGCTCGATATGCTTCAGCCTGCAGATATTCTATGATTTTTCCGGCTACTCCGATATGGCTATCGGTCTGGGGAGGATGTTCGGCTTCAGATTTCATGAGAACTTCAATTATCCGTATATCTCACGTTCCATAACAGAATTCTGGAGAAGGTGGCATATCTCTCTGGGGCAGTGGTTTCGTGATTACGTATATATCCCCTTAGGCGGCTCAAGGGTACCGGTCCCGAGAAATATACTGAACCTTTTCATAGTATGGGCTCTTACCGGGATATGGCACGGAGCCAATGTAACCTTCCTTATATGGGGACTTCTGTATTTTTTGCTGCTTTCGATCGAAAAATTCGTTATAAGGCCCGAAAAACATGGCAATATCATATTTACAACGCTTTGGAGGATCTGTTCACTGTTTTTTATAAATATAGGATGGGTGATCTTTAACAGTGCCGGACTCCCTGATGCGTTCGGATTTATAAAAGGAATGTTCGGAGGCTATGGAACAGGAATCAGTTTTTTTGCGGACAGCTCCTTAAAAAGGCTGTTACGGGAATACGGGGCGTTCATTATCCTGGGATTGATCTTCTCGGCGCCGGTAATGAAATATCTCAAACAGAAGCTTGAGTCAAAAAGCATCGGAAAAATGACCGTATCGGTCATTTCTCCTATAGCTTACGGATTCATCTTCATCTGGGCTGTTTCTTACCTGATACTGGGTTCCCATAATCCATTCATATATTTTAACTTTTAGAAGCCCGCCAAAGCAGTCCTGATCGAAGGAGCCATTAATTCAAAAGAGCCATTTAATCGAAAAAGCCATTTAATCGAAAGAGTCATTTAACCGAAAGAGTCATTTAACCGAAAGAGTCATTTAATCGAAAGAGTCATTTAATCGAAAGAGTCATAAATATGAAAGAATTATTCAAAGAGCATAAAAATATATCTTCAATCCTGTTTACAGCCACATTCATAATCCTGGTCATCCTTTTGGGGGCCTTAAGCTTCCTTGAACTGATGGATTTCTATATAAACGACCTGCCTGATACCGTAGAATGGACCGCGGAGCTCGGAAGCCGTTTCGAAACGGATTTTGCAAGCTCCTTCTACCGTAAACCGGATTTTGTCGGCATTAACGGCCTTATGCGAAACGTCCTCGGAGAGCGGGAAATGAACAGGGTCATAAAGCTTGAGAACGGATATCTGTACCAGTTAAGCGATCCTCTTGATGATGAAACCGTGATGCAAAGCACGGAAAGCATCATCCGGACGAAAGATTATTTTAACGAGAGGGGGATCCCCTTTATTTTTGCCATCCCCCCGGAAACCTCCTCAAAATATGACCCGCAGATACCCGATGGCCTTTATGACTATACAAACGAGAATCTTGACAAATTCGCAAGCGCTTTAAGGCTCGGAGGAGTACAGCTCATCGATTTCAGGGACGAGCTCTATTCCGACGGAATAGATGCCTATGACATGATGTACAGGACGGACCATCACTGGAACACGGAAATGGGTTTTTACGCCTACCTGAAATTCGCGGATGTTCTTGAAAAGGAGCTTGACTGCACCATAGATCCCAAAGTTAAGGATATAAATAACTACACTATAGAAACTTTCCCGAAATGGCATTTAGGATCCAGAGGGCAGCGTACCGGCAGATTCTTCGGCGGGATAGACGACTTTGATCTGATCACTCCGAACTTTGAGACCCATCTTTTAAACCTTGATGACGAAAGCGAGGGAGAATACAGGGGAATGCTTATCAATACGACCTCTCTGCGCGAAAAGGATCTGAACCGTGTCATGCACGATATCAATAACCGGTCCACCTACGATATGGTTTTGGAACAGTCTGAGGGGGATTATTTAAATTATGACTCATTTAACGATAAAAAAATACTTGTGCTGACTGACTCCTTTGGCAAGGCGGTCTGTCCGTTTTTAGACATATCCTTTAAACAGGTAAAATGGGATTTCGGTCCCGTCAAAAGCGAAACCGTCAATGAATTTGAGCCTGACGCGGTACTGATGTTTTACAGCCTGTCAACAAATTACAGGTTTGAATACCGTCTGGACTGAGCGTGAAGTATTATCATGACTGTAGGGACGCAACAAAGATGCGTTTGTAAATTCAGGAATTTCAGCCGGAAAAGATCCCTATACTGCCGAATATTCAGAGTATGTGAATATATTCTTCAGCCTATGAATTTTTAATAAATTTCGTATGACACTTCGGACAGGAGATCTCTATCCTCCCCTTGCCCCTTGGGATCCTTATTTTCTGCCTGCAGGAAGGGCATTTGTAGATATGATGGGTCTTAAGCTCCAGAAGATATCTTTTTCTGCTTGACAGATATGCCCTGGCCTTTGTGGTAAAGGCAAGATATTTCTGATTTTCCGCATATCTTTTGGAAATGTTTCTTGAGAAAGTACGATAGTATAAGATCACTATAAGAATAAGCGTGATATATGTAAGGACCGCCTTCCTTGAAAACATTTCTATCACAATCAGGATAAAACTCAGCCACCCCAGAAACTGTGACAGATTATCCATCCCATATCTTCCGATCATAAACTGTCTGAGCTTATATTTTAGCCTCTGAAGCATATACCTCTCCTCTTTTTCAGGTCTTTTTCACAGATGAAGACGTGTCCGCCCTGGTCTCATACCTGCCGGAGCTTCTTTAAAAAAACACATTTTAACTGTGTTTACCGTAAAACATTAAGCGCTTTCATTCATCTTCGTAAGCTTCGCCGCCTGATCCGCAGCAATACACGCATCTATTATCTCCTGAATATCCCCGTCCATTACCTTGTCAAGCTTATAAAGCGTAAGATTTATCCGATGGTCGGTCACTCTTCCCTGAGGGAAATTATAAGTCCTTATTTTTTCGGAACGGTCCCCGGTCCCTATCTGGCTCTTTCTGAGCTCCGCTTCAGCGTCGTGGGCTTTTTGCTGCTCAAGGTCAAACAGCTTGGTCCTTAGCAGGGCAAACGCCTTTTCCTTGTTCTGGATCTGGGATTTTTCGGTCTGCGAATAGATAACGATCCCTGTGGGATAATGCGTCAGTCTTACCGCCGAATCCGTCGTATTTACGCACTGACCGCCGTTCCCCGAGGCGCGCATGACATCTATCCTTATGTCCTTTTCGTCGATTTCCACGTCCACATCTTCAGCCTCAGGCATGACGGCCACCGATATAGTGGACGTATGGATCCTGCCGCCCGATTCCGTCTCCGGAACCCTCTGCACCCTGTGCACCCCGCTTTCATATTTCATGATCGAATAAGCGCCCTGTCCCGTTATCATGAATGTAACGCTTTTCATACCGCCAATGCCTATCTCATCTACATCAATAGTCTCCACTTTCCAGCGTCTGCTCTCGGCATAATGCAGATACATCCGATAGATCTCGGCTGCAAAAAGCGCGGCCTCATCCCCACCGGCGCCTGCCCGTATCTCGACTATCACATTCTTGTCATCATTCGGATCCTTAGGGAGCAAAAGCACCTTGAGCCTTTCCTCAAGCTCCTCCACATTCTTTCTGGCACTTCCCAGTTCGTCCTTAAGAAGCTCCCTCATATCCTCATCCTTTTCGCTCTCAAGCATGGAAAGGGAATCCTCTATATCCTTCTTGTTTTTCTTATATTCCTTATAAGCATCCACGATGGGCGTAATATCGCTCTGCTCTTTCATAAGCTTTTTAAATCTGGCCTGATCGTTTGACACTCCGGGCTCAGACAATTCCTTCATTATATCCTCATATCTCATTATAAGATCTTCAAGTTTATCAAACATATCAATCCTCCTGAACGAGCCTTTCCACAGCTTACAGTGAAAGATCAGATTCGTTCACTGCAGCCTGGGACAGGCTTCCTGGCCCTTACCACCCTGTCGTTTCCTGAATAATCCTTTTTTATTTCTATACCGGCATAGCCTTCTTTTTTAAGAATATCGCTTACAGCATCCCCCTGGTCAAAACCCGTCTCCAGAATAAGGAGCCCCGAAAGAAGCAGATATCGCTTCGCATCATGCGCGATCCTCCTGTAAAAGTAAAGCCCGTCTTCATGACCGTCAAGAGCTATCCCGGGATCATGTTCTCTGACCTCCGGCTCCAGTTTCTCAATATCCGAGGTTCTTATATACGGAGGATTTGACAAAATGGCATCAAATCTGAGATCCTCGCTGATCCCCGTAAACAGATCGGATTCTATTAGATGGATACTGTCTGAAAGCCCGAGGCTCCCGGCATTCCTTCCGCAGACGGAAAGAGCGGGAGCCGATATATCTGAAAAATAACCGTCTATCCCGTTTTTATACTTCATAAGGCTTAACAGGATGCAGCCGCTTCCGCAGCAGAGGTCCAAAACTTTCGCACCGTCGGAGACTTCGATCATGGCCTCTTCCACTAACAGCTCCGTATCGGGTCTGGGTATCAGTACATTCCGGTCCACATAAAAATCCATCCCCATAAAAGACTGTTTATGTGTCAGATGCTGAAGCGGAATACGCTCTTCCCTTTTCCTGATAAGCTCATAAAATTCCGACAGCCTTTCCCCCTCCGGAATCTGATGATCTCCGTGAGCATAAATAAAATTCCTGTCGATGCCGAATACATGTCCGAGAAGAAGCCCTGCGTTTGACTTAGCCTCCCTTTCTTCTATCCCTGCCCTGATAAACCGTGATACGGCATCATTATAAAGCTCTCTTACTTCAGGCATAGTAGTCCTTTTCTTCTTCATAAGGCACTACGACCCCGAATTCGGACAAAAGGTAAGCTCTCCAGTCAAATACCGCTTCTACGGATGCTATGGCCACCTCTACCATCTCCGCGTCGGGTTCCCTTGTTGTGAGCTTCTGCAGCAGAAGCCCCGGAGCGGAAATGATCTTCACAAATATATTATCGCTTCTACCAGCAAGCCTTATTATCTCATAGGAAACACCGGCGATCACGGGGATCAGCAATATACGTATAGCCACCCTTAAGATCGGCTCCTGTGCCCTTATGAACATGAAAAATATAATACTGACAAACACAACCAGGAACATAAAGCTCGTGCCGCAACGCTTATGCTGTCTTGAAGAAGCAAGCACGTTCTGGACATTCAGCTCATTTCCAGTCTCTATACAGTTGATACACTTATGTTCGGCTCCATGATACATGAAAGTACGTCTGATGTCCTCCATCAGTGAAATGGCAAGGAGATAGCCTATAAAAATGAAGATCCTCAGTACACCTTCGGCAATGGAGATCACAAGCTCTGAAACTATCCATCTTCTCAGAAGGACAGACAGATAATACGGAAGCAGCATGAAAAGTCCTATGGCAAAAACAACGGACAGACAGACAGTAAGCCCCGAGACCGCCTTTTCGGCATTCTCTCCGAAGATCTTGTCGAGCAGTCCTTTCTTCTGGCGCTTTTTTGATTTTACATCCTCTTCCTCATAAAAAGACGCCGAGTAATTCAAGGTTCTTATTCCTATGATCAGGGAATCGATAAAGGAAAAGACCCCTCGTATAAAAGGAAGCCTGACTATCCTGCCGCTGCCTCCGAAGGGCTCATATTCCTCTATGGAAATATTTATATCCTTCTCGGGAGTCCTGACTGCGACAGCATATCTGTCTTTATTCTTCATCATGACGCCCTCTATCACAGCCTGGCCTCCGATGCCGCTGTAATGGGCATTACCCGCTCTGTTTTTTATCTTTTTTGTTTCATTATTATCCATACAAACACCATTATACTTACAAAGACAGCAGAAAAGGGATTTAATGTCAATATTTGATCCGTTAAAATATGATCCTCCTGTCCGGTCAGTATAGAGCTCAGCCTGAGCTGATCCTGTTTCTCCTCCAGACTTTCTAAAAAAAGAGGGGTGAGAACCTCACCCCTTTAAGCTTCTTCTCTTTATTTACTTTCCACGCCGTATTTTCTGTTGAACTTCTCTATACGTCCGTCAGCCCTTACAGATTTCTGCTGCCCCGTATAGAACGAATGGCACTTGGAACAGATCTCAACGTGGATCTCCTTTTTTGTAGAACCCACAACAAAAGTATTTCCGCAGTTACAGCTTACATTTGCCTGATAATAATTAGGATGTATTCCTTCCTTCATGATCCT